>JBFKQZ010000023.1:0-20975 GCA_041627475.1 Nitriliruptoraceae bacterium | reverse complement strand
CGGCGGCCAGGTCCCTGGTGCCCCCGACGATCCCCGGCGCGAGCTCGGCGGCGTGCGTGTGGTGCCGGCACGACCCCGACGTGGCGGCGACCCTGATCGAGCAGAGTCTCGCGGACCGGGTCGCCGCGCAGGCGGAACCGCGCGGGCCGATCGTCATCCAGACGTCGGAGGACGCCATCCACTCCACGATGGCCGACCAGCTCTCGGCCGCCCTGCGCGCCCTCGGGCTCGAGGTCCGGGTGGTCCGCACCGGCCCCGCCGACTACCTCGACCGACTCGCCGAGGAGCAGCCAGCCGTCGTGCGGCTCGGCTGGTCGCCGGAGGAGGCGACGCTGCGGCCGTGGACGGAGGAGCTGTTCGCGGCGGGGGAGACCGGGGCGCGGGTCACCGGCTGGCAGCCGGCGCCGCTGCGCGACCTGCTCGCGCGTGCCGACACGTCGGCCGACGCAGCCGCCCGACGCCGGACGTGGCAGCAGGTGGTGCGCCTCGCCCTGGACGCCGCCGTGGTGGTCCCCGTGCTGCACTACCGCGACGACCTGCTGGTCGCCGAGGGCGTCGAGGGGCTCGAGCGTGACCCCTTCGGCAACGTCGACCTCGCTGCCGTGCGCGTGCGGGGGGAGTGATGCCCGGACGGGTGCTCGGGGCCGTGCTCGTCGTCGGGCTCCTCGCCGGGTGCGTCGGGCCGGTCGCCACGCCGCCTGCGCCGGACGTGGCGTCCGCCGCGCGGCCGGACCCGGCGCCCACCACGTCGTCGGCGCCGGCCGGGAGCGTCGTCGTCGCCCAACCGGACCCGGTCGGGGTGTGGTGGCAGGAGGACCCGGCCGACGTCGCTGCAGGGGACCTCGCCCCGCTGTGGACCCTGCCGCTGTACCGCGTCGACGACCTGGGCCGCTGGCGCCCGGCACTGGCCACGGACAGCCGCGCGGTGCCAGCCGCCGACGGGTGGGCCGTGGAGGTCGATCTCGCGGCCGGGAACTGGAGCGACGGGACGGTCGTCGGTGCGGCGGACGTCGTCGCGACGGCCACGGCCCTGGCTGCCGCACGGCCGGCGGACTGGGGTGCCTGGCGTGGTGCCGTGGCGGTCGACGACGACACCGTGCGGCTCGAGTTCGACCGCCCCTTCGCCGGCTGGCAGGCCCTCCTGTCGCGCCCACCGGGCGTCCTGCCGGCACACGTCCTCGAGGACGTGGGCCTGGACGCCTACCGGACGACCCTCCCGGTCACCGGCGGGTGGTTCACCCTCGACGGCCACGAACCCGGCCTGCGGTCGTCGTTCACCGCCCACGTGTCCGGCGCGCTCGGTCCGCCCGGCCTCGAGGCGGTGGAGGTGCTGGTCGTGCCGTCGCACGAGACGGCGCTCGGTCTCCTCGAGCGTGATGAGGCCGATGCGGTCCTGGGCCAGGTCGTGTTCGACGGCCCCGCGCGGCGTGCCGAGCTCACCGATGTGACGGGGGTCGAGGTCTTCGGCGGCACGCGCTTCGAGCTCGTGTGGCCGGACGGTGCTGGCAGCCGGGAGGTCCGTCGTGCGGCCGCGGGCGGCCTGGACCCACTGCCCTTCGTGGAGGGACTGCTGCGGGCCGGTGGGCGCCCGCCGGGCGGCGTCCTGCCCTTCGTGACCCCGGTGCCGTCGCCACCGGTGGGGACGGCTGGGGGCGAGGTCGTCGTCCAGCTCCCGCGGACCGTCGAGGGGCTCGGGCTCCTGGCGCGGCGGCTCCAGGCCGACCTGCAGGCGGCCGGCGTCACGACGGCCCTCGTCCGCCTCGACCCGCCGGAGCACCTCGCGCCGCCCGTACCGACGGACGCGCGGCTCCGGGTGGTGCGGGTCGACCCCGCACGGTCGCTCGCAGGGCTGCTCGCCGAGGTCGGGCTCGACCCGGAGGTCGGCCTGGAAGCGGACGCCGCAGGCGTGGGTGTCGTCGACCCCATGACGTCGCCGATGGCCCCGTCCGCCCCCGTCGCCGCCGTGCAGGAGGTGCTGGAGGACGACCCGCGCGTCGTCGTGCTCGCCGAGGTCGCGGTCACGCACGTCTGGCGACCGGATGCCGTCAGCGGCCTGCGACCGTCTGCGTGGCCGGGAAGCGGGTTCTGGAACGTGGGCGAGTGGCGCGTGCCGCCAGCGTCGTGACCGCGGCTTGGCCCGCGACGGACCGGGTGGCTACTCTCCCCGGTCGCGGTCAGCCAGCTGACCAGCACACGCGCGAGTGGCGGAACAGGCAGACGCGCACGGTTGAGGGCCGTGTCCAGGCAACTGGGTGGAGGTTCAAATCCTCTCTCGCGCACCAGACAGACCGATGCAACCCCCGGACATCCACGCCGGGGGTTGCATCGTTCCGGGCGTCGGACGGGTGGTCCGCCCGCGTCGATCCGATGGTCAGTAGGTTCGCACCCGTCGAACCAGGTGGGGCATGGACGAACCGAACGAGCTGCAGCGGGACCTCGGGTTCTGGAGCGCGTTGACGATCGGTGCCGGCACCATGATCGGTGCGGGCATCTTCCTGCTCGCCGGTCGTGCCATCGAGCTGGCCGGACCTGCGGCGCTGCTGTCGTACCTCGTCGCCGGCGTCGTCTGCATGCTGACCGCTGCGGCCGCGGCCGAGCTTGCGACGGGCATGCCGACGTCCGGTGGTGACTACTACTTCGTGTCGCGCTCGCTCGGTGCCGCCTTCGGGGCCGTGTCGGGCGTCGGCATCTGGCTGTCCCTGACCGTCGCGATCGCGTTCTACCTCGTCGGCACGGGTGAGTTCCTCGCGCAGGTGAGCCCCGTGCCCGAGGTCGTCGGGGCACTGGCCGGTGCCGCACTGCTGCTGGTCCTCAACGTCGTGGGTGCGAAGGTCTCGGGTTCCGCCCAGGTCGTGATCGTGCTCGCCCTGATGACGATCCTCGGCGTGTTCGTCGCCGGCGGGATCCTCGAGGCCGACACCGCCAAGCTGACGCCGTTCATGCCGGAGGGCAGCGGTGCCGTGCTGTCGACGACCGCGCTGGTCTTCGTCAGCTTCCTCGGGTTCGTCAAGATCGCGGCCGTGGCCGAGGAGATCAAGGAGCCGGCGAAGAACCTGCCGCGTGCGCTGATCGGGTCGGTCGCGCTCGTGACAGCGCTCTACGTGCTGATCGTCCTCGTCGTGGCCGGCGTCTTCACGCAGGAGACGATCCGCGAGATCCCCGACCCACTGACACGTACCGCCAGGCTCGCGTTCGGTGGGGCCGGAGCGACCGGCATCATCGTCGCCGGACTCTTCGCGACGCTGTCGTCGGCGAACGCGTCCATCCTCGCGGCGTCCCGGATCAACCTCGCCATGTCGCGCGACGGGCTGTTCCCAGAGCGACTGGCCGAGATCAGCCGTCGGTTCGTGACGCCGCTCCGCGCGATCCTGCTGACCTCGATCCTCGCGGCCGTGCTGATCGTGGCCCTGCCGAACATCGAGGAGCTCGCGAAGATCGCGTCCTCCCTGCAGCTGTACTCGTACGCCGCCATCAACGTCGGTGCCGTCGCGCTGCGCGTCGCCGACCCGCCGTGGTACCGGCCGTCGTTCCGGGTCCCGCTGACGCCGCTGCCGCAGCTGCTGGGTGCGCTCGGCTGTCTGGCCATCATCGGGTTCTCCGGCACCACCGCGCAGCTCGCCGTCCTCGTCCTGATCGCCGTCAGCCTCGGCTGGTACGCCGTGCGTCGCGACGGTGTCGACATCGACTCCGCCGTGCCGCGGCTGCGTGCGCGGTGGGGCCAGCTGGGGCTCCGCGCCCTGTTCGCGCCGCCGACGCAGATGGAGGTCGAGGCGGCCGAGGAGCCGGTGGCGCCGCTGGAGCGGATCACCGGCGCGACCGACCCGCGGCGGGTCGCCGTGGCACTGGCCAACCCGCGGACCGAGCGCGACCTGCTCCGGCTCGGCCGGTTGTTCGCCACGGGTGCCGAGGAACCGGGCGAGGTGCTCGGTGTCCGCCTCGTCGAGGTGCCGCGTCAGACGCCCCTGGCGGCCGTCGACCGCGACTCGCCGCAGGTCCGCGAGGCGCTCGACGCCGTCGAGAGCGCCATCGCGTCGTTGCCGGCGCTCGGCGACGACCTCGCACGCCCGGTCACGAGCACTGCCATCTCCGGTCTGGCCGAGCCGGCGCACGACGTGGCGTCCGGGCTGGTCGAGGAGACGATGCAGCAGCATGCCGACCTCCTCCTGCTCGGGTGGCACGGCGGTTTCTCGCTCGGGCGGATCGCCGACTCGCCGGTCCGGCGCGTCATCGCCGGACTGCCGGCGGACTTCGCGGTCCTGCGCGATCGCGAGCTCACGAGCGTCGACCGGATCCTCGTGCCCTGGGGTGGCGGGCGGCACGCGCGTCTCGGGCTCGAGCTCGCCATCCGCATGGCGGCACCGTTCGGCGGTCGCATCGACCTCCTCCGGGCTGTCCGCGGCAACGTCGACGCCGAGCAGGAGGAGCAGGACGTCCGGGACGAGGTCGCGACCCTCGTGGCGGACAGCGACATCGACCTCAACGTCATCGTGGAGGCCAGCGACGACGTCGTCGCGACCATCACGAAGGTGGCCGAGGAGGGACACCACGACCTGCTGGTCATCGGCGCGTCGGGGGAGACGGGCCTGCGGAGCGTGCTCTTCGGCACGATCCCGGACATCG
Source organism: Nitriliruptoraceae bacterium (assembly GCA_041627475.1). Classification (GTDB taxonomy): domain Bacteria; phylum Actinomycetota; class Nitriliruptoria; order Nitriliruptorales; family Nitriliruptoraceae; genus JBFGFG01. The sequence continues at coordinate 16,355 of JBFKQZ010000023.1, read as the reverse complement.
TGGCGGACCGCGTGCCGTGCTCGGTCCTGCTCACGCGCCGGTACGTCCCGGAGCACTGGGCCTACCGCACCTCCGAGCGGTTCAAGCGGCTGCGCGAGCAGGCCGGCCTGACGTCGTCCGCCGAGTGATCGTCACGCGGGCGACAGCTGCGCCCGGAGGAGGTCACGCGCGGAGACGATGCCGTACGGGGCGCCCTTCTCGGTGACGACCAGGTGGCGGATCTCGTCGTCGAGCATCAGCTCGACCGCCTGCTGGATCGTCGCGGAGGCGTCGATGGTGACCACGTCCTCGGTCATCACGTCGAAGACGTGGGTCTCCGCCGGGTCGTCGCCCTCGCCGAGGCTGCGGACGACGTCACGCTCCGACAGCACACCTGCGAGACGGTCCTGCTCGACGACGATCAGGAGCCCCAGGACCTCACCGGCGAACACGCGAGCAGCCCGTTCGAGGGTCTCGTGGGTGCCGATCGTGCGGAGGTCGGTGTGCAGGATGTCCTTCACGGTGGCCATGGCGGCTCCTGTCGGGTGTCGAGGGATCGTTCGGTCGATGGGGTCAGCAGACCAGCGTGGAGGTGTCCGTTGGAGGGCCTGAGGTCCCGACCGGCCGGGACCGTCGACGTTAGGGTTCGCAGCAGCGGAGGAGGCGCCATGACGTCGCGGCAGGTGGACCTCAACAGCGACCTCGGTGAGTCGTTCGGTCCGTGGACCATGGGCGACGACGAGGCGATGATGGACGTCGTGACGAGCGTCAACGTGGCGTGCGGCGGCCATGCCGGCGACCCGACGACGATGGCCGACACGGTCCGTGCCGCCGCTGGCCGCGGGCTGGGGATCGGGGCACACCCCGGTTTCGCCGACAAGGAGGGGTTCGGCCGCCGCGTGATCCCTATGTCGACCGTCGAGGTGGAGCGTCTCGTCGCGGCGCAGGTCGGGGCCCTGGCAGGGATCGCTGCCCTGGAGGAGGCAACGCTCACCCACGTCAAGGCGCACGGCGCGCTGGCGAACCTCGCTGCGCGCGAGGACGAGGTGGCCGCCGCGGTCGCGCGCGCGGTGCGGGCCGTCGACGCGGGCCTCGTCCTGCTCGCGATCGCCGGGACGGCGCTGGAGCGCGCGGCGGACCGCATCGGTCTCCCCGTGGCGCGTGAGGGCTTCGCGGACCGCGCCTACACCGACGACGGCCACCTCGCCCCGCGGGGCCAGCCCGGTGCCGTGCTGCACGATCCCGACGAGGCGGCGCGACGGGCGGTGGCGATGGCCGAGGGTCGCGGCCTGCCGTTGCTGTCCGGCGGCTGGCGACCGCAGGAGGTCGACAGCATCTGCGTGCACGGGGACACCCCCGGGGCGGTCGAGATGGCACGCCGGACGCGTGCGGCACTCGAGGCTGCCGGGTTCACGATCGCTCGCTTCGCCTCGTGAACGTGCTCGACGGCGCGACCGTCCGTCCCTTCGGCGTGACGGGGCTCGTGCTGGAGTACGGCGACGGGATCGATCCGGCCGTGCACGACCGCGTCCTCGCCGCTGATGTCGCCGTGCGCGGCGCCGCCATCGACGGCGTCGAGGAGGTGGTCCCGTCGTACCGGTCGCTGCTGCTGCGCCTCGACCCGGTCGCGACCGACCCGGAGGCCGTGCTCGGCGCGCTGCGCGACCTGGCGTCGCCAGCAGCCGCCACCCGTCCGGCGCGGGTCGAGGTGCCGGTGGACTTCGACGACGGTGAGGACCTCGAGGAGGTGGCGACGCGGGCCGGCCTCGACGGTGCCGAGGCCGTGGTCGCGCTGCTGACGTCGGAGGTGTTGCGCGTCTACCTCCACGGCTTCGCGCCCGGGTTCGCCTACCTCGGTGGCGTCCCCGCGGCACTGCACGTGCCCCGTCGGTCGACGCCCCGGCCGCCGGTGCCTGCCGGCAGCGTCCTGCTCGCGGCGGACCAGGCAGCGTTGTGCCCGGTCCCCATGCCGACCGGGTGGTGGGTCGTGGGCAGGACCGACCTCCCGCTCTTCGACGTCACAGGCGAGCCGCCCGTGCCGTTCGCCCCGGGCGACGAGGTCGTGCTGGTGGCGGCGCCATGACCGCGCTCGAGGTGGTGGCGCCGGGAGCGACGACGACGTTGCAGGACGGTGGCCGCGTGGGGGCGGCGCGGTGGGGGGTCCCGCGCTCCGGACCCGTCGACGCGCTGGCGCACCGACTGGCGGCGAGGCTCGCCGGCCGGGAGCCGGACGAGGTTGCCGCGACCACCGCCATCGAGGTGGGTCCGCACCCCTGCGAGCTCGCAGCCGTCGACGGCCCGGTGACGATCGCGCTGGCCGGACCGGGGGCAGCGCTGCTCCTCGACGGGGTCGTGCTCGCCGCCCCCGTGGTGGCGACGCTCGAGCCGGGGGAGCAGGTGACGGTGCGCGCACGGACGTGGGCCTACGTCGTCCCGGCGGCCACGGTCGACGTGGCCCCGGTCCTCGACTCGACGAGCAGGCACCCACGCAGCGGCCTGGGACCCCCACTCGCAGCGGGTACACGCCTGCCGTGCACCGCGCCCCGGCCGGTGGCGACCGGGCACCGGCGCGAGCCGGCCGTGCCCGGCGGACCGCTCCTGCTGCTCCCAGCGCCGCAGACGCACCTGTTCACCGACGAGGCCCGGACCGCGCTGGTCGGGGCGACCTTCACGACGACCGCCGCCGTGGACCGCATGGGCATGCGCCTCGACGGCCCGCGGCTGCGGGCAGCACCCGGTCACGACATCGTGTCCGACGGGATCGTGGCGGGCACGCTGCAGGTGCCCGGGGACGGGCTCCCGTACGTGCTGCTGGCCGACCACCAGACCACCGGTGGCTACCCGAAGATCGCGGTGCTGACACCCGTCGACCTCGCCCGGTGCACGCGGCTGTCGCCCGGTTCACCCGTGCGCTTCGTCTGGACGGACGTGCCGACCGCGCGCCAGCGCCTGCGCCACGCACTGGACGCCATCGAGACAGCGGTGACCGGTCCGGTCCGTCCGCACGCCCGGGACCTCGCCGCGCGCAACCTCATCACCGGCGTGACCGACCCAACGGCCGGACCGCCGTAGCCTCCCCGGGAGCGAGGAGGCGGCATGGGGACGATGGCAGCGGCACTCGTGCGGCTGCTGGGTGCCCAGGGGCAGGAGATCAGTGGCAGCGTGGCCGACGTCCACCGGGCCGTCGCGACACGGGTCTTCACCGCACTCGGTCCGCTCGGCGCGCCGACGCGCGTGGTCCACGACGCGATCAGCGAGGGTGTCCACGGCGCCGTCCGCGCCTCGTTCGGCCGCGCGGGCTGGCTGGGTGGGCTGCTCGCGTCGGGCGTGTCCGACGAGGACCTGCTGGCGTCCGCCCGTGGCCGCGCCGTGGTCGGCGCCGTGCTCGGTCTGGTCGGCGACGACGTCGCGCAGGAGGAGCCCGACCTGGCCTGGTCCACGAGCCTGTTCGCCACCGACGGTGCGCTCGTCACGAACGCCGACGCCCCGGCGTCCCTGCCAGAGGCCGACGAGGTGGTCGTCCTGCTGCACGGTCTGTGCGAGACCGAGCTCGCGTGGTCGCTCGGCAGCACGGCCGCGCGACCGGCGCTGCCGACCCGACTCCGTGGGGCCGGGCGCCTCGTGCTGCTCGCTCGGATGAACACCGGCCGGCGGCCGGCGGCCCTCGGTGCGGACCTGGCGGCACTGCTGGAGGCCGGGGGGACCAGCGGCCGGGTCGTGCTGGTCGGGCACTCGATGGGCGGCCTGGTGGCACGTGCCGCGCTCCGCGCCGGGGCGGCAGCCGGGCACGGGTGGGTGGCTCGCTGCGACAGCGTCGTCACGCTCGGCACGCCACACCTCGGGGCGCCGCTGGAGAAGGCGGTCGCGGCCCTGGTCCGTGCCGGCGCGCCCGTGCCGGAGGTGGCAGCGATCACGCGGTGGTTCGAGCAGCGCTCCGCGGGTATCCGCGACCTGCGTCACGGGGTGGACGACGACAGTGACGTGCCGGGTGTCGCGGTCGTCGCGGCGCCGCTGCCGTCGCACGTGCGGCTGCACACGGTCGGCGCCGAACTGCCGCGCGTGGGCCCGCTGTTCGGGGACGGCCTGGTGCGACGCGGGTCCGCGCACGGGCAGGGCGTGCGACGCCCGGTCATCGCGCGTCGCGGGGAGCGGCTGCACGTCGAGGGCAGCCACTTCGACCTGCTGACCGACCCACGGGTCACCGAGCTCGTGGTCCGGGTCGTCGGGTCGTCACCAGCCCTCGAGGGCGCGTGAGCCGGGCGGTGCACTGACGTTCGCCGGGTGCAGCAGCACCATGCGGACCAGTGCAGGCAGGACGCGGTCGAGGTCCGCGATCGTGTCCACCGCGACCCCCGCGTCCGTGGCCACGCGGGCGAGGGTCGTCTCGTCGACGTCGCCGACGCCCACCGGGTGGACGACCGGCTGCGTCGGTGGCCCGTGGAGTCGCTCGAGCGCACGGGCCGTGTCGCGGCTGCCCCAACGGCCGTCGGTGACGAGCAGGACCCACGGGCGCAGCGTGCGATGCCCGGTTCGCAGGTTCTCGGTGGTGATGCGCTCGACCTCGGACGCCAGCAGGTCGACCGTCCCGTCGACGTCCGCCGGTCCGGTGCCGCCGAGGTCGTCGAGGTCGACGGGCTCGAGCGGTTCGCCGTGCGCGACGACGACGGTGGCCGTGCCGCCGGTCGCGAGCACGCCGATCTGCGGGCGGACCGGGAGCAGCGTGCTGCTCCACGCCCACTCGAGGGCGTGCCGCGTCGCCGCGACGAGCTCCGGTCGGACGGGCGCCAGGGAGTCCGACGTGTCGAGCACGATCGTCAGCGGCTGCCGTGCACGGTCCTCGGTCATGTCCCGCCCTCCCCGACGACGGCCAGCACCAGTCTGCCGATCGCCCGCTCGATCGTGGGGTCGCGGTCGAGGTGGCGTGCGGCGGCGGCGAGCTCGGGGCCGGGCAGGCTGCCGGCCGCGGTCCGCAGCGCCGGCGACGTGCGCACCGCGCCGGTCAGGCGGTCGAGCAGGGTGACGACGGCAGCCGGTTCCAGCGTGTCCGTCGCTGCCAGCAGCAGTCCGCGGGACGTCGGCGCGATGCGCACGAGCACGTTCGCTGCGGCTGCCGGATGGTCCGGCGCAGCCTCGAGCACCGCGAGGCGACGCCCGGGGGACAGGAGTGTCACGACGCGGTCGAGCGCCGCACCCTCGTCGACCGCAGCACCGGCGAGCAGCAGGTGGCTCGCGTCCTCGAGTGCGTCGAGCACCAGGGTCAGCCGGCGGTCATCGAGGACGTCGACGAAGCGGCCGAGCGTCGCGTGGTCCTCCCGGCCGGCCAGCAGCTCGGTGGTGGCCGCGAGGACCTCGTCGGGGACCGTCGGGACCAGTCGGGCCGCGGCGGCGGGCGAGAGCGTCCGGCAGCAGTCGGCCAGGAACGGCACGTCGAAGTGCTGCAGCAGGGCCGCCGCCCGCTCGGCGTCCATCGACCCGGCGATGCGCCCGGCCAGCCCGGGACCGATCATGCGTCGCGTGATGGTCGCCGCCAACCGGGTGGGCACGAGCGCGCTGGCGCGGGCGAACGCGTCGAAGACCGCCACGTGCTGCGCCGTCAGGCCGTCCGTGAGGGCATGGCGCAGCTCGACGAGGTCGGTGGAGGGCACGGCCGCGAGCAGGTCGATCCCGGACGCGGTCGTGCCGAGCGCGTCGGCCAGCTGGGCCAGTGCGATCTCGGTCCGCAGGTCCTCGACCGTGGTCACGGCGACCCACCACCGAGGACGCGCAGGACCTGGCGACGCAGCAGTCGGGGGACCAGCGAGAGGCTGCCCTCCACGGCCTGCTCGACCGCGGCGTCCTGGTGTTCGACGGCGATGCGCCAGGCACGCAGCAGCTGCGTGGCCGCCTCGTCGTTCAGCTCCTGGACCGTCAGCCGCGCCGCGCCCTCGAGGCCAGCGGCCTCGACCAGCGTCCGCCGCGGGTCGTCAGGCACCGAGGATGCGACTCGCCGTGCGGTCCGCGAGGGCCATGATCGTGACCATCGGGTTCGAGCCCACGGCCGTGGGGAACGCGCTCGCGTCGCCGATCCAGACACCCGGGGCGTCGTGGAGCTGGCCGTCCGGGTCCGCCACGGACGTGCGGGGGTCGCTGCCCATCCGTGCCGTGCCCATCTGGTGCGCCGAGAACATCGGCCGCCCCTCGACGCCGAGGGGCACGGCCGCGACCCGCTCGGCGAACTCGTCGACGTCGTCCCCGCGGCGCCAGACCAGCCGGCCCGGTGCGAGGTCGACGATCACGCGTGCGCCGGCGGCGACGTGCAGGCGCACCATGTCGCGCAACCCGTTGCGCAGCACCTCGCGGTCGAACTCGTCGTCGAGGGGGTAGTGCACGAGACCCTGGCCCTGTTCGTCGAGGGTGACCGAGCCGCCACCGCGTTCACGCGTGACCGCCAGGAACGGCGCCATCCGCGCCGCGCGCCCCATGATCAGCTTGTGGTCGCGAGCGTCGGGCCAGCCGATGGCGCCGGCGGTGAGTCCCGGGTGCCAGTGCGACGACTCCAGCAGGTAGCCGTGGCCGTCGAATGCGTCGGAGCGCTCGTCGACCACCACACCCTGGGGCGGGCCGGACCAGCCCTCCTGTGGCTCGTCGTACATCGCGGTCACGATGGGCACCGGGTGGAGCCGCAGGTGGCGGCCGACGGCCGGGCCGCCGATGCCGCTGCGCAGGAGGATCGCGGGAGTCTCCAGCGCGCCGGCCGCGAGGACGACCGTGGTCGCCTCGACGACGACCCGGACACGACGCTCCCCGTCGTCCCACCAGCCGACGACGCCGGTCGCGCGCCCGTCGTCGTCGACCACCACCCGGGACACGGTGCAGTCGGTGACGATGCGTGCCCCGTCGCCGACCGCGTCCGGCAGCCAGGTGCGCAGCGATCCCTGCTTCGCGCCCGAGCGGTCACCGAAACCGGTGTGGCCGGTCGTGCGCTGGTCCTCGAGGTCGCCGTCGACGTTGCGGCTGGTCGTGGTGACGTCCCACCCCAGTGCCTTGGCGCCTTCGAGCAGGCGCTGGTTCGGGCCGTTGACGACCGTGTGGGCGTCCGATGCCCCGATGCGCTGCATGACCGCCGACAGGTGGCCGTCGAACTCCTCACCGTCCAGCCCATCGAGGCCGAACTCGTCGGCCCACTGGGCCCGGACGTGGTCGGGTGGTGGGACGCAGTTCGACCAGTTCACCGTCGTGCCCCCGCCGAGGGTGCCGCCGGCGAGGATCGTCACGTTGCGGTCCTCGGTCTGGGTCAGACCGCCGCGCCAGTACAGGCGGCGCAGGGCCGAGACCTCGTCGCCCGGGAAGTCCTCCTCGCCGTGCGCTCCACCCGCCTCGAGGACCACGACGTCACGCCCGGCTGCGGCGAGCCGGGCGGCGACGACGCCACCGCCGGCACCGGATCCGACCACGACGGTGTCGGCCTCCAGCGTCCAGGTCTCGACGTCGTCCCCCGGCCGCGTGATCGGGAGCGCGGGGGAGGGGCGCACCGGGGTCGTGGGCGGACCCGGGTAGCCCAGCTGCTCCCAGACGGCGTTCGCACCTGTCTGGTCGATGCCGCCGTAGTGGAGCACCATCGTCAGCTGGCGCAGGTCCGTCAGCGCCGTGGCCGCCTCGTCGTCCGCGGCGGCGAGCCCTCGGAGGACGGCCTGCGAGGCCCACCAGGGCAGGACGCCGATGCCGGCGGCCCGCAGCACGCGGAGCAGCGTCGAGAGGTCCTCGAGCTCCTGCTCGCCCAGCAGCTCGGGCAGCAGTGCCCGGACACGTTCGCCGGTCCCCGCCGCGCTCGCGGTCAGCGCGAAGAAGGCCCGGGCGGTCGCGTCGGCCCCTGCCGGTGGCCGCACGGCCGGCACGAAGACGTCGCAGAGTGCCGTGAGCGTGGCGGCGTCGCGTTCGTTGAGGGTGGCGGCCACGGTGCGGCTCCCTTGCTGCGTGGTCTGCACGAACCTAGTGCCGCACCCCGACCGGTCGTCAGGTCACGCTGATCAGGGGCAGTCGCAGCGCGCCAGGCGCCGTGTCGGGCACCACGGGGTCGCGCGGCTGGACGGGCTGGACGGGCTCGTAGTCGGCACCGAGCGGCGGCCGGGGGTCGTCGTCGCCCTTGTTCGGCCACATCGCCATCGCCCGCTCGGAGAGGGCGGTGATCGTCAGCGAGGGGTTGACGCCGAGGTTGGCCGAGATGGCTGAGCCGTCGGCGACGTGCAGACCGGGGTGGCCGTAGACGCGGTGGTACGGGTCGATGACGCCAGTCTCGGGGGAGTCGCCGATGGGACAGCCACCGATGAAGTGCGCCGTGTTCGGGATGTTGAAGAGCGAGTCGGTCAGGGTCGACCCGGGGAAGCCGTCGATGCGATCCGCCACCTTGCGGGCAACGGTGTTCCCGACGGGGATCCACGTCGGGTTCGGCTCGCCGTGTCCCTCGCGTGACGTGAGGTAGGTGCCGAACGGCGTGCGTCGCAGGTAGGTCGAGATCGAGTTGTCGAGCGTCTGCATGACGAGCACGATGATCGTCTTGCGCGCCCAGTCCTTGATGCGCAGCAGCTCCCGCGCGTGGCGACGGTGGAACCACACCTGGCGCAGCCACTCGACCCATCGCGGTCGACCGGTGTCGCCATCGGTCATGATCGTCTCGCCGAGCCCGATCAGGTTCGACCCCGCGCCGTAGCGCACGGGCTCGATGTGGGTGTGCTCGTCGGGGTGGAAGGACGAGCCGATCGCGACGCCGCGGCTGTAGTCGCGGTCGTCGCTGACGTCGAGCGAGCGGGCCCCGAGGATGGCCTCGGAGTTCGTCCGGGTGAGCTCGCCGAGCCGGTCCGAGACGTTCGGCAGGTTCCCGGCGGCCTTGTTGCGGTGCAGCAGCTTCTGCGTCCCGAGCGCTGCCGCGGACAGCACGACCTGCTCCGCGGTGTAGACCATCCGCTTCCGGCTGAACCAGCGACCGGGGACCTTGGCCTCGACGCGGTAGCCGCCGTCGGGCAGGGGGATGATGTCGGTCACCTCGTGCTCGGCGTGGACGTCGACGCCCCGCTTGCGGGCGAGCCACAGGTAGTTCTTGTCGATCGTGTTCTTGGCGTTGTGCTTGCAGCCGGCCATGCAGTCACCGCACTTGATGCAGCCCGTGCGGGTCGGGCCCTCGCCGCCGAAGTACGGGTCATCGACCTCGACCCCGGGCGTGCCGAAGTACACGCCGACCGGCGTCGAGTGGAAGGTGTCGCCGACGCCCATCTCCTCGGCGATGTCGCGCATGATCCGGTCGGGCTCGGTGAGGAAGGGCACCTCGTTGACGCCGAGCATCCGCTCGGCCTGGTCGTAGTAGGGCGCGAGCTCCTCCTCCCAGTCCGCGATGTGGCCCCACTGCCGGTCGCTGTAGAACGGCGCCAGCGGTCGGTACAGCGTGTTGGCGTAGGTGAGCGAGCCGCCGCCCACGCCGGACCCGGAGAAGATCAGCACGTTGCGCAGCAGCGAGATCCGGAAGATGCCCTTCATCGACAGCCGGGGCAGCCAGAGGAAGTTCCGGGCGTCCATCGACGTCTCGGGGAGGTCCTCGGGACGGTCGTAGCTGCGCCCCGCCTCGAGCACGCCGACCCGGTAGCCCTTCTCGCTCAGGCGCAGCGAGGTGACGCCGCCACCGAAGCCGCTGCCGATGACGAGCACGTCGTAGTCGAATCCCATCTGCGTCCTACTCCTCGTCGCGCCGGGGCGCGCCCGCTTCGGCCGCGCGGGCAGCGCGCGCTGGCCGGACGGTACAGCGCCCGTTGAACCTCGTTCAACATCCGGCGCAGAGCCACCCGGACGGCCGGCGTTAGCCTGCGCGGCCGCCGACCCGGACCCCTCGTTGACCACCACCGCCGTGACCCTCGCCGACCTCGCCGCCGCCCTCGACGAGGTGGCACCGTGGTTCGCCCGTGCACGTGCCGCGACCCGCGAGGGCGCGAACGCCGAGGGGGGCGACCCGGCCTCCCACGCGTCACCGACGCTGCTCGCACGGCACCTCGGGCACTACCTCGCCGCTGCGGAGGTCACGGGCGGTGCCGCGGCGCGCCTCGTGGACGTCGGTTGCGGCACGGGGGCCTACACGGGCTGGCTCGGGGAGCGGCTCGGGGCCGAGGTGACGGTGGTCGACCACGACCCGGACGTGCTGGCCGTCGCCGCGGAGGTCGCGGGGGCCGTCGCCACGGCGCGGGACCTCGACGACGTCGCGCCGGCCCCCCTGGTGACCGCGATGGAGGTGCTCGAGCACATCCCTCCGGCGGGGCAACCCGACTTCTGTGCCGCGCTCGTCCGTGCCGTGGCGCCCGGCGGCGTGCTCGTCGTGTCGACCCCCGACGAGTCGCTGTACCCCGGTGGGTGGTCCGGCTACGCCCCGCACGTCGGCTGCGTCACCGCGGGGGAGCTGAGCACCCTGCTCCTCGGTGCGGGTGCCGCGCGCGTCGACGTCCACCGCATCGTGGGTGGGCCGTACGACACGCCCCCGGTGCGTCGCTGGCTCGAGGCCGTGGGCAATCGCGTCTGGACGCGGGTGCAGGCCGCGGCCCCGTCGCTCGCCGAGCGTCTGGCCGCCCGCGGCGGTGGGGACGACGACGGCGCCGCCGTCCACGTCGACGCGGACGCGGTGGGCGTGGACGAAGTGCACGTCCTGCCGGCCGAAGAGGGTGCTGGAGGCAGCCTCGTGGCCGTCGTCCGCGTCGATCAGTCGACGCGCAGTCCCTCGTAGAGCGGCAGCCCCGTCACCCAGCCGTCGGGTGCACGTCGCCCGCCGTGGATCGTCTCGTGGAGCGCGTGCCGCTGCTGGCGCAGCCAGGCGCAGGCGGCGATGCGGTCGTCGTGGACCATCTGGCTGATCGGGACGGTGTCGCTGGCCCGGCCCTCGCGCAGCCATCGCACCCACCGTGCCCGCAGCACCCATGCCCGGTCCTGCTCGAGCAGCTGTTGCAGGTGCTTGGTCTCGGTGTCGGTGATCACGAGCGGGATGACCCGGCGGGAGCCGGGGAACTGCGGGAGCAGGAGCTGGACGCTGATGGGCTGACCTCCGAATCGCCCCGAGCGTAAAGGCTACGGTCGCCGCGGGTCCTGTCCGACGGCTCCGAGGTGCCTGTGTCCGATCGTGTCGCGGTGGTCGAGGCTGCCCTCGACGCTGCCCTGGACGTCCTCCCCGTCGGACACGCCCGGCTCGGCCCCGAGCACGAGCTCGCCACCGGGCTGCGCGTGGCCGAGGCCGTCGAGCTGTGGACCGACATGGCCCGTTCGCGCGCCCTGGACGTCGCCGCCCGGCGGATGAAGGCCGCCGGCACCGGGCACTACACCATCTCCTCGGCCGGTCACGAACGCACGTCGCTGGTCGCCGCCGCGTTGCGGCCGACCGACCCCGCACTGCTGCACTACCGCGACGGCGGCTTCGTGATGACCCGGCACCGCCAGGCCGGGCTCGACCCCGTCACCGCCACGGTGCGGGCGTTCGCCGCCGACCGTCGCGAGCCCGCCTCGGGTGGTCGGCACAAGGTCTGGGGCTCGGCCCCCGCCTGGATCGTCCCGCAGACCTCGACGATCGCCAGCCACCTGCCCAAGGCGACCGGTCTGGCGCTGGCGATCGACCGGGCCACGCGCCTGGGGTGGGAGCTGCCCGTGCCCGACGACGCGGTGGTCGTGGCCTCGATGGGTGACGCCTCGATCAACCACGCCAGCGCGCTGTCGGGCGTGAACGCCGCGGTCTACGGCCGCCGCCGCGGTGTCGGGGTGCCGTTGCTGCTCGTCGTGGAGGACAACGGCCTCGGCATCTCGACCCCGACGCCGTCCGGCTGGGTCGAGGCCTGGGGTCGGTCCTGGCCACACCTGGAGTACCTCCGGGTGGCCGACGACCTGCGGACCGCGTGGCACCAGATCTCGACGGCCGTGGAGCGGGTGCGGGACGAGCGCGCGCCGGTGCTGCTGCACCTGCCCACGGTGCGCCTGTGGGGGCACGCCGGGAGCGACGTCGAACGTGGCTACCGCTCGACCGAGGAGATCCGGGCCGACGAGCAGCGCGATCCGCTGCCGGCGCTCGCCCGCGAGCTCGCCTCGCTCGGTGTGGCGGACGGCGCCACCCTCCGCGATCGCCTGGCAGAGGTCAGGGCAGAGGTGGACCGCGCCGTGACCACGCTCGACCCCGTCGAGCCGTTGACCGACCGCGAGGCCGTCCTCGAGAGTCTCGCCGAGCACGACGACCGGCGCGTGCAGGCATGGGTGGCAGCGGCCGACCCCGGCGACCGCCGCGAACTGCACGACGGCCTGCTGCCCGAGGAGGTGTCGCAGCCCGGGCGTCGCACGCTGGCGGCGCACACCAACGCCGCCCTGCGCGAGGTGCTCGCCGCCGACCCACGCTCGCTGGTCCTCGGCGAGGACGTCGGCAGGAAGGGCGGCGTGTACGGCGTCACCAACGGGCTCCAGCAGCGCTTCGGGCCACACCGCGTCGTCGACACGCTGCTGGACGAGACGGGGATCCTCGGTGCTGCGCAGGGCGCGGCCCTGGCGGGGCAGCTGCCCATCGCCGAGATCCAGTACCTCGCGTACCTCCACAACGCGATCGACCAGCTGCGCGGTGAGGCGGCGTCGACCCGCTTCTTCTCCGATGGGGCCTTCACGACGCCGATGGTCCTGCGGATGGCCTCCTTCGCCGACCCGCAGGGCTTCGGCGGGCACTTCCACAACGACCACGCCGTCGCCGCCCTGCGCGAGATCCCGGGGGTGGCGATCTGCGTGCCGAGTCGCGGCGACCAGGCCGTGGCCCTGCTGCGGACGGCCGTCGCGATGGCACGTGCGCACGGCCGGATCGTGGTCGTCCTCGAGCCCACGGCGCTCTACCACCGCCGTGACCTGTTCGAGGAGGGCGACGAGCAGTGGACGTCGGACTGGCCCGCGCCGGGGACCGTGGCGCTGCCCGGCCAGGTCGGCCTGGCCGGCCCGGACGGCGCCGAGGTGCTGTTCGTGACCGCCGGCAACGGCGTGCCGCTGTCCATGCGGGCGTCGGCGCGACTCGCCGAGGAGGGCGTCCCCAGCCAGATCGTCGACGTGCGCTGGCTCCAACCGTTGCCCGTCGCTGCCGTGCGGCACATCGCCGACCGGGTCGGTCGCGTCGTCGTGGTCGACGAGTGCCGGGCCAGCGGCGGCTGGGCCGACGCGATGGTGAGTGGCCTGGTCCGTTCCGGCTTCACCGGTGCCGTGACCAGCGTGACCGCCGCCGACAGCTACGTGCCCATCGGTCCGGCCGCGCCGACGGTGCTGGTCAGCGAGGACGAGGTCGTGGACGTCGCCCGCGGGATCGTGCAGTGAGCGTCAGACGGTCACGTGGTCGAGGAGCCGCTCGACCGCGTTGACGAGGGGCTGCTCGAGGTCCTTCCAGCCACGCACGCGACCGCGCAGCTCGCGCCAGAGCGTCGGTGGGTCCGGGTAGCCGATGCGGTCGCAGACGCCCTGCTTCCACTCCTCGGCCATGGGCACCTCCGGCCACGCGTCGATGCCGAGCACACCCGGCTTCACCGCGGCCCAGACGTCCACGTACGGGTGGCCCGTCACGAGCACGTGCGGGTCGTCGACGCGGGCCACGATCCGCTGCTCCTTGGTGCCGGCGACGAGGTGGTCGACGAGCACGCCGAGCCGTCGCTGCGGACCGGGCCCGAAGGCGCGCACGTGGTCGGTGAGGTCGTCGATGCCCCCGAGCGGCTCCACCACGATGCCCTCGTGGCGCAGGTCGTCGCCCCACACGAGCTCGAGCAGCTCGGCGTCGTGCGTCCCCTCGACCCAGATCCGCGATGCGCGGGCCACCCGCGCCGGAGCGTCCGGCACCGCGATCGAGCCGGATGCGGTGAGCGTCGGTGCCGCAGTCGGTGCGGCGGGAGGCGCGCCGGGGACGAGCGACACGGCGCGTTCCTCGAGCCAGGCGAGCTGGCCGTCGAGGGCGAAGTCACGACTGCGTCCACGGCGGTCCTCGAGCCGGACGCTGCGTGCCGTGACGCGCGTGACCGTCCCGATGAACGTGTCGACCTCGAGCAGCTCCCCGTTGGTCGGGACGTGCTCGGGCACCTCGCGGCGGTGACGTTGGTCACCGAGGCGGGGCCGGTACTGGTGGCGGCGGAGATCGGTCATGGGCAGGGACGGTAGAGCGGTGGCACCCTCGCAGCGCCGAGGCGAGGACGAGGAGGGCGTGTGGCGGGTCGTCACCTCGTCGTCGTGGTCGTCCTCGCGCTGACCGCCTGCACGGCCGCCGGCCCGGAGGAGGCAGCGCCCTCCGTCGCGCCGTCGCCCTCGCCCTCACCGACCGCGACCGCGGCGCCGTCACCGGCACCGGGGACTCCGGAGCTGGCCGCCGCGCCCGAGGGCGACGTGACCCTCTGGCTCGACACGATCGGCGTACCGGTCGTCGCCGCCGTGCGGACGTCGACGCAGCTCGCGCAGCTCGCTGACGTGCCGGAGGGCCAGCGCGCCGCCACGTGCCGACAGGTCGCCACCGACCTCGACGCGATCGCGGCGCCGCAGGTGCTGACCGGGTTGGCCATCACGGCCGACGCCGAGACCGCCACGCTGCTCGTCGGGGACCTCCAGGCGAAGGCGGACCTGCTGGCCGCGTGCCTGGACGGCGGCCCGGCGCTGGAGGAGCGCATCGACGAGGTCGCCCGGACGCACGCGGTCGCCGTCGCGTGGCTCGCCCGTCTGCGGGGCGACGGATGACGCGGACCGTGCTCGCGCTGCTGCTCCTCGCCCTGCTGGCCCTGCCGGCGGGCGCGGCGACCCCCGCGTCCTCGGTGCTCGTCCTCGGTGACTCGTACGCGTCGGGGGAGGGGCTGCCCACCGCGAGCGGGGAGTGCGGGACCGAGGCCGAGCGCTCGTGGGGTGCGCTCGTGGCCGCGGGCATCGGCAGCGCCGACCTGCAGCTCCTCGCCTGCTCCGGGGCGGAGGTCGCCGACGTCACGGTCGGTGGGCCGCTCGGGCGGCCCGCGCAGCTCGTCGCGGCGCGACCGGCGGACCTCGTCCTGCTCACACTGGGCGGCAACGACCTCGGCTTCGTCGAGATCGTGGCCGACTGCCTCGGGTTCGCACGGCTGGAGACGTCACCGGGCGGCGCAGCCCTCGAGGAGGGCGCGTGGACGGCACTGCTGACCGGCGACGTCGACCAGGGCTGCGACATCACCCAGGAGGAGCTGCTCGGGCGGGTGGAGGCCCTCGCCGACCCGGACCGGTTCGTCCTGGACGACGCGGGCACCACGGGTGGTCTGGGCGAGGTCTACGCCACGGTCGCCCGCCGGGCGGTCGCCGAGGACGGCCGTCTCGTCGTGGTCGGCTACCCGGCCCTGTTCAGCGACGTGGCGGCCTGGCCCGCCCGTTACGTCCAGCGCTGCCACGGGCTACGGGCGGCCGACGCCGAGGCGCTCGCCGCGGTCGTCCTCGCCCTCGACGAACGCGTGGCCGTCGCCGTGGCCACGGCGAACGAACTGTTGGGTGAGGACGTCGTCGAGCACGTGTCGGTCCTGGACGCGGTCGCCGGCACCGTGGACGGCGAGGACCACCGGCTCTGTGGTGGCGGCGACGCGTGGATCAACGGCCTCACGCTGGTGGAGGGCGGGGTCGACGTGGCACAGCTCCTGGCGCAGCTCGGCGCGGGCCCCGGCGGTCTCGACCTCAGCGCGATCGGGGCGCGCCCTGGGGGGTCCTTCCACCCGAGCACGGCCGGGCATGCCGGGATCGCGGCCACGGTCCTGGAGACGCTCGGCGACTGACGGTCATCCGAGTTCGGCAGTGCGGTGTGATGGACTGTGTACAACCCGCCCCGAACAGGGTGTATCGCTCACGACCAGCGGTCACGAAGTCAGTCTGCATCGGGCGTTCTGAGGCGGCGGAACACGGCCGCTGTGACGCCAGGGCCGCAGCGCTGCTGCGTTCGCGTCACAGCCTCAGGAAGGCTGCGACGTCAGCCCCTCGGAGGTGCGGCGTCAACGTCACAGCGGGGCGGCGGCCGGGCAGAAACCGCCACGACACGACGGCAGTCAGCGAGGACGGGATCGCGCGTTCTGCTCCGTGCCGAACTGTGCGCATGCGCGCACTTCGGGCAGCGATCGCTGCACCAGTGACGAGAGTGTGCATCGGCGCACACCTTGGGAGTTCCGAACGCTTCCGCGGGAGCGGTGACGACGACGAAGAACCGCCATCACGGACAGGTGACTGCTGGCACGCGACCTGGGCGATACGAACTGTCGCAGGGGCGACGACGCCGGCAACTGCCGGACGGGGTGCGGTCAGGGCCGGTGCGTCCGTACCGACGCATCACACCCGGCTGCGGAAGCTATCCCGGACGGAGTTCGGGGAAGCCCGGGTCGGCGGCCGTCGCG
>JBFKQZ010000022.1:0-21466 GCA_041627475.1 Nitriliruptoraceae bacterium | reverse complement strand
CCAGCGCGCGGAGACCGTCCTGCCGCCCGGCAACTCGCAGACCTACACCGCCGAGGGCGAGGCGGCCCGCAACGCGAGCGGCGACCCTGACGACGCCGGTCCGTGGATCGACGACCAGCGGGAGCTGTACTTCGACTACGAGATGAAGGACGCGTCGTTCGTCCCCTCCGTCGACGCCTGCGAGGGACCGACCGACCAGACGGCCCGCGACCGCACCACCGGGGTCGAGTCGGTCCGCGACGGCGTCGACGTCTGCTGGGACGAGTACGGCGTCCCCGCGGTCTTCGGCGAGACCACCGACGACGTCTGGTACGGCCACGGCTGGGCGGCTGCGAAGCTGCGGCTGTTCCTGCTCGAGGGCGCGGTGCGGACGGGCATGGGCACGCTCGCGGAGCTGGCCGGCGAGGGCAGCGACGGCGACGAGGACGGCATCGGCGACACGCTCGAGCAGGACATCGAGCGGCGCACGACCCGCTACACCGTCGAGGAGCTCGGCGCGATGGTCGACGCGCTGTCGCCCGCGGCGCAGGCGGCGATCGACAACTACGTCGAGGGCGTCAACGCCTACGTCGACTGGGTCACGACCGAGGGTCGTGACCAGCTGCCCGCCGAGTACACGCTGCTGAGCGCCGAACCCACCCCGATCACCCGGGAGGGCGTCGCCGCGGTCGGCATCGAGATGGTGCGCTTCGTGGCGACCGAGGGCCGCACCGAGATCCTGACCGCCCAGACGCTGCGCCAGCTCGAGGACGCCTACGGCACGGAGCTCGGGCGGCGCATCTTCCGCGACCTGTACTGGCAGGAGGACGAGAACGCCGCCCTGACGATCCTGCCCGAGGAGGGGGTCTTCCCCCGCACCGACGCGACCGAGGCCGAGCGCCTCGCAGCCTTCGAGGCCATGGCCGAGTTCGCGTCGACCCTGCCGCTGGACGAGCTGCGCGACGGTCCGGGCATCGAGCCGTGGACGCAACTGGAGGACCCTCGCCGGCTGGACGGCGACGGCAACTCGCGCGGTGACGGCACCGGCGACGAGCCGTTCATCACCCAGCCGCTCGCGGCGCCCACGGCTCCCGGTGGTGTCGCCACGACCGCAGCCGCACCGACGACGAGCGTGACGACACTCGCCGACACCGTCGCCGACCGCGTCCGTCGCGCCTTCCAGGCGTTCGCGACGGGCCAGGAGGGCGCGTCGTGGATGGTGATGATGGCACCGTCGCACACGGCGGGTGAGACCCTGCTGATGAGCGAGCCCCAGCTCGACTACGACACCGGCAACTTCCTCATGGAGGTGCAGCTGACCGCCCCTGGCGTCAACGTCCGCGGCGCCACCGTGGCCGGTATCCCGATCGTGGGCATCGGCTACACGCCGGACGTCGCCTGGGCGCTGACCACGGGGAACAGCAAGACCATCGACGGCTTCGTCGAGACGGCGCGTCCCGACAGCAACGACGACGGCGCTCCGGAGTACTTCCACGACGGTGTGTGGAACGACATGGACTGCCACACCGAGTCGGTGTCGTACCGCCAGTCACCCGAGGGGGTCCCGGTCGGTCCGGCGGCGTTCACCGAGGACGTGCTGATCTGCCGCACCGTGCACGGCCCAGTGGTCAGCCACACCGAGGACTGGTCGCACGCGCTGGCGTGGCAGTGGCACGTCCGCGACCGTGAGCTCGAGACGATCGCCGGGACGCTCGACTGGCAGGGCGCCACGTCCCTGGAGGACATCGAGCGCAGCATCCCGAAGCTGACCTGGAACGAGAACATCGGCGCGGTCGACAGCGCTGGCCGCATCGGGTTCTGGCACCCAGGCATCCACCTCGAGCGCACGACCACGTCGGACCTGCGCCTCCCGATCCCCGGCACGGGCGAGCACGACCTCGGCGACCCGCTGCCCCAGGACGCGCTGCCGCACCTCGTCGACCCCGACCGCGGCTGGATCGTCAACTGGAACAACAAGCCGGCTGCGGGGTGGCTCGACGGTGGTGGCATCGGCACCACCTCCTACCCCGCCGGTCCGGACCAGCGTGTGGCCACGCTCGCCGACCTCGTCGCGAGCCGCGACGACTGGACGTTCGACGACCTGCTCGAGCTGGACCGCGAGGTGTCGCAGACCGACCTGCGGACGCGCTCACTGCTGCCCTTCGCGCTGGACGTGCTCGGTGACGCCAGCCTCTCGGCGCTCGAGGCCGACGCGCTGGAGCAGCTGCGCGGCTGGGACCGCAACGTGCTGACCGGTCTGGAGTGGCCCGGCTTCGCGGCGACGTCCGACGAGGACCCCACGACGGTCGGTGCCGCACCGACCATCTTCGACGAGCTGGTCGAGCAGCTGGACCGCGAGCTGTTCACCGAGGTGACGCTGGCCGCGCCGATGCTCGTCGCACAGCAGTACATGGGCCGGCACATCGCCGACACCGACACCCACCTGCACCTGGCGATGCGCGTGCTCGACCCGAGCCACTCGTCGCTGGAGCCCCTGGTCGACCACGCGGGCGGCCGCACCGGTGACGAGGTGCTCGTCGCCGCCTTCCGCACCGCGGTCGCGCAGCTGGCATCGGCCCAGGGTGACGACGCCGCGACCTGGCGCAGCGTCTACTTCGACGACGGCCGCGGCGAGCGCGGCGGCAAGGACGGCGAGGTCTGCACCGCGACCGGCGTGCTCGGCCCCTGCGGCCGCCACTACTTCGTCGAGCGCGGGGCGTGGGTCCACCACGTCGGGTTCGCCGCCGCGACCGCCGCCGGCACCGACGGAGCCGTCGGTGGTGACGACGGTGACCTCGCTGCGACCGGCGGTGGCGCTGCTGCGCTCGCCACCGTCCTCCTGCTCGGTGCGGCGTCGCTGCGTCGACGTCGCAGGCCGTGACCACGCACGCGACCTCCTCGCCGGCCTGATGGGACGGGGCAGCTGTCGGCGAGCTGCCGGGGCTCGCCGGTAGCGTCGCAGCCATGCCTGACGACTCCGACCCCACACTCGACGCGCTGCGTGCGAGCATCGACAACATCGATGCCGCGCTGGTGCACCTGCTGGCCGAGCGCTTCAAGATCACGAAGGCCGTCGGCGAGCACAAGAAGTCGGTCGGCCTGTCCCCTGCGGACCCCGGTCGCGAGCAGGAGCAGATCGCACGTCTGCGCCAGCTCGCCGAGTCGGCAGGGCTCGACCCGACGTTCTCCGAGCAGCTGCTCCGGTTCATCGTCGACGAGGTCATCCGCGACTACGACCGCCTCGGTGTGACGGAGACCCCCGCACGGTGACCCGACAGCGCCGCCTCCTCCCGCTCCTCCTCGCCGTCGCCACGACCCTCGGTGCGTGCTCGCTGCTGCCGGGCGACGACGACGTGGTCGCCGACGGCACCGTGTCGCCCGCGCCCGAGGCCGAGCCGACCGCCGAGACGACCGTGCCACCGTCGCCCCAGGCGAGCCCGTCCCCCACCGCGCCGGCGACCTACGTGTTCCTGCGCGTCCAGTTCGAGGACGTCATCGACGACGCGGAGCTGGCCGCCCTCGCCGAGCTGCCGGGTGTCGCCGACGTGCTGTCGCGCCGGGAGGACGACGGTGCGCTGTGGGCGTCACGGCGCGCTGACGGGACGCCGGTGGACGACCTCCCGGCGGAGTTCAAGATCTCGGTCGCACTGGAGGTCGAGCGCCCGGCCCTGGGCCTGGACCTCGCGGCGGGCGAGGTGGCGATCACCACGGCCGGTCAGCAGTTCCGCGACCTCGACGTCGGCAGCACGGTCGTCCTGACCGACCAGGTCGAACGCACCGTCGTGGCCGTGGCCGACGACCCGGCGCTGGACGACATCGAGTTCGTGGTGGCCGAGGAGGACGCTGCGGCGCTCGACGTGCGCGGACGGCAGCGCGGCCTGCTCACGCTGGCGCCGGACGCCGACGCCGAGGCGGTCGCCGCCGCAGCTGCGGACCTGCTCGGCGAGGACGCGATCACCACCGTCCGGGTTCCCGACGGCCGCCCGATCGTCCTGTCGCTGCCCGCCACCAAGGCGCGGTTCGGCGAGTTCGCGTTCAAGGACCTGCCGGGTCGCGACATCCAGGCCGGCGTCTCGTGGATCCGCGAGAACATCGTCGACACGACCGTGCCGGTGCTCGGCCGGGTGGTGTGCCACAAGGGCATCATCGAGCCGTTGACCGACGTCATGGAGGACCTGCAGGCGAGCGGACTGGCGAGCGAGATCGACCCCGACCTCTACGGCGGCTGCTGGGCGCCGCGGCGCATCAACAAGAACGCCAACCTCAGTCGCCACGCCTGGGGCATCGCCGTGGACGTCAACGTCGACTTCGACGCGCCCGGCCTCGGCCCGATCCCGTCACAGGGCGTCATCGACGCGTTCGCCCGCCACGGCTTCCGCTGGGGTGGCGACTACCCGATCCCGGACAACCACCACTTCGAGTGGGTCGGCACCGGCTGACACCCGGCTCGATCGACGTCGTCGGCGCCCCGCGCGTCACACCTGGGTCGCGCTCACCGCCGGATCGTGGCTCGTCTCGCCCGCAGCCACGTGCCAGGTCCACGCAAGCCGGATGATCGCCAGCAGCGCCAGGAGCTCGACGCCGGAGAACCACATGTCGTCGAGATCGCCCGGCGGGTTGGCGACCATGGCAGCGATCGCGATGACGGCGACGACCACGTTGGCCCACCGGGCCTGCGCCACCGGCAGGATCCGGTTCGCCACGACCATCGAGATGAAGAGGGTCAGCACGATGCCTGCGACGAGCAGCACACCCTCGGCGACGTCCATCGCCATGAACTCCTCGATCGCACCGGGGCGCGCGAACTCGTGGATGTCGCGGAAGAGCATGTTGAAGAGGAAGAAGACCCACAGTGAGGACAGCACCCCTCGGCGGTCTGCGGTGATGACACTCGACATGGTGGACTCCTTTGGCGGTGCACCCTCGCGTCGGGATATCGGTACGGTTCCCTTACGCTGTAAGTTGCCCGTACACCGTAAGGCTTCACGGAGGTGCTGTCAACGATGAGCTCGGACCCACGCCCACAACTCACCAGATCGGCGATCGTCGACGCGGCGATCCGCATAGCGGACGTCCACGGCCTGACCCGGCTCTCCATGCGCAACCTCGCGGGTGACCTGGGGTACGAGGCGATGTCGCTCTACACCCACGTGCGCAACAAGGCCGACCTGCACACGACCATGGTGGATCGATGCATCGACGAGCTCGAGCTGCCCGAGATCGACGAGACGTTCGCGTGGCGTCCGACCCTGCGGCGACACGCCCTGGACCTGAAGGCACTCTTCGACCGTCACCCCTGGGCAGTCGAGCTGTGGCTGCAGGCCTACCCCGGGCCACGCCGCTTCGACCTGATGGAGTGGCAGCTCGCTGCGTTCGCAGCCTCAGGGCTGCCAGACCTGGACGCCCACACGCTCTTCCACGCATTCGGCAACCACGTCGTGGGTTTCATGCTCCAACGGCATGCGATGACCTACGCCGGCGACGACGAGGCAATCGCCCAGATGCTCAGCACGCTCGACCCGGAGCGCCACGAGTTCGTCCTGCAGCACGTCGAGCAGCACCGCAACGGAGACGCCGGTGACTCCTTCGAGCTGACCCTGGACCTGCTCCTCGGCAGGTAGGCAGCGCACGCGCCGCTCGAAGACGGTGGATCAGTCATCGAGCGGTTCGCCGTCGGGGCCCCAACGCAGCGGCGGGCGCCCCTCGTCGTCCGGCTCGTCGATGGACGGCGGTGACGCGGCGCCGCCCACGTGTCGGGGATGGTCGACGGCACCGTGGACGAGGCCGTCGTCCGGGGCGGGGCGGAAGGCCTCGTGCTCGTCGACGACCGGGGCCGGCAGCGTCGTCGACTGCGAGATCGTCCGGGTGCGGTCGACGTCGCCGCTCCAGCGGGGTGCGAGCACGCCGGTGTCCAGCCGCCCGTCCCGCAGCTCCCAGACGACGTCGGCGTCGGCCAGGAGTGTCGCGTCGTGCGTGGCCACCAGCATCGCGAGACCGGTCTCGTCGACCAACGCGCGCAGCAGGTCCATGATCCGTCGGCCGGTGCCGGAGTCGAGCTGGCCGGTCGGCTCGTCGGCGATGAGCAGCTCGGGGGTGTTGGCCAGCGCGCGAGCGATCGCCACGCGCTGCTGCTCACCGCCCGACAGCTCCGCCGGCCGGTGGTCGGCCCGGTGGCCGAGGCCGACCAGCGAGAGCAGGTGCCCCACCCGGGCCGCGCGCTCGTCGGTGGGCAGGCCGTGCAGCCGCAGCGGCACCTCGACGTTCTCGGCCGCCGACAGCACCGGGAGCAGCCCGAACGCCTGGAACACGAACGCGACCCGGTCCCGGCGCAGCGCGACCCGCTCGCGGTCACTGGCGGCGACGACGTCGGTGTCGCAGACACGCACGCTCCCGCTGTCCGGCCGGTCCAGGCCCCCGACGATGTTGAGCAGCGTCGTCTTGCCGGACCCCGACCGCCCGTGCAGCGCCACGAGCTGCCCCGGCTCGACCGTCAGGTCCACCCCTCGTAGGGCGTGCACCTCGCGACCGCCCCGGGTGAACGTGCGGGTGACGTCGCGCACCTCCACCGTCGCCGTCATCGGCCGTCCCCCTCGTCCTCGTGGCTGGTGTCACGCCAGACCCCGACGTGGTCCGGCTCCTGTTCGAGCCGGACACGGCGGCGCAGCCCCAGCTCGTCGACCATGTGCCGGGGCAGCTGGAGCCGGCCGACGCGGTCGAGCACGGCGTACTCCTCGGCGACGAGGCGCCGGCGCCCCTCGGCGTCGACCTCCTCGCGCCGCAGCGTCTCGGTCGCCGTGCGGCCGTCACGGATCTGCACCGTGCGGTCGACCTGCTCGCTGACCAGCGGGTCGTGGGTGAGGATCAGCGTGGTGATGCCGAGGTCGCGGTTGGCCGCGTGGAACACCGCGAAGACCTCCTCGGCCGTCGCCGAGTCGAGCTCGCCCGTGGGTTCGTCGGCCAGCAGGACCCCGGGCTCGTTGGCGAGTGCGGTCGCGATGGCCACACGCTGCTGCTCGCCACCGGACAGTTCGCCGGGTCGGTTCGCGGCCCGGTCGGCCAGCCCGACGAGGTCCAGCAGCTCCATCGCGCGCTCACGACGTGCCGACGCCCCGATGCCGGTGACCGCCATCGGCAGCTCGACGTTCTGGCGCGCGTCGAGGTACGGCAGGAGGTTGCGCCCGGTCTGCTGCCACACGAAGCCGATGACCTCCCGGCGGTACGTGGTGCGCTCCTCGGCGTCCATGGCGAGCAGGTCGTGCCCGGCCACCCGGACCCGCCCGGCCGAGGGGACGTCGAGCCCGCCGAGGATCGACAGCAGCGTCGACTTGCCCGAGCCGGACGCGCCGACGATCGCGAGCAGCTCGCCGCTGTCGACATCGAGGTCGAGTCCCTGGAGCGCCACGACCTCGAGGTCGGCCACCTTGAAGATCTTGACCAGTCCCTCGCAGTGGATCGACCCGTCGTGCGACCGGACGGGTCGGTGGTCCTGCTCCTGCGTGACGTCGTCCATCAGTCCCCCTCCCGGAGCAGTGCACCCGGATCCACGCGGCCCTGCGTCACGACGGCCGCACACCCTGCCACCACGACGGCCCCGACCACGAGCCAAAGCGCCACCCACCACGGTGGCAGCACCAGCGCGACCTGCCCGGCCGAGCCCGTGAACGGGGCCAGGTCGAGCCGTTCGCCGAGCAGGACGGCAACGGCCCCCGCGAGGGCGATCCCGGTCACTGCGGCGCCCGCAACGACCGGCAGGACCTCAGCGAGGAGCGCCGTGCGGACGGCACGCGTGCTGGTGCCGAGCGCGCCCAGGACCGCGGCCTGCCGGCGGCGCTGCGGCGCCCCGGCCACGAGGGCCAGCACGAGCGCCACGGCGGTGGCGACCACGGCTGCCGCTGCCGCGACCAGGAAGCCGACGCGCACACCGGCTGCGAGCGGGGCCGTCCGCAGCGCGGTCGCCACCTCCTCACGGACCAGCACGGTGGCATCGGGGTCGCTGTCGCGGGCCGCGGCGACGACGGCGTCCGGGTCGTCGGTCGCGACGAGGCGTGTGGTGACACCTGCCTCGACGCCGGTCACCACCTCGACCGCCCGGCGGTCGAGCAGGACGAACGCGCCGTCCGTCCCGTCTCGTCCGAGCGCCCGGGGCACCACCCCGGCGAACTCGACCACGACGCGCGAGACGTCGTCGACGGCGAGCGTGAGCTCCGCGCCCGGCGCGGGTGTGCCGAGTGCGGTGAGCTCCTCCGAGGCGAGCAGCGGTGCGGCGCCGAGGCCGTCCCACGCGAGTGCCTCCAGACCCTCGTCCGCACCCACCGCAGCGAGCTCCTCGGGGTCCACCAGCACGACGTCGACGCGCTGCGCCGTGAGCTCGGCGACGAGCGGGACCCGCGACAGTGCGCGCAGCTCGGCCACGCGGTCGGAGGGCGACGGCGGCGACCAGACGGGCGCGAGGGACCCCAGGGGTGGCGCGGTCACGCGGACGTCGGCACCGACGCGTTCGGTGGCGGCGGTGCGCTGGCCGTCGACGAGCGACTCGTGCACCGCCGCGGCCAGACCGGCGACACCCAGGCCGAGCACGAGCAGCACCACCACGGTGCCGCCGCCGTGCGAGCGCGCGGCACGGGCGAGCCCGACCGGCAGCGCGACACCACGGCGCCGTCGCGCCGCGACCTCGGCGGCACGCAGCGGCAGCGGGGCCAGACGCGCCGCCACGACCGCGGCCGCCGCCGCGAACAGCACGGGAGCCGCCACCACCAGCGGGTCCACGGTGCCGTCGAGCGTCACACCGCGGCGTCGGAGACTGGTCACGGCGACGACGGCGACCAGCACGAGCAGGCCGTCCCACACGTGCTGGCGACGCGGCGGGACGGACGTCCTGCCGCGTTCGGCCAGCAGCGCCCCGAGACGGCGACGTGCGTCCCGCAGCCCCCCGACCACGAGCAGGAGCAGGGCCAGCGCCGCCACGGCGATGGGCAGCGTCCAGTCGGTGGCACCGGGCAGGACCACGGCGAGCACGCTGACGGCCAGGACCAGCCCGGCGAGGGTGACCGCGCCGAACTCCACGAGCGCCGCCACCACCAGCTGGACGCGCGACGCACCACGACCGCGGACGAGGGCGAGGTGGTCGCGCCGCCGCTGTGCGAGGACCGTGACGACGGCGAGCAGCAGCGCGCCGGCGACGCCGGTGATGGCGACGGCCGCCAGACCCAGGACCTCGACCGCCGTCGCCCGTCGTGCCGCCTCGGTCACGAGCAGCCGATCGAGCCCGGTCGACCACGTCGGCTGGTCGACCAGCAGTGCCGGCGCGGAACGCAGGGCGACGGCGGCCTGCTCGACCCGGGTGCGGTCGCTGGCGAGCAGACCGGCGCGGTCCAGCGGCCAGCGCACGTCGACGCTGGCGACCTGCCCCGCCGCCATGCCGGGCAGCTCCAGCGACTCGCCCTCGGGGACGAGCCCGGTCGCGAACACCGTCGACCCGGTGTTGGTGTCGAAGCGCGAGGCCCGGTGCAGGCGCGGGTCGCCGAACCAGACCGGGTCGTCCAGCGGCGACAGCTGGACCAGCCCGACGAGCTCGACGACGACCGGTGCGACGCGGGCCGTGCGCACCCGCTGGAGCACCGGCCCGCTCGGGTCGGGCACGGCGACGCGACGATCGCCCACGGCCAGACCCAGCGCGTCGGCCGTGGCCGCCGTCGCCAGGAACTCGTGGACGGGGAACGTCGCGGTGACGGTCTCGTCGCCCTCGGCGACCTCGAGGGCCACGTCGCCGACGACGCCGTCCGGGAGGTCGCCCTCCAGGCCGAGCACCGCGGTCGACATGCCGGGCTGCAGGCGCAGCGTCAGCTTGCGCGTGAGTCCGTCGGCGGGCTCCCCCGGCAGCGGTCGAAGGTCGTAGCGCACGGTCTCGAGCAGGGTCGTGGGCGGGCCGAGTGCCGCCTGCAGCTCGGCGTCGAGGCCGGCGTCGAGGTCGGCGGCCAGCGTGTCGAGTCGCGCACGGACGTCGTCGTGGGTGCCACCGCCGAGCTCCTGGACCGACGAGGCCGCGAGGCCGCTGCGGTCCACCGTCACACCGTCCACCGCCGCGTCGAGCGAGGCCAGCGCGAGCCGGTCGAGCAGGCGCGGCACGGCACCGACCAGGCCAGCCGTCAGGGCGACGACGACCACGACCACGGCGAGCAGCCCGGCGTCCGCGCGCCAACGCACCAGCAGCAGCCGCACCCCGGCCATCACGTGTCCTCCCCGAGGCGGAGGACCTCGGCCACGTGCGCACGCGCCACGATGCGGGTGAGCACGACGGGGACGAGCGTGAAGACCGCGACGACGACGGCTGCCACGACGAGCAGCACGCGAAGCGGCACGACGACGACCGGCGCCGGGACAGCGAGGCTGCCGTCCGCCGCGAGGGCGATCGTCGGCAGCACCGCCCACACCAGCACCGCCCCCAGCAGGCCGCCGGCGACGAGCCCCACCGTGACGACGACGGCGATCTCCGCGGCCAGCCACCAGCGCAGCTGGCGCAGGCTGGTCCCGACGGCCTGCAGCAGCGCGAACTCGGCGGCGCGCTCGCGCACGCCCACGACCGCGGTCGTGACGGTGCCCAGCACCGCCAGCGCGACCGCCGCGAGCGCCCCGAGCGTCAGCGCAGCCACCAGCCCCACGGCGATCGGGTCGCCGCGACGCGCGGCCTCGTCCCCGGCGATCGTGCGCACCGCCGGCGCGTCCACGGGGGGCGTCCCCCACGCCGCTGCGAGCTCGCTGCTGATGGCCGTCTGCTCGGCGGCCGGGAGGTCGTCGTCGAGCTCGACGTACCAGGCGGTCGGACGGGTGAGGTCACGACCGGCGGTCCAGCGAGCTGCCGCGACGGCGTCGAGGTCCACGAGCAGCGGCTGCCGCGCCGTGACAGCGCCGGGGACGAGGGGCAACGTCCCGGCGATCGCCAGGCGCAGCGGCGACCCCCCGGTGGCGAGCAGCAGGTCCTGCCCGACCTCGCGCCCGGTCGCGGCGAGGACGTCGGGATGGACCACCACCGGTGCTGCCTCGTCGTCCGGCACGGCGGCGTCCGGGTGCACGATCGTGAGCGTCGCGAGACGTCCGCGTGGGCCGGCGACACCGGTCGTCGCGAGCACCTCCCAGCCGTCCGCCGAGACCACCGTCGACACGTGCTGCGGCGGGAAGGCTGCGAGGCTCCCGTACGGGTCGGTGACCCAGTCGCCCGACGGGGCCACCACCGCGCCGTCGACGGCCGGGGTGCCGACGCGCAGGTCGAGCACCGGGGCAGGGAACGACACGCCCTCCGAGAGCGGCGGCCCCGCGTACCCCACCCCGTTGAGGTCACCCGCGGTCGTGTCCACGAGCACCGCGAGCACGTCCACGGGCGGGACGACGGCCGCGAGCGACCACAGGTGCTCGATGGTGCCCGGTCCGGCCGTGCGGTCCTCGAGGCGGTGTGTGAGGCCGTGGCCGTCACGCACGACGAGCGTGATGTCGATCGTCTGCGCCGGCCACGCGGGGTCGGGCGCGAGCGTCGTCGACAGCGAGAGTTCGTCCCCGTCCGGGAGGGACAGGCCGCGCAGTGGGGCCACGTCCAGTGCGGCCACGTCGATGGTCGGCCGCGTGTCGTTGCGGCCGTCGAGGACCGGGTCGGCCGCCGTCACCGCGAAGAGGGTGCCCCCCGGCGCGCCGGCGACCAGCGACACCGGCCCCTCCCACACCGGACGGGCGCGCTGGACCCCGGCCGCGCCCTCGAGCGTGGCGGCCGTGTCGCGGTCGGGCAGCGCCGTCACCCGGCGGTCGGGCTCGACGACCAGGTCGGCGCCGACCGCGACCTCGGCCTGGTCGCGCTGCGACACGCGCCACGTCGTCCCGTACGTGGTCGCGAGCACGCCGACGGCGACGCCGAGCACGAGCAGCAGCGTCGGCCGTGCCACGGCGTCGGGACGTCGTGCGACCTGCCAGCCGCCGAGCCCGGCGACCAGCCCCCGGACCCGCTCCGCGAGGGCCTCACCCGCGCGTGCGATGCCGGGGACGAGCCGCAGCACGAGCAGGGCGCCGGCGAGCAGTCCGAGGGCCGGCGCCACCACGAGGACGGGGTCGACGTCCCCCGGTCCACGCGGCGCCCGACCTGCGACCGGCGCCCCGGCCAGGCGCAGCTGCCAGATCCCGAGGCCCGCGACCGCCGCCAGGGCCAGGTCGAGGCCGAGCTCCTGCACGACCCCGACGGGGCTGCGGCGCCCCTGTCCCTCCCGTGCCGCGGCGTACGTCCGCCGTGCCGCGGTGACGGCCGGCACCACGAGCACCACGAGGCAGGCCACGCCGGCCAGCGCTGCTGCGGCGAGTGCCGGCAGGCTCGCGGCCGGGTCGAGGGACAGCGCCGTGTCGGTCGTCACCCCGAGGCGCTCGAGCCCGCGGACGGCCAGGGTGGCGAGCCACGGCGCGGCGACCACCGTGGGCACCACCAGGACCAGCCCCTCGAGGGCCGCCGCGCGGCCCAGCTGCTCCGGGGTCGCACCACGCGCCCGCAGCAGCATCGTCTCGACCTCGCGCCCCGACCGCAGCAGGCGCCCGGCCAGCCCGAGCGTGTAGACCGCGAGGACGGCGACCTGGCCCACGGAGGCGATCACGGCGGCGCGCGTCGCGGCGAGCGAGACCGTGGCGGCCGCGGCCGCATCGGCCAGGGGCACGCGGACCTCCCAGCGCTCGGCGACATCACCGGTCGCCAGCGCGAGGTCCACCCGCTCGGCGAGCCCGGCGGCCCGGTCGGCGAGGTCCTGGAGCGACGCCGGGGTGACCTCGTCGACCAGCGGCAGGGTGCGCAGCCGGACCGCCACGGCCGGGTCGTCGCCGAGCAGGCGCGGCAGGTCGGTCACCGCGTCGAGGTAGATCGGCCCCACCTGCGTGAAGTCGACGCCGGGGACCACGGCGTCACGCGCGAAGGGGTCGCCCCACCAGCGTCGGTCGCCGGCGTCGAGCGGTGCGAGCGTCCCCGTCACCTGGACGCGTGCGCCGTCCGTGGTCGTCAGGACATCGCCGACCGCGACGCCGAGCGCAGCCAGCGCGTCCTCGTGCAGCCGAACCCCGAGCGCACCGTCCGCGTCCCCGCCACCGTCCTGCACCGGGGTGAGGAGGTCCTCGGCGACCGTCCCCGCGTCGGCCACCACGACCGGGGTGACGACGTCGTCGGCCTGCCCCACGAGCCGGACCGTGCCGGCGGTGACGAGCACGTCCGGCGGCGCGACGAACCCGTCGAACCGGGCCACCACGAGGTCCTCGAGCGTCGCCACGACCTCGGGCGCGCGCGCTGCCGAGGTGCGCACCTCGACCTCGACACCGATCTCCCTCGGGGCGGCCCCTGCCAGGTCGGCACGCAGGCCGCCGTCGGCGACGGCCGTGGCCAGGACGGGCCCGGCCGCGAGCAGGGTCGCGGCGACGGCGATGCTCGCGAGGACCGCCACGAGCACACCCGGCTGCGACCGCAGGCGAGGCAGCACGAGCAGGCGTGCGAGCTCGTCCGTACCCGTGGGCCCCTCCCCGACCGCCGATCGGCCGGACGGTAGGGCGACGGGTCAGTCGTTGCCGGGGACCGAGTAGTTGGGTGCCTCGTGCACGACGTCCATGTCGTGGACGTGCGACTCACGGGCGCCGGCAGCGGACTGCTGGACGAACTTCGCCCGCTCGTGCAGGGACTCGAGGTCCCGCGCACCGAGGTAGCCCATGCCGGACCGCAGCCCGCCCTCGAGCTGGGCCGTGACGTCTGCCAGCGGACCGCGGTACGGCAGCAGGCCGGAGACGCCCTCGGGCACCAGCTTGGTCGTGCCGCTCATCGTCCCGCCGGTGGGACCGTCGGTGTCCTCGGCCTGGAAGTAGCGGTCGGCGGAGCCGGCGCGCATCGCGTCGAGCGACCCCATGCCGCGGTACTCCTTGTAGCGGCGGCCACCGACGAGCACGAGCTCGCCCGGCGACTCGTCGGTGCCCGCCAGCAGGTTGCCGACCATGATCGCGCTGGCGCCGGCCGCGAGGGCCTTGACCGCGTCACCGGAGTAGCGGATGCCGCCGTCGGCGATCGACGCGACGCCCAGCTCGCGGGCGACCTCGGCACAGTCGAGCACGGCTGTCAGCTGCGGCATGCCGACGCCGGTCACGATGCGGGTCGTGCAGATCGAACCCGGTCCGACCCCGACCTTGACGACGTCGGCGCCGTGGTCGACGCAGGCGCGCACGGCCTCGCCGGTGGCGACGTTGCCGACCGACAGGACGACCTCGGGGTGGCGGTCCTTCAGCTTCGCGGCGAACTCGAGGATGCCCGCGGAGTGCCCGTGGGCCGAGTCGATCGCGAGGAGGTCCACACCGGCCTCGACGAGGGCCGCGGCGCGGTCCTCGCCGTCACCACCGACGCCCACGGCGGCGGCCGCGAGCAGGCGACCCCGGTCGTCCTTGGCCGAGTGCGGGTACTGCCGGATCTTCTCGATGTCCTTGAACGTGAACATCCCGACCAGCGTCGTGCCGTCCTCGGCGACGATCGGCAGCTTCTCGACGCGGTGGTCCTGCATCAGCTCCTGGGCACCGGCGAGCGTGGTGCCGACCGGTGCGGTCACGAGTCCGTCGCTGGTCATGTACTGCGACACCTGGTCGCTGGCCGGCGGGTTGAAGCGCAGGTCCCGGTTGGTGACGATCCCGACGAGGTGGCCGGCGTCGTCGGTGACGGGGAAGCCCGACACCTTGAACCTCGCCATCAGCCGGTAGGCCTCACCGACGGGGGCGTCCGCGGTCAGCGTGATCGGGTCGGAGATGAAGCCGGACTCGGAGCGCTTGACGTCCTCGACCATCGCGGCCTGCTTCTCGACCGAGCAGTTCTTGTGGATGACGCCGAGACCGCCCTGGCGGGCGAGCGCGATCGCGAGCTCGCCCTCGGTGACCTTGTCCATCGCCGCCGACAGCACCGGCAGCTTCAGCTGGATCCGCTCGTGCAGCGACGCGGACAGCTCGACGTCGCGCGGCAGGACCGAGGAGGCCTGCGGGACCAGCAGGACGTCGTCGTACGACAGGGCGGGGGTGATCTCGATCGCCACGCGGCAGGTCCTCGTCAGACGGCGGTGCGCCGACGACGGTACGCCGGTGCGGCACGTGGGGCACGGCGGTGGCGCCGTGCGGTCGCCCACAGCGCACCCCCCAGTGGGGTCAGATCGCGCCGACCTGCTCGAGTGCGGCGAGGTAGGCCTCGTCGTCACGCGCCTCGCCGAGACCGTTGTGCACCGAGTAGACGACCGTGCCGTCCTTGTCGATCACGAACGTGCCGCGCTCCGCGGCGCCCACCTTCTCGTTGAAGACGCCGTACTGCTCGGCGACCTGGCCGTGCGGCCAGAAGTCGGCCAGCAGCGGGAACTCGAGGCCCTCCTTGGCGGCGAAGGCCTTCAGCGCGGGCGGCGCGTCGACCGAGACCGCGAGCGTCTCGACGTCGTCGTTGGAGAACTGCTCGATGCGGTCGCGGATGGTGCACAGCTCGCCGGTGCAGATGCCCGAGAACGCGAAGGGGTAGAACACCAGCACGACGGCCTTCTTGCCGCGGTAGTCCGACAGCCGGACGGGTTGGCCGGTGCTGTCACGGAGTTCGAAGTCGGGGGCCTCGTCGCCCTGCTGGATCGCTGCCACGGTCGCTGTCCCAGTCGTCTGCGGTCGGTGGTTCCGGCCCGCACGCTACGAGGTCGGCGCAGCGAGGTCGATCCGGGCGACCACCGTCTCGAGGGCGGCGACGTC
Organism: Nitriliruptoraceae bacterium; assembly: GCA_041627475.1. Lineage (GTDB taxonomy): Bacteria > Actinomycetota > Nitriliruptoria > Nitriliruptorales > Nitriliruptoraceae > JBFGFG01. Next base: position 5,737 of record JBFKQZ010000022.1, on the reverse strand, counting down.
CGCACCGATGGGCAGCACGAGGATCCGCTTGGGGTCGCGCCGCAGCACCAGCCGTGGCTCCCCGAAGCGCCACGCCACGTCGACCGCGCGGCAGCCCTCGTAGGTCGTGTCGAACGGATAGCCGGCGATGCGACCATGCACCCGATCGGTCGTGACGCGGAACGTCCACAGTCCCGGGGCGACGACCTGCACGGCCACGAGCGCCGTGAGGAGCGTGCCGGCGACCAGGACGCTGACCCCGAGCCAGCGCGGGATGTCGCCGTACACGGTCGCCCACGCTGCGAGCCACAGCGACACGATGCCGACGAGCGACCAGCCCGCTGCCCGCAGGCGGTCGGGGCGCACCAGCACCTCGTCCGGCGCCGTCATCGCCCACGTGCCTTGTCGAGCTCGACGTTGCGCAGCACGTGGCGGAGCCCCTCGACGTCGCACCCGACCGGCAGCAGCAGCCGCCGCCGGCCGGTCCGGCCGAGCAGCACCAGCACGGGCTCGCCCGCGACCCGCCGCAGCTCGACGGCGCGCAACGTCGTGAACGGCTCGGCGACGGGGAACGCCGCAACGTGCCCCTGCACACCGGACCGGTCCACCTCGACCGTCCAGGTGTCGGGCGCGAGGAACTGGAGCGCGAAGACCGCGGTCGGTGTGGCGCACGCCGTGAGCAGCGCCGCGTACCACCACGACCACGAGGCGGTACTGAAGGCCCAGGCGGCGAGGCCGGTGGCGACCATGCCGAGGACGGTCCACAGCCCCGCCCGGAGACGGTCGGGGGCCAGGGTCACGCGCTCGCCGTCCACTGGGCTGCCTCCGTCGCGCCGCGACGTCGCTGCCGCGGGCTCACCGCCGACGGTACTCAGCACGCGTCGCGGAGCGCCGCGAGCGCTGCGTCCCAGAGCTCGTGCTCGGGATCGATCACCGAGAAGTGGTCGCCGGGGGCCGTCACCAGCCGCGCCTCGTCCCCCGCGGCCGTGGCCAGCTCCACCCAGCGCTCCGACTGTCGCAGCGGCACGAGGTCGTCGGCCGGCGCGTGGACCAGGGTGACGGGCGTCCCCAGCGGCAGCCACGCCGACGGGTCCGCGACCTGCTGCCGCTCGGCGTGGTCGCCGCCGAGCAGCGCGGCGACGGCGCCCTCGCCGAGGTCGTCGGCGACCGCGTCGCCGAGCACGACGACCGGGGCCTGGGCGACCACGTGGCAGGGCCGGACCCGCGGCGCCGCGCCGGGCGCGTCCGGCGGGAGCCGGTGCCGCGCCGCCAGCCAGGTCGCGAGGTGGCCCCCGGCCGAGTGGCCGACGGTGGCCACGCGCGCCGGGTCGACGCCCTCGACCTCGGCGACGGCGTCGAGGCCGGTGGCCACGTCGGTCAGCGTCGTCGGCCAGCCGCCGTCGCCGCCCACGCGGCGGTACTCGAGATTGACCACCAGGTGCCCGTCCGCGAGCAGGGACGGGACGAGCGGGTCCATGAGGTCGCGGCGGTACTGGTCGCGCCAGAACCCGCCGTGGACGAGCACGACGGTCAGGCCGGACGGCGAGCCCGACGAACGGTGCACGTCGAAGACGGTCTCGGGGTGCTCCCCGTAGCTGCGCGTCTGGACGGTCCCCTCCCCTGCCGCGACCGTGGTCGGCGCCGCGACCGGCGCCGGGGCGGACGCTACGTCACCACCCGGACCGGCACAGCCGGCGGCGACCACGCCCGCGAGGGCGAGGCAGACGACGAGGCGGACGGGACAGCGCACGCGACGCGTTCGGCGCGCCCCCACGGCCGGAGTGCCGAGCAGCCCCGCAAGTACGCTCCTCGGCGTGCCAACCGGACGAGGACCGGCGTGCCCCACACGACCCCGCTCTCCCCGCAGCGTCGCGCGGCGGACGTCGACCGCATGCGGCACACCACCTTCGACGTGCTGGTGATCGGCGGCGGGGTCACCGGGACCGGGATCGCCCTGGACGCCGCCACGCGCGGCCTCGAGGTCGCGATGGTCGAGCAGCGGGACTTCGCCTCCGGCACCTCCAGCCGTTCCAGCAAGCTGATCCACGGTGGCCTGCGCTACCTCGAGCAGCTGAACTTCTCGCTGGTCCGCGAGGCGCTCCAGGAGCGCGGGCTGCTGCTGGACCGGCTCGCACCGCACCTGATCCGGCCGGTGCCGTTCCTCTACCCCCTGCAGGGCCGGGGCTGGGAGCGTCCCTACGTCGCCGCCGGCGTGACGCTCTACGACACGATGGGCGGCGCGCGCCAGCTGCCGCGGCACAAGCACTACACCCGCAAGGGGGCGCTGCGGCTCGCACCGGCGCTGAAGCCGGACTCGATGGTCGGGGCCGTCCAGTACTGGGACGCCCAGGTCGACGACGCCCGGCACACGATGGCGCTCGGCCGCACCGCTGCCCACTACGGCGCAGCGATCATGACCTCGGCCCGCGTCACCGACCTCCTGCGCGAGGGCGAGCGGGTCGTCGGCGCCGAGGTCCGCGACCTCGAGACCGGCGAGGAGCTGCGCGTCCGCGCCCACCAGGTCGTGAACGCGACGGGCGTGTGGGCCAACGAGATCCAGGCGATGGCCGGCCGGGGGCGCGTCCACGTCCGCCCGAGCAAGGGCATCCACCTCGTCGTGCCCCGCGACCGGATCCACTCCGACACCGGGATCATCCTGCGGACCGACACCAGCGTCCTGTTCATCATCCCGTGGCCGAGCCAGATGAACCCGCGGCACTGGCTGATCGGGACGACCGACACCGACTGGGAGCTCGACCTCGCGCACCCGGCGGCCAGCGCCGCCGACATCGACTACCTGCTCGCGCAGGTCAACCGGGTGCTGCGCACGCCGCTGACCCCGGCCGACGTCGAGGGCGTCTACGCCGGCCTGCGGCCGCTGCTGTACGGCGAGTCCGAGGACACCTCCACGCTGTCGCGGGAGCACGCCCTCGGCCAGTCGGTCGCCGGGCTGCTCACCATCGCCGGCGGCAAGTACACGACCTACCGCGTCATGGCGGAGGACGCCGTCGACGCCGTGGCCCGCAACCTCGACCAGCGCGTCCCCCGGAGCGTGACCGACAGCATCCCGGTCGTCGGCGCCGAGGGCTACGAGGCGATGTGGAACCGCCGCGGCGAGCTCGCGCGCGAGTCGGGGCTCCACAAGACCCGCATCGAGCACCTCCTGCGTCGGCACGGGACGCTGACCACCGAGGTCCTCGACCTGGTTGCCGACGAACCGCGGCTGGCCGAACCGCTCCCCGGCGCGGACGACTACCTCCTCGCCGAGATCGTCTACGCGGCCAGCCACGAGGGCGCGCTGCACCTCGACGACGTGCTGACCCGGCGCACCCGGGCCTCGATCGAGGCCTGGGACCGCGGGATCGCGGCGGCCAAGGTGACGGCCGAGCTCATGGCGCCGATCCTCGACTGGGACGAGGACGCCGTCCAGCGCGAGGTCGAGCACTACGTCAAGCGGGTCGAGGCCGAGCGCGAGTCGCAGCTCCAGCCGGACGACCACACCGCGGACGCCGCGCGCATGGGCGCCCCCGACGTCCGCATCGGGTTCCGGCCGGTCGAGTGAGCGACACCCGGCGGCTCCTGCTCGCGCCCCGCATGGTGCTGCTGCACGTGCTGGTCCTGGCGGTCGTGCTCTCGCTGGCCCGTCTGGGCCTGTGGCAGCTGGACCGCCACGCCGAGGCACAGGAGCGTGTCGCCGGGCAGGAGGAACGGCTCGCCGCGACCCCGGTGCCGATCGACGAGCTGCTCGGGGGGCTGGCGCTCGACGACGGCGACGCAGTCGGCGAGCTCGAGTTCCGCTCGGTCACCGCGGTCGGGACCTGGCGGCCGGCGGACGAGGTGCTGCAGCGCGGCCGCGCGCACCGCGGCAGCGCGGGCTACGAGGTCCTCACGCCGCTGGACCTCGCGGACGGCCGCACCGTGCTGGTGCGTCGCGGGTCGGTGCCGTTCGACAACGACCTGGTGCCGCCGGTGCCGGACGCCCGCCCGGCGTCGGGCGAGGTCACGGTGCAGGGGACGCTCGAGCGCTCGATCCCGCAGCCCACGAGCGGCGTGGCGCAGCGCGACCCCGAGGAGGGCGAGCTCGACGTCGTGTTCAACGCCGACCTCGAGCGGCTGGCGCCGCAACTGGTCGAGGACCCCGCCACGCTGCTGCCGATGCTCCTGCGCCTCGAGGTCGTGACGCCGGACGGCCCGGACGAGCTGCCGCTGCCGGTCGACCGACCCGTGCCCGACCTCGGGCCGCACCTCAACTACGCGATCCAGTGGTTCTCGTTCGCGACGATCGCCACCGGCATGTACGCGCTGTGGCTGCGCCGGCGCGTCCGCGGCGACGAACGGGCCGTCGCCGCCTGAGTCCCCACCGATCGCGGCGGACTCGATCGTCATCGATCGCGGAGCGACGCGATCAGCTCGTCCTTGGTCATGTCCGAGCGGCCGTCGATGCCGACCTCCTGGGCTCGCTCGTAGAGCTCGTCCTTCGTCCACTCCTCGTACGGCGGCTGCTCGCCGCCCTTCTCCGCGGCGTGGTCGGCGTTGGCGATGCGCGCCGCCTTCTCCTTGCTGAGCCCATCGTCGCGCAGGGCCTCGTACTGCTCGTCGTCCTTGATCTGGCTGCCGTGGTCCTTCGTGGCCATGGGGTGTCCAGTCGGTCGCGTGCACCCGACACATGCCCCGCGCAAGGCTGCCCACACGGTCCGACCGGTCCCGCGCAGCGCTTGCGATCCTGCGTGCCCGCGCGACACTGTGGGGAGGTGTCGATCAGTGGGGACGACCCTTGCCGCAGGCCATCTGGACGGGCGCGATCAGCTTCGGGCTGGTCTCGGTCCCGGTGAAGCTCTACACCGCCGTGCGTTCGCACGACGTCGGGTTCCACCAGTACTCCAAGGAGACCGGGGCGCGGATCCGCTACCGCAAGGTCGACGACGAGACCGGTGAGGAGGTCGAGTACCGCGACATCGTCAAGGGCTGGGACCCGGGCGACGGTCGCATCGTGCTGGTCGACCGCAGCGAGCTGGACGACCTCTCCCCCGACAAGTCCGAGCTGCTCGACATCGAGGACTTCGTCGACCTCGACGAGATCGACCCCGTCTACTACGACAAGCCCTACAACATCGTCCCGACCGGTGAGGCAGCCGCGAAGGCCTACCGCCTGCTGGTCGAGGCGATGACGCGCAAGAACAAGGTCGCGATCGGCCGGTTCGTCCTGCGCTCCAAGGAGCACCTCGTCGCACTCCGACCGCGCGACGGGCTGCTGGTCCTGTCGACGATGCGCTTCCACGACGAGGTCGTGGAGCCGCGCGAGATCGAGCTGGCCGAGCTCGTGGACGACGCGAAGGTCCGCGACAAGGAGCTGGTCATGGCCGAGCAGCTCATCGAGAACCTCACCACCGCGTTCGACCCGACGGGCTACACCGACGAGCACCAGGACCGGATCATGGAGTTCCTCCACGCCAAGGCGGAGGGCCAGGAGATCGAGGCCGCGCCCGAGCGCGAACGGGGCCGGGTCATCGACCTCACCCAGGCGCTGGAGGCCAGCCTCGGCAAGCGGTCGGCCGACGACCCCGACGCTGCGGCGGACACGGGCGCGGCGACCGACGACGGCTACGAGCAGATGACCAAGCACGAGCTGTACGAGCTCGCGCAGGAGCGGGCCATCGAGGGCCGCTCGGCGATGAGCAAGGACGAGCTCGTCACCGCCCTGCGCAAGAGCGACGCCGCGGACGAGGCCGCCTAGGCGTCGCGCCGGAGGCGCGCTGGT
>JBFKQZ010000021.1:0-21692 GCA_041627475.1 Nitriliruptoraceae bacterium | reverse complement strand
CTCCGCCGCGTCCGCACCGGCGAGGCCCACATCGAGGCGAGCTGGATCTTCACCGCCAACGACGTCCGGGCCAACCTCCTGGTGCTCGCCGCCGCCGGCCTCACCGCCCTGACCGCGTCGGCGGTCCCCGACCTCGTCGCGGGCGCCTTCATCTTCCTCGTCGTCGCCAACGGCGCCCGCCGCATCTTCGCCCTGACCAGCTGAGCGCCAGCCGGCCTCCACGAGTTTCCTCGCGTGACGCGAGGAAACTCGGCGTTGCGGCCACGCACGCCCGCGTCGAGCGCTGTTCGAACACCAGTTTCCTCGCACTTTGCGAGGAAACTCGGGGCAGGCCGGCGGCAGGGCGCCGCGCCCGGACGGGTGACTCAGCGGTGGCCGAGGACGGGGCGGGGGGCGTAGGGGGCCTCGAGCTGGGCGACGTCGTCGTCGGTGAGCTCGACGTCGAGCGCCGCGACGGCGTCCTCGAGGTGGTCGAGCTTCGTGGCTCCGACGATCGGCGCGTCCACGACCGGGTTGCGCAGCAACCAGGCCAGCGCGACCTGTGCCCGGGTGACACCGTGGCGCTGCGCGACGGCGCCCACGGCGTCGACCACCCCGTCCGCCGCCTCGTCGTAGAGGTGCCGCGTGAACTCGTCGAACTCGCTGCGGGCCGTCTCCTCGGCCAGCGGCGGTCGGGCGAGGCGGCCCCGCGCGAGCGGGCTCCACGGGAGCACCCCGACCCCCATGTCCGCGCACTGTGGGAGCATCTCGCGCTCCTCCTCGCGGTACAGCAGGTTGTAGTGGTTCTGCATGCTGTCGAACGGCGTCCAGCCGTTGACGCGCGCGACGTGCTGGGCCTTCGCGAACTGCCACGCGTGCATCGACGAGGCGCCGAGGTAGCGCACCTTGCCGTCGACGACGAGCTGGTGCAGCGCCGCCATCGTCTCCTCGATCGGCGTGTGCTCGTCCCAGCGGTGGATCTGGTAGAGGTCGATGTAGTCGACCCCCAGCCGGCGCAGCGACGCGTCGCACGCGGCCAGCACGGCCTTGCGTGACAGGCCCCGGTGGTTCGGCGCGTCCGAGCCGGTGCCGAAGAAGCACTTGGTCGCCACGACCACGTCCTCACGGTCGTCGACCATCTCGCCCAGCAGCAGGCCGGTGACGCGCTCGCTCATCCCGTCGGAGTAGGTGTCGGCGGTGTCGAACGTCGTGATGCCGAGCTCGAGCGCCCGCGCGACGAACGGCCGGGACGCCTCGAGGTCGAACACCCAGTCACGCCAGGCGGGGTCGCCGTAGCTCATCATCCCGAGCACGATCCGGGACACCTGCAACCCCGTGCTGCCGAGGCGGGTCTGCATCCGGCACTCCAGTTCCGACGACCGCCGCGGACCCTAGGGGCACCGGTTAGGTTCGGTGCTCCGTTCGGGACGGGGGATCCTCGTGGCAGCACGCACCGCGATCGTCGTCGGCGCCGGGGTCATGGGCGCCTCGACCGCCTGGGCACTCCACGAGCGCGGGTGGTCGGTGACGCTCGTCGACGCCGGCCCGGTGCCCAACCCGCACGGTTCCTCGGGCGGGGTCCACCGCCTGATCCGCACGACCTACGGCGACATGTCCGGCTACACCCGGATGGCCGTCGAGGCATACGACGCGTGGCAGGACGTCTGGACGACCATCGGGCGGGAGCTGTGGGCCCACACGGGGATGCTCGCGGTCGACACCCCGGACTCGGACTTCGCCGCCGCGACCCGGGCCGTGTTCGACGAGCTCGACCAGCCGTACGAGCTGCTCGACGCGGCGCAGGTGCACCGGCGCTTCCCACAGTTCCGGATCGACGACGACGCGACCGCCCTCTACAGCGACCAGGCCCACTTCCTGCGTGCCCGCGAGACGGTCGGCGCGCTCACGTCGTGGCTGCACTACCAGGGCATGGAGGTGCTGCCCGGCACACACGTGACGGGCGTCGACGTCGACGCCGGCACCGTCACGTCCGCCGAGGGCACGACGCTCGCCGCCGACGCCGTGGTCGTCGCGGCCGGGCCGTGGACTCCGGACCTCGACGGGGTCGACGCCCCGGCGCTCGTGCCGTCCCGGCAGGTCGTGCTCGACCTGCGCGTGCCGGACCACCTGCGCCGTGACTGGGCCGAGGGGCCCGGCTTCCTCGTCCCACCGGCCTACGGCATCCCGCCCCGCCAGGAGCTGCCGCTGAAGGTCGGCGACCACCACTTCTCGCGCGAGGGCCACCCCGACGACGACCGCACCCCGCGGGCCGAGGAGGTGGAGGCCGTCTTCGAGGTGGCCGCGCAGGCGCTGACCGACGCCAACGCCTACGACCTGCTCGACGCGCGGGTCTGCTACTACACCGTCCGTGACGACGAGCGCTTCGTGGTCGAGTCGCGGGGCGAACGGGGCGCGCTGCTGTGCGGGTTCTCCGGCCACGGCTTCAAGATGGGCCCCGCCGTCGGCCGTCGTGTCGCGGCCGCGCTGTCCGGTGACGCGCCCTGGGCCGACGTGACTGCCTGGGCTGCCGGCCGCTAGCGCGCGTCGAGGAACGCGGTGACCGCCAGGACGAGGCCACCCACCGCGGCGACCACGAAGAAGACGAGGCCGACGGCCGGGTAGCCGAAGAGGGTCGCCTGGGTCTCGTAGCGCATGAGCATCGCGGCGCCGACGATCAACGCTGCCAGCACGATGCCGGCGGTCAGGCGGTTGCCGACGCGTTGCACCGCGCCGAGCACGCGGTCCTCGTCCATCGTGTCGACCTTGAGGCGCAACTCCCCGCGGGCGAGGTCGCCGAGGATCCTGTTGGCCCGCGCCGGCAGCTCCTCGCTGAACTCCTTCGCCTCCAGTAGCGGCCGCAGCATCCGTGACGGTGACAGCTGGCGGGCCGACGCGCGGGTGAGCAGCTCACCGGCGTGCCGGCGCACGGCCTCGTCCACGTCGTAGTCAGGTGCGAGCGCGGCACCGACCTGGTCGAGGGCCAGCAGCGTGCGGGCCAGGAGCGTGAGCTCGGTCGGGGGCTGGTAGCCGCACTGGCCGGCGATCCGGGCGGCCTCGAGCAGGATCGTCCCGATGGCGACGTCGGTCGGCGGCAGGTCCTCGTACGTGCCGACGAGGTCCGCGAGCTGCCCACGGAACGCGTCCTCGTCGGCGTCCGTGCGTGGCGTCGACAGGGCGACACCGGCGGCGCCCGCCTGCTCGGTGTCGTGCTCGCTGACCGCGAGGACCAGCCGGAGCAGGTGCTCACGGACGGTCGGCTCGAGCCGCAGCACCATCCCGGCGTCGAGCAGCGCCAACCGGTCGTCGTCGGTCAGCAGGATGTTGCCGGGGTGCGGGTCGGCGTGGACGAACCCGTCGATGGTGACCTGCTCGAGGTAGGCGCGGAACAGCTCGTCGAGCAGCGCCTCGGCGTCCAGCTCGAGGTGCCGCAGCGGCCCGACCTCGGTGACCTTCGTCCCGGTGACGAGCTCCATGGTCAGCACGCGTGAGGTCGTCAGGCCGTCGATGGGCGCCGGTACGACGAGCCGGCGGTGCTCCTCGAGGTTGGCCCGGAGCGCCGCGAGGTTCCGTGCTTCGCGCCGGTAGTCGAGCTCGCGGGCGAGCGACCGTCGGAACTGCTCCACGACCTGTGTGACCCGGTAGGTCCGGCCGACCTCGGTGTGCTCCTCCACGAACGCGGCGAGCTCGGCGAAGGCGGCGAGGTCCGGTTCGAGCCGTTCGCGGATGCCAGGCCGCTGGACCTTGACCGCCACGGCACGCCCGTCACGCGTCGTGGCCGCGTGCACCTGTCCGAGCGACGCGGTCGCGATCGGCTCCTCGTCGAAGGTCGCGAAGACCTTGCTCAGCCGGACGTCCAGCTCCTCCTCCACGACCTCGCGCACGACCTCGAACGGCACGGGGTCGAGCCCGTCCTGCAGTCGGGCGAGGTCCTCGATCAGCGCCGGCGGGAGCAGGTCGGCGCGGGTGGCGAGCAGCTGGCCGAACTTCACGTAGGCCGGTCCGCGCGCCTCGAGGTCGTCGGCCAGCGAGCGGCCGCCGCCGTCGACGTCGTCGTCCTCCAGCGCGGCACCGGGCGTCTCGACCTGGATCTCGTCGAGGAGGCCCGACCGCCGCACCACGTCGGGACCGAGGTGTCGCTGGAGCAGCACGAGCAGGTCCGCGTAGCGACGGACGAGGTCTGGACGCAGCGACAGCACAGCGAGCTCCGCGGGAGGTGGACTCGACGCAGAGGTGCCACGTCGACCGACCCGCGAACCACGGAACGCCCGGCCGTTCGCGGGAAGGGACACGCCGCGCCTGTGGTTGGCTGTCACGGCCTCCCTCCGGCACGGACCCGCCCACGACCACCGGACTGCAGATGCACCTCGTCAGACTCCTCGCCAGCACGCTGGCCATCGCCCTGCTGGCCACCGCCTGCGCCGGCGGGACGAGCAACGAGTTCGAGGACCTCGACCTCGACGACTGGGCGTCGGTGGAGGCAGCGGCCGAGGGCAGCACCGTCAACTGGTGGCTCTTCGGCGGGGACGACAGGATCAACGCCTACCTGGACGACGTCGTCACCCCTGCCGCGGCGGAGCTCGGCATCACGCTGCAGCGCACCCCCATCGACGACACCGCCGACGCGGTCAACACGGTCCTGACGACCGTTCGGGCCGGCGAGGAGGTCGGGGACGTCGACCTGATCTGGATCAACGGCGAGAACTTCGCGAACGGGGTCGAGGCCGACCTGTGGCGCGAGGGCTGGGCCACCGCGCTGCCCAACGCCGCGCTCGTCGACCCGGCGACGGTCGAGGAGGACTTCGGCGTCCCCGTCGAGGGGCGCGAGTCGCCGTGGAGCCGGGCGCTGTTCGTCTACGCCCACGACGGCGCGCGCCTGGCCGACCCGCCCCGGTCGTTCGACGAGCTGCTGCGGTTCGCCCGGCGGTCCCCCGGCCGCGTCACCTACCCGGCACCGCCGGACTTCACCGGCTCCGCGTTCGTCCGCCAGGTCGTCGCCGCGATGGGCGAGGACGAGGCGTTCGCGTACCTCGCCGAGCTCCAGCCACTGCTGTGGGAGGAGGGGCGCACGTTCCCGGGCGACGAGGCCGAGCTGAACGAGCTGTTCGCCAACGGTGAGGTCGACATCGCCATGAGCTACGACCCGGCGTTCGTGCAGAGCGGGGTCGCCCAGGGCCGGTTCCCCGAGACTGCCCGTCCCTTCGTGCTCGAGGACGGCACGCTGCAGAACACGTCCTACGTCGTGATGCCCCGCACGGCGCCGAACCCCGCGGCGGCGATGGTGCTGGCCAACCTGCTGCTGGACCCGCGGCTGCAGGCGACGAAGGCCGACCCGGACGTGCTCGGCGTCCCGACGGTGCTGGACCTCGACCGGCTCGACGACGGGCAGCGGGCGCTGTTCGGCACGGCCACCGACTCGCCGTACCTGCTGACCGACTACGGGACGCTCGTCGACGAGCTGCCCGCGGAACAGGTCGAGACGATCGAGCAGCGCTGGATCGACGAGCTGCGCGGCTCGTGAACGACGACGCCGGACTCGTGCTGGCCGGGGTCGCCGCGGCACCCGGCGGGACCCCGGTGCTGGACGGCGTTGACCTCGAGGTCGCCGCCGGCACGTGCACCGCGGTGCTCGGCGCCTCGGGCGCCGGCAAGACCACGCTGCTGCGCGTCGTGGCCGGACTTGAGGCCTGCACGACCGGCTCGGTGCACGTGGCAGGCCGCGACGTGACCGCGGTCCCCGCCCACCGCAGGCGCGTCGGCGTCGTCTTCCAGGAGCCGCGGCTGTTCCCCCACCGGACGGTGCGCGACAACGTCGCCTTCGGGCTGGAGGTCTCCGGCGTCGGCCGCGACGAGCGCCGCGACCGGGCCGACACGCTGCTGGACCGCGTCGGGCTCCGCCCGCTCGGCGACCGGACCATCGAGGGGCTCTCCGGTGGCGAGCAGCAACGGGTCAACCTCGCCCGCGCCCTGGCCGTGGACCCCGACCTGCTGCTGCTCGACGAGCCGCTGTCGTCGGTCGACCCCGAGCGTCGTGACGACCTGCGCGCCGTGATCGCCGAGGTCGCGGCCGGTCTCACCCGTCTGCACGTGACCCACGACCGGGCCGAGGCGGCCGAGGTCGGCGACCACGTCGCCGTCCTGCTCGACGGACGCGTCGCCCAGCACGCTCCCGCCCGACGGCTCTACGAGTCGCCGCGGACCGCCGCCGTCGCCACGCTGCTGGGCGCGACCGTGCTGCGCGGCGAGGTCCGCGAGGGCCGCCTGCACCTGCCCGGTGGTGCGTTCCCCCTCCCCGGCCCGGACGGCCCGACCGCGATCGCGGTGCGTCCCGAGGCCGTGCGCCTCGGGGACGGGCCACTGTCCGGCACCGTCGTCGCAGCGACCTACCGCGGCGCGACGCAGCGCGTCGTGGTCGACCTGGGTGACGGCACGCGGCTGCCGGCGGACGTGCCGGTCGACACCGACCACCCCGTCGGTGCCACCATCGCCCTCGAGCTCACCGCCCCCCACCGACTCGACGACGGAGCCACACCATGACCGACCCCCAGGACCTCGTCATCATCGGCGGTGGCACGGCCGGCCTCGTCGCAGCCGTCGGGGCGGCCGGCGTCGGTGCACGCGTCACGCTCGTCGAGGCGGACCGCACCGGCGGCGACTGCCTCTGGACGGGCTGCGTGCCGTCGAAGGCCCTGCTCTCGGCCGCACGGGCGGTCCACACCGCCCGCACCGCCGACCGCTACGGCCTCGGGACCGCCGAGCTCGAGGTCGACCTCGGCGCCGTGATGGACACCGTGCGGCAGCGGCAGGACACGATCGCACCGCACGACTCCCCCGAGCGGCTCGAGCGCGAGGGCGTGACCGTCCTGGCCGGCCGCGGCCACCTCGCGGGCCGGGGGCGGGTCCGCGTCGTCCTGGACGGGGGCGGGACGCAGGACCTGCTGGCACGGCGCGTGCTGGTCGCCACCGGGTCGACGCCGGCCCTGCCCCCGGTCGAGGGGCTCGCCGACGCCGACCCCCTGACCTCCGACGACGTCTGGGACCTGCGGGAGCTCCCGGGCCGGCTGGTCGTGCTCGGGGGTGGCCCGATCGGGTGCGAGCTCGGCCAGGCGTTCAGCCGGCTCGGCAGCGACGTGACGCTCGTCGAGATGGAGGACCGCCTGGTCCCCCGCGAGGAACCCGAGGCCGGCGAGGTCCTCCGCAGGGTGCTGCGCGAGGAGGGCGTCACGGTGCGGGTCGGCACGCGGGCCGTCCGGGTCGACGACACGGCCGACGGGCCCGTGCTGCTGGTCGAGACCACCGACGACCGCCACCAGCGGACACGCATCCCCTTCGACCGGGTCCTCGTCGCGACCGGCCGGCGCCCCACGACCGCGGGACTGGGGCTGGAGCCCAACGGTGTCGCGCTGCGTCGCAGCGGCCACGTGGTGGTCGACGCCACGATGCGGACGACCGCCGACTGGGTCTTCGCGGCGGGCGACGTCACGGGTGAACTGCCGTTCACGCACGCCGCCGGCGCACAGGGCGGGCTGGTGGTCACCAACGCCCTGTTCGGGCTGCGGCGGTCGTTCGACGCGTCCGTCGTGCCCTGGGCGACGTTCACCGAGCCCGAGATCGGCCGCATCGGCCTGACGGAGGCCGAGGCGGTCGCCGAGCACGGCCCCGACGCCGTGACGGTCGCGAGCTTCGACAACGCCCGCCTCGACCGCGCCATCGCCGCTGGCGCCACCGCAGGGTTCGCGAAGGTCGTCGCCGGTCCCCGCGACCGGGTCGTGGGCGCGACCGTCGTCAGCGACCGGGGCGGGGACGTCGTCGGCGCACTGACCGCCTGGGTGAAACAGGGCGCCACGCTCTCCGACATCGGCCAGACGACGATCGCGTACCCGACCTTCGCCGAGGCCCCGACGAAGGCCGCCGGTGAGGTGCTGCGCGACCGCTTCCTCTCGCCGCGGACCCGACGCCTGACGGTCCCGACCCTGGCCGCGGCACGACTCGTCAGTCGCCCGTGGCGGCGCTGAGTTCAGTCGCGCAGGACCTGCCAGCCGAACCGGACGCGCTGGCCGACCGTCACGAGCACGAGGGCGGTGAAGACCCAGACCGCGACCGGCACCGCCGACGGCCGGAGCGCACCGAGCAGCGCGAACACGGCATGGGCGGTGATCGTCTCGGTGCCCTCGGTGAGTCCCCGGACGAACTGGAGGCTGCGCTCCCCCTCGACGACCTGCCGCGCCTGCTTCTCGGCGAGCCCGGAGATCGCCAGGAAGGCGCTGCCGTTGAGGTAGTACGCCAGCAGCAGCGCCGCACACGCGACCCGCGCGTCGGGCAGCGCGACCGCGACCCCGAGCACGAACGCCCCGTAGCCGGCGAAGTCGGCCATGATGTCGAGGAAGCCACCGTGGTCGCTCGCGGCGCCCTGCCGCCGGGCGAGCAGACCGTCCAGCCCGTCGGGGACCCGGCCCACCAGCCACAGCCCGAGGGCCCACCACCATGCCCCACGGCCGGCGGCGACTGCTGCTGCGAGCCCGAACGCGAGCCCGACGGCCGTGAGGTGGTTCGGCCGCAGTCCCGCCCGGTCCGCGGCACGTACCAACGGCTGCAGCGCACGGCCGAAGACGCCGCGAAGGGTGTCGTCCAGCACCATCGGCGTCCTCCTGTCCGGTCGCAGTGTCGCAGCAGCAGGGTGCCGTCATGACCAGGTCGCGCGCCGTCCTCCCGGCCCTCGTCGTCACGCTGCTGCTGTTCGGTGGTGCGCTCGCCGGTGCGCTGCGGACCTCCGTGGCGCCGCTGCCGGGCCAGGCACCCTCCCTGGCCGCGTGGCGGCGGGTGCTCGGCGACCCGGCGTTCCTCGACTCGCTGGCCGTCACGCTCGCCGTCGCGACGGTGGCCACCGTGCTGTCGGTGCTGGTTGCCCTGCCACTGGCCGCCCTGCTGCGGGGCCGCCGCACCGTCCAGGTGCTGGTGACCCTGCCGGTCCTCGTGCCGCACCTGCTCGTCGCGGTCGTGGTGGTGCTGTGGCTCGGCCCCGGCGGCATCGCCGACCGGGTCGTGGCCGACCTCCCGCAGGTGGTCCGCGCACCGTCAGGTGCCGGGGTCGTGCTCGTCTACCTCCTCAAGGAGGTGCCGTTCCTGGTGCTGCTGCTGCTCGCGGTCTGGGACGACGACGTCGACCGGCGGGTCGAGGTCGCCGCGACCCTCGGCGTCGGCCCGGTCCGCGCGCTGCGGACGGTCGTGTGGCCCGCCGTGCGGGCCCCGCTGGTCCTCGGCGCCGCGGTGGTCATGGCCTTCGTGCTCGGGTTCCTGCAGGTTCCCGCCGTCGTCGGTGCGAACGACCCGGTGCTGCTGCCCGTCTACGCCATCGACGCCACGCGGATCCGGGGGCTGGAGGGCCAGGCCGACGCCGCCGTGGCGCTGCTGGTCGCCAGCGGACTGGCGCTGCTGCTCGCGGCGGCCGCCGGGGTGCTCGCACGCCGGCTCGACGGGGTGCGGCGATGAGGTGGCGGGCGGCAGGGCGCGCGACCGCCACGGCGTTGGCGGTGCTGACCGTGGCGCCGCTGCTCGTGCTGCCGGTCCGGGCGCTCGGTGACGTCTGGCGGGCGCCGGCGCTGCTGCCGCAGCAGTGGGGCACGCGCGGCCTCGACGTCGTCCTGGCCCCGGGGACGAACACCGCGACCGCGATCACGAACTCGTTCCTCGTGGCCGTCGTCACGACCCTCGTGGCGGTCGTCGTCGCGTGGCCCGCAGCGCGCTGGCTCGCCACGGCCGACACCCGCCGCCGGATCCCCGTCCTCATCGGCCTTGCGCTGCCGCTGCTCGTCCCGCCCCTGGCGATCGGCACCGGCCTCGCCGAGTGGTTCCTGCGGCTGGGCCTGACCTCGTCGCTGGTCGGTCTCGTGCTCGCGCACCTCGTCGCGGTGCTGCCCTACGTCGTCGTCGTGCTCGCACCGGGCTTCACCCCCGCCGTGCGACGGGCGGAGGAGGCGGCGCGCACACTCGGCGCCGACCGTCGGCAGCTGCTGCTGCGGGTGTCGCTCCCACTCGTCGCACCGAGCCTCGGGGTTGCGAGCCTGCTCGGCGGCCTCGTCAGCTGGAGCCAGTACGGCTCCTCGCTCGGGGTCGGGCGCGGCATCCCGATGCTCCCGCTGGTGCTGGAGCCGTTCGTGGGGCGCGACCCGCAGGTCGCCGCGACGCTCGCCCTGGTGTTCCTCGCCCCGGCCGTCGTGGCGCTGGTCGTCGTGACGCGACGGACCAGTCGGCTCAGTCGGTGACCTCGACCCCGCGCCAGAAGGCGACGTGGTCCTTGATCTCGGCCGCTGCGTCCTTCGGCGCCGGGTAGTACCAGGCGGCGCCGGGGTTGCGTTCGCCGTCGACGACCACGTCGTAGTACGAGGCCGTGCCCTTCCACGGGCAGACGGTGGTCTGGTCGACCTCCTCCACGAGGTCGCGGTCCACCGAGTCCGGCGGGAAGTAGTGGTTGCCCTCGACGACGACGGTCTCGTCGCTCCGGGCCAGCACGGCCCCGTTCCAGGTCGCGGTCGGCATCGTTGCTCCTCGTGGGTGTGGCGGTGGCAACGCACGCCGGATGGGCGTGCTTCCCGTCACTCCCTACCGTGTCCGGGCCGGACAGGAGGCACCAGTGGACGTCGGGGACGTCCTCGCCGGGCGGTACGAGCTGCTCGACGAGGTCGGCGTCGGTGGCATGGGACGGGTCCTGCGGGCCCGTGACCGCACGCTCGACCGCGTGGTCGCCGTCAAGCTCCTCGCGCCGCACCTGCTCGGTGACGCCGATGCGGTGGCTGCGCTGCGCGACGAGGCGCGACGCGCCGCGGCGGTCCGGCACGGGAACGTGGTCCAGGTGCTCGACGCCGTCCTCGACGACACCGACCAGCCCGCCATCGTCATGGAGTACGTCGCCGGCCCGTCGCTCGCCGCGGTCGTGGGCGACGGCGGCATGCCGGTGGACGAGGCCCTCGCCGTGCTCGGGGCCGTCGGCGCCGGCCTCGGTGCCGTCCACGAGGCCGGGCTCGTCCACCGCGACGTGACACCCGGGAACGTCCTGCTCGATGCCGGCGTCCCACGGCTGACGGACTTCGGGATCGCCCGGTCCATGGCGGCGACCGCGACGCAGACCGTGCGCGGCTCGGTCGGCTACCTCGCGCCGGAACAGGCGAGCGGCGGGACCGTCGGGCCACCGGCGGACGTGTACGCGCTGGGCTGCCTGGCCATGACGCTGCTCACGGGGGCGCCCCCGTTCACCGCCGACGACCCCGTCGGCGTCGTGCACCAGCACCGCACGGCCACACCGCCGAGCGTGCGCGACCGCCGGCCCGCCGTGCCCGAGAACGTCGACGCCGCGGTCGGCGCGGCCCTGCGCAAGGACCCGACGGCCCGTCCGCGACTGGGCGAGTTCCTGCGCGGCCTCGGCACGATGTCGGTCGACCGGGACGCGGCCACGGCCGTCATCGGCGCTGCAGGGACACCCCCTGCCGCCACGACGCAGGTGCTCGAACCCGCACCTCAGCGCGCACGCCGAGGTGCGCTCGCGCTGCTGGCCGTCGCGGCGGTCGCCGCTGCCGCCGCGGGCACGCTCGCACTCAGCCGCGACGACACCCCGACGGTCGCGGCGTCGCCGACGCCGTTGCCGAGTCCCAGCCCGTCGCCCAGTCCGAGCCCCTCCCCGTCACCGAGCCCCTCGCCGAGTCCGTCCCCCCTCCCCCCGGCCCAGGCAGCCGCCGCAGAGCTGCAGTCCCTGCGGGCGCTGCTGGTCGACCTCCGCGGGCAGGACGCACTCGGTTCCGAGGCGCTGGAGAAGCTGGACGAGCGGGCGGCGAAGGCGGTCGCGGAACTGCTCGACGACAAGCCGCAGCGCGCCGCGAACGAGCTGCGCGACCTCCGCCGTGAGCTCGGCGACCGCGTCGAGAAGGAGGAGGTCACGCGCGCCGCCGAGGCGGCGATCCTCGACCAGGTGCTGGCGGCGGAGACCGCCCTCGACCGGGTTCCCCGCAGCAACCGCGACGAGGACGACGACTAGTCGGACCGCACTCGGCGGTCGACCAGCGGGGCGCCGACGGCGAGCACGACCAGCAGCGCCAGCGCCCCGAGGAACGTCGGCGAGGTCGGGTCGTCGAAGGTGCCGCCCAGTGCGGCGAAGGCGAAGGTGCCGGGCACGATCCCGACGGCGGTGCCGACCACGTAGTCCCGGAGCGTGACGCCGGTGACGCCGGCGACCGGGTTGAGCAGGTTGAACGGCAGCAACGGCACGAGCCGCACGTAGAGCACGGCGAGCAGGCCGCGGTCGTGCAGCCACGCGTCGACACGGTCGAAGCGGTCGCCGGTCAGCCGCGCCACGGCGTCACGGCCGAGGTGCCGTCCCCAGAGGAACGCGCCGGTCGCCCCGGCGGTCGCCCCCACGACGACCAGCAGCGTCCCGACCCACGGGCCGAACAGGACGCCGGCGGCGATCGTGAGCGGTGATCCCGGAACGAGCAGCATCGTGAGCACGGCGTACGCCAGGACGAAGAGGACCGGCCCCCACATCCCGGCACGGTCGACGGTGTCGCGGATCAGGTCGAGCGCCTCCGAGACCCGGCCACCAGCGGCGAGCAGTGCGCCGCCGACCCCGAGGACGAGCAGCGTGAACAGCGCGATCCGCAGCCACGCGCGCCAACGATCCGCCGTCAGATCGGTCGTCGTGTCGGACACGGCACAGGCTCCTGGGGGCTCGGTCGTGGCTGGGTTCGTCCCGACAACGCGCGCGGTCGGGTCTGCAATCCCGGACCGGCCGCATACCTTCTGGCCCCACAGGCGCCCGTAGCTCAGTCCGGATAGAGCAGCGGCCTTCTAATCCGCCGGTCGCAGGTTCGAATCCTGCCGGGCGCGCCCGTTGCTCAGCCCGCCAGCCAGGCGTCGATCGCCGCCTCGGTGTCGAGCAGCACGCCGCCGAGGTCCTCCTGCGCTTCGAGGAGCAGGTCGAGGTCACGCGACCGCAGCTGCCACCCGAACTCGCGGTCCGGGTCGGTCGGGACCAGCAGCAGCTGCCCGTCCTCGGTGAGATTGTCCCGCGCCGCGTCGATGCTCTCGCGGAGCTCCTGCCCCCCGAGACCGACACCCAGGACCACGCGGCCGTCGGTGGTCGGATCGCCGCAGTTGCCCACGAACGGAGCCACCGTGACGTTGAGCTCGGTGCCGCACCACGACTCGCCGCCAGCGGCGGCGAAGAGGTCCTCGACGTCGTCGAAGTTCGGCTCCAGGTCGAGGCAGCCGGCGAGCATGCCGGCCAGCAGCAGGACGACGAGCAGGACGCGACGCACGGGGACCTCGGGGTGGCGGGCGCTCAGTGTGCCGAGGCGCGCTGCCGCTGCTCCACCCGCTCGCGCTCGGCCGTGATCACGGCGCGCGCCTCCCACGGCAGCACGTCGCCGGCAGCGATCCGCCGGGCGTTGGCGAGCACGTCGGGGTCGCGCGGGCCGTACAGCTCGCTGCACACCTCGAAGTACTCGCGTGCCAGCTCGACGGCGTCGGCGTGGAGCACCCGCACGGCCTCGTGGGGCGGCAACGGGTCCGCCGGCTGCTGCGACTCCCAGGCGACCAGTCGTCGGGCGAGCTCGTCGGCGTCACCCACGCGGTGCCGGAGCCGACGCTTGGTGCGCCACGGCACCGTCGGGTCGTTGAGCGTCGCGAGGTTGCGACGGTCCTCGTCGGCGTCCCCGGGGCCGTAGCTCGCTGGCAGCACCGGCCCGCTGCGGTCGTCGGCGGTGGTCTGGTCCACGGCAGCTCCTCCACGACGGCTGCTCCGACCGTACGACCGCGACCCGGCACCACCGCGGAGGCGTGACGGGTCCGCCGTCGCTCACTCCGCGAGCGGTGCCAGCGGTCGCGGCTCGTCCTCGCCGTGCAGGTGCACCCGCGGTGTCGCGTGGCCCGCCGGGAGCTCCCGGACCTCGATGCCCTCCACGACGGCGCTGTCGAGGTCGACCGAGCCGCCGAGGCGCAGGACGTGGTCCATCACCTCGTCGAGCAGGTCACCCGACACCTCCAGCACGCGCACCTCGTGGGCACCGAAGCGCGAGCGCGCATCGGTGATCAGCTGGCTGACGACGGTCATCCCGGTGGCTTCCATGACGACGACGGTAACGCACGTGCGTCCGCCCCCGCGGGGGGCGGGGGCGGACGCGGGGGGGCGTGTCGGTCAGGCGGTCAGTGCCGCCAGACGGTCACGCACGGTGCGGATCTCCTCGGCCTGGCGCTTGACCAGCATCGCGACGTCGCTCGGGAGCTCGCCACGGTCCAGTGCCTTCTCGTACTCGCTGACCGCGTGCTCCTCGCCGGTCTCGGCGGCGTTCACGATCGCGTCGGGGTCGTCACCGGTCAGTGCGTCCTTGAGGGCGATCCAGCCGCGGTGCAGCGCACCGGCGACGGAGCCGTCCTCGTCGAACTCGACGCCGGCCGACGCGGCGACCGTCCGCAGCTCGGAGCTGAAGCGCTGCCGCTGCTCCGCGAACTGGGTGAACTCGGTCGCGAGCTGGGTGTTGCCGTCGTCTGCCAGCTTGGCAGCGGCGTCGGCGAAGCCCTTGCGGCCGTCCTCGAGCGTCTGCACGAGGTCCTTGATGGTGGACTCGGTGGACATCACGTCCTCCTGGTGGGGTGTGGACCGCCGGGTCTGGCGGTCCGGGACAGGACGTGCCCCGCTCAGTCGAAGATCATTCGTCAGCCGTGGACGACGTCGTGGAGGTGCGGGTCGAGGTCGGCCCACAGCTCGTCGATGTCGAGGTAGTGCCCGTCGTCGGGGAGCCGGGTCGCAGCGGCCACGACGTCGCCCGACCAGGCGTCGTCGACGGCCAGCTCGGCCGCTCCCTGCACCTCGCCCGAGGTGACGGGCCAGTCGAGGGCGTTCATCAGGTCGGCACGGACGGTCGCGCGGTCCTCGGGCTGCATCGTGTCTCCGGTTCGTCGGTTCGACGGCGACGTGTCACGGCCCGGCGACGGTCACCCGGTCGGACGGACGGTGGCCGGTGCAGCAGGGGGCTGCTCGTCGGGCAGCGTGACCCAGAACCGGGCACCGCCGCCGGGACGCTCGTCGACCCACGCGCTGCCGCCGTGCAGCTCGGCCAGCCGGCGCACGAGGTCGAGTCCCACCCCGGTCCCGGGCGACGGGTGGCTGTCGTCGCCACGCACGAAGGCACCGAAGATCGCGGCCCGCTGTGCCTCCGGCACGCCGGGACCGGCGTCCGCCACGACGAGCTGGGTACCGGTCGCGTCGCGTCGCACCTCGACCCAGACCGGGGTCCCCTCGGGCGTGTACTTCGTGGCGTTGCGCACGAGGTTCTCCACGATCCGGGCGAGGTGCCCGCGGTCGACGAGCCCGGTGACGGGCTCGTCCGACACCCGCACCGGGTGGCTCTCGACCGCGACGGCGTCGACGGTCGCGAGCACCTCCGCGGTCACGTCGAGCTCCTCGCGCCGGGGCTCGATGACCCCGCGCTGCAACCGGTCGATGTCGAGGAGGTCCAGCAGCATCCGGTCGAGGCGCCGCCCCTGGACCGCCATGCGGTGCACCATGTGGTCCCGCTGCTCGTCGGAGAGCCGCTCGCCGTGCCGCTCCAGCGTCAGCAGTCCGGCCAGCACGACCGCCAGCGGGGTCCGCAGGTCGTGCGAGACGGCCGTGAGGAACGCCGTCTTCATCTCGTCCAGCTGCTCGAGCCGCTCCATCGTCTGGTGCATCTGGGAGGTCTCCAGTGCGAACCCCGTGGCGCGGACGACGTCACCGAACAGTGCGAGGTCGGCCCGGTCGTACGGCCGCTCGCCGTCGGTGCCGCGCACGACGCGGACCTCGATCTCGCCCCCGTCGGGGGTGGTGATGCAGGCGGCCATGCCCACGCCGCTGCGGGCGGTCCCGCGGTCCGGGACCGGCAGCAGGACCGGCGCCGCAGTGTCGAGGAGGGCGTGGGCGACCAGGGGGCCCGCACCGCTGAGATCACCCTCCACGATGCGTGTCGGGGCGGCGTCACCCGGGGGGAGCCGCCGCAGGTCGACGCCGGTCGCGTCGAAGCAGGCCGCGATCTCCTCGACCATCGTCTGCAGGGCCTCCCGCGGATCGGCGGCGTCGTGGATCCGGCGGGTCGCCTCGATGGCGCTGCCGAAGTCGTCCGCCCGGCGGCGGACCCGTGCCTGCCCGGACGCGAAGGCGAGCGTGAGGACGAGGGGCAGCACCGCCAGCCACCAGCCGGTCCGGTCCTGCAGCCAGAGGTCGAGCGCGAGGCCGCCCGAGGTCGCGGCGGCGACCGCCACGGCGAGGTGCGACGCGAGCAGTCGCGGGGCCGACACCCTCGTGACCGTCCCCTCGTCGACAACGGCCAGCAGCAGCGTCACCGCGGCCGCGGTGGCCGCTGCGACCGCGAGCGCCCCGACCGTCGGCACGAGCGCGACGCTGCCACCACTCGCCCATGCCGGAGGCCCGAACCTCGCCAGCAGGGCGCCGGCGACCACGGTGCGCAGGGCCGGCACTGCCAGGTTCGCGAGCAGCACGACCCCGCGCTGCCGCCGGACGCCGACCAGGTCGACGAGCGCCCCGAGGAGCACGGCCAGGACGAGTTCCCCCAAGGGCAGCACCCAGAGGCCTGCGGCGAGGACGGCGTCGACGGCGGTGACCTCGACCGTGGCGCGGCCCAGTGGGACCCGGACGGGCAGCGCCGCGGTCACGAGGACGCCGAGGGCGACCGCGAGCCAGGCGAGCGGCGCCGTCGAGACGGTCACCGGTCCTTCCGTCCCGAGGGTCCCGACGCCAGCGACGACCGCCAGCACGGCGGTCAGCAGCGCCAGGAGGGTGGGCGAGCCGGATCGGGTGACGGCGGGTACCTGCACACGGAGCGCACTCATCGGAGCACCATGCCTGCGGGTTCGACGACGGGATCGGCGGCCGTCACCCGATCGCGGCCACCCCGCTTCGATGCGTAGAGGGCGGCGTCGGCGGCGCTGACCACGGTCGCCGGGGCGGCCGCCGCCGTCACCGACACGATCCCCACCGACGCGGTGACCGGCACCGGGGTGGCGGCGGCCGCCACGGCGGCGCGGTAGCGCTCCGCCACGAGGGCTGGGTCGGCATGGGTGGTGACGGGCATGATCACCGCGAACTCCTCGCCACCGAAGCGCGCGACGGTGTCGTAGGGACGTGAGCAGCGCCGCAGCGCCGCGGCGACCGTCACGAGGACGTCGTCACCGACCTGGTGGCCGTGGGTGTCGTTGATCGACTTGAAGTGGTCGAGGTCGCAGAGCAGCAGCATGAACTCGCTGCCCTGCCGGTCGACCCGGGCGAGCTCCGCGGCGAGGGAGCGGTCGAAGGCTGCCCGGTTCGCGATCCCGGTCAGACCATCGGTCTCGGCCATCGCCACGAGCTGGTTGTGCAGGTGCGCGTTGGCCAGGGCGAGCGCCCCCTGCGCCGCGAACCGCTGGATGGTCGAGACCACCCGCTGCTCCATCCGCTCGGTGCTGGCAGCGGCGAACTCGACCAGCAGCAGGGCGTCGACCTCCTCGCCCGCGACCAGCGGCACGAACAGCAGGCGCTCGGCACCGGGCAGCTGACCTGCGAGCCAAGCGTCGACGGGGGCGAGTCCGGACTGCAGGACCGTGCGTCGGTGCGTCGCGACCTCACCGAGCACACCGTCGAGCGAGCCGGCCCGGGTCATGGGGCGCAGGCCGTGGCCGGCGAGCGGCACGGGGTCGCCGTCGCGCAGGGACACGACAGCGGCACGGCGGGCGTCGAAGGTCTGCACCACGTGCTCCACCAGTGCCCCGGCCACGCCGTGGAGATCGCTGACCCGCTCGAGCGCGGACGACATGCGCGCGAGCGCGTCGAGGTCGTGGCGTCGACGCAGGATCTCGCGCTCGTTGACCCCGGACGCCGAGGCGGTCACGAGGGTCACGAGCCACACCAGGGCGAGGTGGGCGACGAGTGCCCGGGTCGGGTCGGCGAGCTCGACGGCCTGCAGCCAGCCGATGTCGATCGCCTCGGCGACCACGAGGGTCAGCAGCGAGTGCCAAATCGCGAGCTTGACGCCGGTGCGGTGCGACGCGACGAGCGTGACGATCACCAGGTGCAGCAGCACGAGGTATCGGGTCGGCGACGCGAGCCCCCCGCTGAGGTGGACGAGCGTGGTGAACAGCAGTCCGTCACCGAGCAGCACGACACCGAACAGCCAGCGCGCACCGTCGGCGGAGCGCTGGACGCCGGCGGCGGCGACAGCACCCGCGACCAGCGCCACCGCGCCGAGCACGAGCACGACCGTGGGCGGGCGGGGCAGCGACAGGGCGAGCACGAGCGCGACGGCCGCGGCGCGGTAGCGCTGCAGGTAGCGCAGCCGCTGGACGAGCGGGACGAGGTCGGCACGCTGCCAGGAACGCACCTGCGGTCGATCGACGTCGGGACCACTCACAGCGGTACCTCCTCGGGGGTGGGGTGGGTGGCGGCCGCGCCGGGTCGCCGGAAGTCGTGGGGTTCCTCGTGGACCGACGCGAGCGCGAGCTTCGGGTCCTGGCGGTCGATGCGGTCCTGGACACCGAGGAAGAGCACGGCGAGGACGCCGAGCAGGAGCAGGGGCAGCAACGCGTCACGCGCGAACGAGACGGCCAGGAGCGTCACGCGCTCACCGAGGTCGTCGACGCCGGTCGCGGCCGTCGCGGCCCAGAGGAAGTCGACCCCCGCCCGTGCGCCCTGGAGGTCCGCGGCAGGCGCGTCGGCGGGGAGCAGGACGGTCACCCGGTAGGACGCCCGCTCGTCGCCGTGGGGCTGCCAGCTCGGCCAGCCTGCGGGGTCGGGGGGCGTTGTGAGCTCCAGGAGCGGGCCGGCGACGATCGTCGTCGTGGCCTCGAACCCGTTGCAGTCCGGTGCCGCGCCGGCCGGTCCGCGCTCCACGTGGACCCGCAGGTGCTCGAGCAGGGCGCTCGAGCCCTCCAGGCCGTCCAGACGCAGCGCCACCGTCTCGAGCGGGACGGCCCCGCGGTGCGTGAGCTCCACGCACGCGGCCACCGGCCTGCCCGGTGCGAGGTGGACGTCCGGGAACAACGGGCGGACGCTGCCCTGCACCAACTCCACGGCGCCGGACGTGACCTGCCCGGTGGCGGGGTCGACGGTCACGATGCGCTCGCCGGGTGGGCGGGTCAGGCCGACGCTGCCACGCACGACGAGACCGCCGACGAGCAGCAGGGCAGCGATGGCACCGACGACCTGCAGCGCCCGCCGGTCACGGCGGGGCAGCGGGGCCGGGGCGGGCCGGGCGGTGGGGTGCCAGACGGTCATCCTCGGCCCCGCCGGCGTCGGGTCACGGTGCCCATGTGATCTCCAACCGCGGTCCCTCGGGGTCCGGCTCCGGGCGGGACTCCGAGGAGCGGAAGCGGTTCTCGCTGTTCGTCGTGTCGCCCTCGCCGGCGTCGCGGAGCACGAGTCCGGTGTTGCCGAGGTCGTACAGCTCGAGCACGGGGGCGAACACGTCGACGGTGGTCGGCCCGTTCGCGGTGGAGGGACCGCTGCCGAGGGCGCCACTGGCGCTCGGCTGGGTCGTCCAGGTGACGGTGGTCGTGTCGAGCGGGCCGTCGAGGCGCTGGGCGAGGATCGTGCGCCCGAGGTCCGAGGTCGCCGTCGTCAGGTGCAGCGTGGCGGACGTCATCGTGCAGCCCTCGGGGATGACCGGCAGCGCGAGCGTGAGCAGGGTCCGGGCGCGCTTGCCGCTCTCGGTGCGCAGGTCGAGCTCGTTGGCGGCGGCGAAGTTCGCGTCCGCGTCGTCCTCCTCCACGCGGGTGTCGCCGGTCACGACGCGGCTCCAGGTGCCGGGGCCCGGGCAGGTGCCGGGGGTCCCCAGCGTGAGTTCGAGTCGGGAGGGGTGGTCGACCGTGTCGTACGCGAACCACATGTCCGAGCCGACCGGCACGGTCGCGACGAGCTCGAGCTCGCGACCTGCGGGCACGACGTTGGCGATGGCCGGCAGGACGATCGTCCCCTCGACGAAGTCGGTCGTCCCGGCCTGCCAGTCGAGGCTGGCGACCGAACCGCTCCCCAGGTCGACGCACGCGACACCGCCGGCCTCGCAGTGCCGCAGGTACCACGTGACCGTTGCGTCCTTGCCCTGCGCGAAGTCCTTCATGGCCGCGTGGAACGTGACCTCGGCCGACGCGATCGTCAGGTCCACGGCAGGGGTGTGGACCCAACGCTGGACCTTCTTGTCCTCGGTGTCGTAGGGGTCGGTCGCGCCGTTCTGGATGCGCAGGCCCGGGTCGGGGTCGTCATTGACGTCGTAGTTGAACAGGACCGTCTGGGTGGGCTCGTCGCTGGACATGGCCAGCTGGGTCCGGTCGACGGTGTCCTGCCCCTCCGGGTCGTTCTGGAGCCACAGCGTCAGCCCGTCGAAGGGGAACGTGGCGGCGGCCGTGAAGGCGTTGCCCGCGGTCGACGAGGCGGCGCTGAACACGGCGGCCGACCGACCGGCGAGCGAACCGCCCACGGCCACGAGGAGGACCAGGGCCACGAGCGCACGGCCGGAACCGGCGGCCACGACGTCCGCGGCCGCGTCGGCGGTGCGGGCGGCGGCCCGCTCCCAGCGACCGATCCGGAACTGGGGGCCGTCCGGGTCGAGCAGCAGGACGCCGACGAGGAGCAGGACGCCGATCGCCAGCGTGGCGGGCGTGCGCGCGAGGCCCGCCGTCGCGAGGGCGACCGCGGTGCCGGGCAGTGCGCGCCGCCACCGGCTGGGGTTCGGACGGTGCCGGCGGTAGACACGGTCGTGGAGCCGCTGCCAGCGACGTGCGAGGGCAGCCACCACGGCCCGTTGGACGGCACGTGGCCGCAGGTCCCGCAGTCGCGACCGACGTGCGACGGGTGCGGGCGTCCCACCTGCCCCGACGACGACGGCCACGCTGATCGCGGTGACGGCCAGCCAGCCCCCGAACAGCACGGCGCCGCCCGACAGCCACAGCAGCGGCAGCCCGATCAGCGGGACCAGCAGCCGTCCGCGGCCCAGCACGTTGTCCCGGGGCACCAGGGTCGAGTCGGGCGTCGCGTTCGCGTCGCCCTGGGTCCGCAGCGCGCCGTCCTCGGTGACCGACAGGACGCGGTGCGTCGTGAGGGTCCCCGGCCGTGCCGGGTCCTCGTAGGTGATGACCTGGCCGGCCTCGACGTCCGCGACGGCCCCGCTGAGGACCACGTCCCCCGGCCGGATCAGCGGCTGCATCGAGCCCGACGTGATCACGACCGGCTGCCAGCCGAACCCGACGCTGGGGACCACCACGGCGAGCAGCAGCCAGAGCAGCACCCAGAGGTACAGGGCCGACAGCAGCACGCCGCCGAGGACCGACCACCGTTCGGTGGGCTGGTGCGCGACGGCGTGCGTGGCGGACATGGCAGGACCTCGTGGGGCTCGGGTCGGCGGGGGGACCGTCGATCAGTTCTGGATCTCCCAGACGATCGCGACGTCCGACGTGCCGGCTCCCTCCTCGGTGTCCGGGGTCGTCGCCAGCAGCTCCACGCTGACGCGGTACGCCCGGGTCTCCCCCGTCGCCGCCGGCGTCCAGGTGCCCACACCGCTGGCGTAGTCGGCGTTGGCGGCGTCGAAGCTGGTCAGGTCGACGGCCGACAGGATCGTCGAGCCCGCGACGAAGGCGGTGCAGTCGTTGAAGACCGCGCCGGTGCCCTCCTCGACGGTCACGCGCAGGTGGTCCGAGAGACCGACCGAGGCCGG
>JBFKQZ010000020.1:0-21919 GCA_041627475.1 Nitriliruptoraceae bacterium | reverse complement strand
GTCACCGGAGCGGCGACGGTCAAGCGGGTGCCGGGCCACCGCAACGTCTTCCGCATGGCGCCCCGCGACGTGCGGCAGACCTTCGCCATCGACCTCCTGCTCGACCCCGACGTCCCGTGTGTCTCGCTGATGGGCATGGCCGGCACCGGCAAGACCTTCCTGGCGCTCGCAGCCGGTCTCGAGCAGGTGCTCGAGACCGGGATGTACCGCCGCCTCAGCGTGTACAGGCCGCTGATCGCGGTCGGGCGGCAGGAGGTCGGGTACCTCCCCGGCGACCTCGACGAGAAGCTGGCGCCGTGGATGGCGGCCGTGCACGACAACCTCTACGCGTTGCTGCGCCGCGACGACGGTCGCGTGCGCGGTGGCCGTGAGCACCGCGCGGTCCAGAGCCAGGTCGAGCAGCTGGTCGACCGCGGGCAGCTGGAGCTGGCCGCGATCACCTACCTGCGCGGCCGCTCGATCACCGACGAGATCGTCGTCGTCGACGAGGCCCAGAACATCGAGCTGTCCGCCCTGAAGGTCGTCCTGACCCGCATGGCCCAGGGCAGCAAGGTGGTCTTCTGCGGCGACCTCGGCCAGGTCGACAACCCCTACATCTCGCCCTACGGCGGCATGGCGGCGCTGATCGAGAAGCTGAAGGGCACGAGCCTCTTCGGTCACGTCACGCTCAGCAAGGGTGTCCGGAGCCCGCTCGCGGAGTTCGCGGCCCAGATCTTCTGACCCTGACCCTGGCGCTCGCTGCGCTCGCGGGCTCGTTCGGCGGCGCTCCTTGCCCGCCTCTGTCGCAGTGGCCGTCAGGCGGCTTCGAGCCTTGCCTCGTCGGTGTCGGTCGCGAGGGCTGCGGTGAAGCGGGCGAGGTCGTCGAGGAGGCGGGTCATCGCCTGCTCGGCGGCGGCGGCGTCCACGACGAGCGTGCCGTCGGCGTCGAACCTGCTCCGTGCGCCGGCGAAGCCGACCGTGTCGGTGACCGCGACCGCGCGCAGGGCCGACAGGACCGGTCGCAGCGCCTCCGCGGCGCGCAGCCCGTGGGACATGCCGCCGTAGGTGACGATGCCGACGGGCGTGTCGGTGAGCTCGTCGCCCACGAGGTCGAGGGCGAGCTTGAGGATGCCCGGGAAGCTGTGGTTGTACTCCGGTGTGACGACGACCACGGCGTCCGCGCCGTCGAGTGCGTCGAGGAAGCCGCCGGCCGCCGCGCGGCGGTCCGCCGGGTGCTGGAGCGGCAGGTCGTGGGTCGCGGGGTCGAGCACCTCGACCGTGAACCCACCGTGCTGGCGGGCGTGGTCGGCGACCCAGTCGCCGATGGTCGGGCCGAAGCGGCCCTCGCGGTGCGAGCCGAGCAGGACGACGAGGTGGGGAGCGGTCACGGCAGGAGTTCCTCGGGTTGGGATTGCAATCACCCTAAGACTTCAAGTTCACTTGAAGTCAAGGGCGGTCGGGCGACGCGTGCGGGACCCGCGCGCCGGACGTTCGGAGGAGGCGACATGACCGAGCTGCTGACCATCGGCCAGGTGGCGGACCGCACCGGCGTGGCCGCCTCGGCCCTGCGGTTCTACGAGGACGAAGGCCTGCTCGCCCCACGCCGCACCGACGCGGGACACCGGCGGTACCCGCGTGAGCTGCTCCGCCGCGTCTCGTTCGTCCGGGCGGCGCAGGAGGTCGGGATCCCGCTGGCCGAGGTGCGCACGGCCCTCGACACCCTGCCCGACGGACGCACGCCGACGAAGGAGGACTGGGCCCGCCTGTCGTCCGGGTGGCGGGCCCGGCTGGACGAGCAGATCGCCGCGCTCGAGCGGCTGCGCGACCGGCTCGACGGCTGCATCGGGTGCGGGTGCCTGTCGCTCGACAGCTGCCACATCGTGAACCCCGACGACGCGGCCGCCGCGCACGGCCCGGGCAGCAGGCTGGTCCGGGACTAGCGCCGACTCGGGCTGCGGCGCTCAGCGCCGACTCGGGCTGCGGCGCTCAGCGCCGACGGTGCCGCCACCATCGGCGGCGGCGCAGCACCTGGCCGTGGGGTGCGACCGGCCCCTCGCCTGCCGGCAGGGGGTGGGACCGTCCCGGGTCGGCGTAGCGCCCGTCCTCTCCGAGGTAGAGCGCAGCCTCGAGCGGGCCGACGGCGCCGCCCGGCTCCTCCTCGCCGTAGCGCCAGGCGAAGAGGTGCGCGGTCGACTCCTCCGCGAGCTCGAGATGCGCGTAGAGCGCGTCGGTGCGCCATTCGTCGATCGTCAGGTAGCCGTCCCACACCAGCACCCAGTCCCCGTCCGCGTCGGCGAGCTGCGTGCGCGCGGCCGACAGTGCGTCGCCGAGCCGGTCCGCGGCGTACCGCCGGATGTCGATCCCGCCCGGGACGACGTGGACGGACATCGGCGTGAGTGGACCGCCGCCGTCGACCACGTCGTCGAGCGCGCGTCCCAGCGCGGTGGCGACCAGGTCGAGGGCCTGCGGGGAGGGTTCGGGCGGCATGCGTCGGTCCGTCGGGTGCGCCGGCACGGAACCACGCGGACGTGCGTGCCGCAGGAGACCCAGCGGGGTCATGACGTGCCGCCAAGCGATGCAACGTCAAATGATGTAACGTCTGTTGGCGTCGCCGACAGGGGAAGTCCTCGATGGCCGCCACGACCGCTCCCGCACGCCCACGCCGCCGCACCCCGCCACGGGCACCCGACGCCGAGGAGACGGCCGCCCGGCTCCTGCGGTCCAGTGAGAAGCTGACCCTCGACATCGACGCCGACATCCGGTGGGACGAGTCCGCATCGACCGAGGACGCGCCGTGGTTCGCGCCGCCGGAGCTGCTCACGCTCTACGGGACCGACCTGTGGGACCGCATGTCGCACCAGCAGCGTGTCGAGCTGAGTCGGCACGAGATGTGCTCGATCGCAGCGACCGGCATCTGGTTCGAGGTCATCCTGCTGCGCATGCTCGGTCGCCACGTCTACGACAGTGACATGCTCTCCGAGCACTCCGCATACGTGCTCACCGAGATCGCCGACGAGTGCCGGCACTCCCAGATGTTCGCCCGCATGATCAAGGCGCTCGGGGTCGAGTTCCACGCGCCCTCGCGTCGGGCCCACGAACTCGGGCGGCTGATGGCGACGCCGGTGGTCGACGACGCGATCGCGATGGGCGGGACCCTGTACGTCGAGGCGATCCTCGACCGGATGCAGCGCGTGGCCATGGGCGACGACCGGGTCGTGCCGCTGGTCCGGGACGTCAGCCGGGTCCACGTGATCGACGAGGCCCGCCACATGCGACTTGCAGCGACGATGCTGCAGCGCGACGTGGAGGCGGGCATGGGGCCGGTGCGTGGGACGTGGCTGAAGACGGCGCTGCCGCTGGTGGCCTGGACTGCGACCGAGGAGCTCGTCGGTCCGTCGGTCTACCGCGCAGTCGGCCTGTCGCCACGCGAGGCGATGGCCGCCCGCGCCGGGAACCCGCACTGGCGCCGCACGACCCGATGGGCCGCGGACACCACGGTGCAGACCTTCCGCGAGCTCGGCCTGCTCGAGGGGTTCGCGGGCCGGCTGTGGCGGGCGACAGGGCTCGTCGCCCGCTGACCGGGGCCGGTCAGTCGTCGCGGGCCGCCATCCCGCGCACGCCGTGGGCCTCGATGTCGATGCCGAGCTGGTGGAGGCGGTCGTCGATCGCGCGCCGCAGCGCGACGTCGAGCACGGCCCGGACCGATCCCAGCGCCATCGGCCGCAGGCGCCGGACCGTGTCGAGCGCCGCGGCGACGCCCTCGTCGTCGAGCTGGGCGATGATCGACGGCGCGATCCGCTCGACGTAGCGGCGCGCGATGCGCTCGGTGTCCTCCTGCGTGGCAGCGAGCACCTCGAGGAGGTCGTCGATGTCCATGCCGAGCCGCAGCAGCTCCTCGGCGGCCTCGAGGATGACCGGTGCCGGCGCGAGGAAGCGGTCCTCCCGTGGCTCGAGCAGGCCCGAGTCGACCGCCTTCTGGATCGCGCCGGGGAGGTCGTCGAGGAACTGGAACCGCTCGAGCAGCTCGGTCACGGGCATCTCGCGGGCCTGGTGCTCGGGCTCGCCCCACGGGGCGAGCAGCAGCTGCTCGAGGTCGAGCAGGCCCTGCAGGTCGTTGCCCTGCGCCCAGGCGTCCAGGGTCGCCTTCACCGCCGCGAGCGAGAAGCCTCGCTCCTGCAGGTCGGCGATCAGCTCGAGCCGAGCCAGGTGCTCGCGGGAGTACCAGCCGGTGCGCCCCTCGAGGCGCGGTGGCGGCAGCAGCCCCCGGGCCTGGTAGTCGCGGATCGTCCGCGACGTCACACCCGCCGCGACGGCGAGCTCGTCGATCCGCATCTCCCCGGTGCGGTCGGCGTCGTCGGTCATCAGTTGGTCCTCGCCCTGGCGGCGCGCGCGCGGGCCCGGACCTCGGCGACGTCCTCGGCGTCGGGGTGGTCGGCGAGGTAGCGGTCGTAGGCCTGCGCGGCCCGCACCCAGCGACCCGAGCGCTCCAGCAGTGATGCCAGCTGGAGGTGGTCACCGGGCTCGTCGTCGGGCAGCGCGAGCTTCGCGACGGCCGTCCAGACGGCGGCGCCGGCGTGCAGCTCACGGGTGAGGTCGACGGTCAGGTTGTTGAGGATGCGCCGTGCGAGCTCGACCGAGGTCGCGGGCCGGACCATGTTCCGCGCGAAGCTGGCGCGCCCCCCGGTCGCGCGCTCCACCAGTTCCGTCGCGGCCGCCTCGTCCAGCACGCGCCCGCCGTGGAACGGGTCGAACAGGATGTGCCGTCCCTCGACCGGTGCGGCCGCCACGACGTGGCCCGGGAGGTTCACGACGAAGGCGGGCACCCCGAGCCGTCGGGCGACCGAGGCGTAGAGGGCCGAGAGGGTCACCGGCAGGCCGGTGTGCTCGTCGAGGACGACGTGGAGGTAGGCGTCGGTGTAGGTCCGGGTGTGACCGTGCTCGTGCCGGTAGCCGAGGCGGTCGCCGAGGACGGCGGCCAGCCGCTGCACGACCTCGTGGGCGTCGGTCGGGGGGTCCGCCGGGTTGCCGTCGGCATCGGTCGTGCGCACCAGGTCGGCGAGCGCGTCGATGCGCAGGAGTGCCGTGCCGACGTCCAGGTCACGCTCGTGGAACGCCACGACCTGCAGCGCGACCGCAGCGGGGTCGGCGCCGGGGTTGCGCACCGCCCGGCGCAGTCGTGTGCGTGCGTCCACGTCCTCCTCCTGACGCCGACGGTACGGCCTACGGTCCGCCAGACCGACGAGGGGAGGCGTTCGTGGGGCCGCAGGACCAACCGGTCGAACGCAACGGCATGACACCCGAGGACTTCCGCGCGGCGGGCCACGCGCTCGTCGACTGGGTCGCGGACCACCTCGCCGGGGTCCGTGACCGCCCCGTGACGCCGTCGCTCGCCCCCGGCGAGCTGCGCGCGACCCTGCCGCCGGCCCCGCCGACCGACGGCGAGCCGTTCGCCGACCTGCTCGCCGACCTCGAACTGCTGCGCCCCGGCCTGGTCGAGTGGCAGCACCCCGGATGGTTCGCGTACTTCCCGACCGGTGCGTCCTACCCGTCGGTGCTCGCCGAGTTCGCGTCGGCGGCGCTCGGCCAGCAGGGGATGCTCTGGGCCACCTCGCCCGCGACGACCGAGCTCGAGGTGCACGTCCTCGACTGGCTCGTCGAGCTGCTGGGCCTGCCGGCGACGTGGCGCTCCGACGGGCCGGGCGGCGGGGTCCTCCAGCACAGCGCCTCCGACGCCACGCTCACCGCGCTCGTCGCGGCACGGCACCGAGCGGCGCCGGAGGACGCCGGACGTGCCGTGGCGTACGCCTCCTCGCAGGCGCACTCCTCCATCGAGAAGGGGGCGCGCATCGCCGGGTACGGCCACGTCCGCACCCTGCCGGTCGACGACGTGCTGGCGCTGCGCCCCGACGCCCTGCGGGCCGCGATCGCCGAGGACCGCGCCGCGGGTCTCGTGCCGACGTGCGTGGTCGCCTGCGTGGGCACGACGGGCACCACGGCCGTCGACCCGGTCCGTGCGATCGGGGAGGTCGCACGGGCCGAGGGTGTGTGGTGCCACGTCGACGCCGCCTACGCCGGCGCGGCGATGCTGCTGCCCGAGGTCCGCCACCACCAGGACGGGCTGGAGCTGGTCGACAGCTACGTCTGGAACCCGCACAAGTGGCTCGGCACGAACTTCGACTGCTCGGTGTTCCACGTCGCCGACCGGGGGCCGCTGCTGGACGCCCTGTCGATCCTGCCGCCCTACCTGCGCGACGAGGCCAGCAGCGACCCGGCCGCGCCGGACCTGCGGGACTGGCACGTGCCGCTGGGGCGCCGCACGCGGGCCCTGAAGCTGTGGTGGGTGCTCCGCAGCTACGGCACCGAGGGCCTGCGCCGCATCCTGCGTGACCACCTCGCGTGGGCGGCATGGCTGACCGAGCAGGTCGAGGCGCACCCACGGCTCGAGCTCGTCGCCCCCACGACGTTCGGGCTGGTCAGCCTCGCCCACGTCGACGGCGACGACGCGACCACCGCGATCACCCGGGCGCTCAACGACAGCCACCGGGTCGCGGTGACCGGCTCGGTCCTGCACGTGGCCCACCTACCGGGGGAGGGGCGGGCCTACCTCCGCATCTCGGTCGGCTCGATGCTGACGGAGTTCCGCGACGTCGAGGACCTCTGGCGCCGTGTGCTCGACGCGGCCGGTTGACCAGTCGCGTCTGCCGGGCGAACGTGACAGTTCTGGTGTAACGTCCCCGCTGTCACGATGCGACGAGAGGGAGCCGTCCGTTGGAACGCACGATCTTCACCGAGGAGCACCACGCCTTCCGCGACATGGTGCGCAACTTCGTGGCGAACGAGATCGCCCCCTTCCACGACGAGTGGGAGGAGGAGGGCATGGTCCCGCGTGAGCTGTGGAAGAAGGCCGGCGCCCAGGGCCTCCTCTGCACCGACGTGCCCGAGGAGTACGGCGGCGGTGGTGTCCCGGACTTCCGCTACAACCAGATCATCGACGAGGAGATCGCCCTCGCCGGTGCGAGCGGCGTCGGGTTCGGCCTCCACAACGACGTCGTCGTCCCGTACCTGCTCAAGTACGCCTCCGACGAGCAGAAGCAGCGCTTCCTCCCGCCGATGGTCACCGGGGAGATCGTCACCGCGATCGCCATGTCCGAGCCGTCCACCGGCTCCGACCTCCAGAGTGTCAAGACCACCGCGATCAAGCAGGACGACGGCAGCTACCTCCTCAACGGCGCCAAGACGTTCATCACCAACGGCATCCACGCCGACCTCGTGATCGTCGTCGCCAAGACGGACCCCGAGGGCGGCGCCCGCGGCACGTCGCTGCTCTTCGTCGAGCGCGGCATGGAGGGCTTCCAGCGCGGTCGCAAGCTGAAGAAGATGGGCCTGGCCGCGCAGGACACCGCCGAGCTGTTCTTCGAGGACGTGCGCGTCCCGGCCGAGAACCTCCTCGGTGAGGAGGGCAAGGGCTTCGTCTACCTCATGGAGGCGCTGCCGCAGGAGCGGCTGTCGATCGCCGCAGGCTCGGTGGCCGCCGCCCGCGGCGCGCTGCAGCTCACGCTCGACTACTGCAAGGAGCGCGAGGCGTTCGGCCAGCCCATCGGGTCGTTCCAGAACTCGCGGTTCATGCTCGCCGAGATGAAGACCAAGGTGGAGGTCGGCCAGGCGTTCGTGGACAAGTGCGTGCTCGCGCTCAACGAGGGGACGCTCGGCGTCGACGAGGCCGCCATGGCCAAGTGGTGGACCACCGACATGCTCGACGAGGTCGTGGACGCGGGGGTCCAGCTGCACGGTGGGTACGGCTACATGCACGAGTACGCCATCAGCCGTGCGTACGTCGACGCCCGCGTCAGCCGCATCTACGGCGGGACGAACGAGATCATGAAGGAGATCATCGGCCGAACGATGGGTGTGTGACTCGCTGACGATCGTCAGGCACGCCTCCGGCGCGACGGGCGTCTGACGGCGCGCGGCATCCCGCCTCGCCGCGCATCCTTCAGATCATCTGACCCGTCCGTGTGGACGGGTGTCGTGCGGGAACTCGTGGCAGGTCACTCGTGAGCCGTTCCCGATGACGAAGACTCCCCGTGCGCACCCGTACCGCCGTCCCCGTTCTCGCCCTCGCGCTGGTCGTCAGCGCCTGCACCGGCCGCAACGTCGCGGAGATCCCCGACGCCGACACGCCGACGCCGGACGAGACGCCCATCATGGAGCCGGTGACGCCCGCACCGGCCAACGAGGTCGACCGCCCGAACGACGGCTTCCCGCCGGACGAGGGTGCTGACGACGAGCCGGACGGCGACGGTCAGCCCTGACCCCGCCCGCGCAGCAGTTCCCGGCCGTACCACACGTACGCGACCGTGAACATCACGCGCTGGAGCAGGCCGGCGACGTCAGGCAGCGCGACCATGCCGAGCGGCAGCACGACCGATGCGGCGACCGCGACCACGTCGAGGGTGCGCGGGGGACGACGCGTCCGCCGCGCCTCGGTGATCGCTGCCGCCGCCACCCCACCCGCGAAGGCGAACCCCATCGCCGTCGCACCGATCGAGTGGACGAGGTCCTCGGTCGCGTCGTAGGACGCGTCGCGCCACGACCGTGACGCGAAGGCGGCCACCACGAACATCGCCGTGCCGAACGCGGCGTGCAGGACGCCGCCGAGCCAGCTGCAGCGGACGGGGATGCGGACGAGCACGCCGACGCCGAACAGCACGAAGCCGAGGCGCGGCAGCCAGGCGCCCGGCACGCCCTGGCCGGCGGACTCACTGGTCGTGTGCGTCACCGGGCTGAAGTCGGTCGGCAGCACGAGGGGTGCGGCTGCCAGTGCCACGAACGACAGCGCGAGCGCGGCCAGCGCGACCCGGCGCCGTCCGTCCACGGCTCAGAGGGCGTACGGGTCGGTGCCGAGGGCCTCCTCGAGGGAGGCGGCCGTGTCCTCGTCGCACGTGGTGTGGAGCAGGCGGCCGTGGAAACGGCGCAGCTCGGCACGGGCGTGGAAGAGGTGGGCGTCCTCGACGAGCAGCAGCAG
Source organism: Nitriliruptoraceae bacterium (assembly GCA_041627475.1). Lineage (GTDB taxonomy): Bacteria > Actinomycetota > Nitriliruptoria > Nitriliruptorales > Nitriliruptoraceae > JBFGFG01. Next base: position 12,915 of record JBFKQZ010000020.1, on the reverse strand, counting down.
CGCCGCGTGCCCGTCGGGCAGCTCCTCGCCGAGCCGTTGCATCTCCTCGTCCTGGATGCCGATGTCGCGCAGCTTGGCGAAGATCCCCCCAGCGGCCGCGCCGATCGCCGCACCCGCCAGCAGTGCCGGGCCCCCGACGAAGAGGCCGGCGAGCATGCCGAGCCAGCCTCCGGAGGCAGCGCCCTGGGCCGGCCGCGTGTCCTGGGTCTCCTGGATGCGGACCCTCTCGCCGTCCTTGGCGATGATCGCGGCGTCCTCCAGCTGGAGGTGGCCGCGGCGGACCAGACGCATCGCGGCCAGCAGCCCCTCCTGCGCGAGCAGCGGGTCGTCGAGTGCGATCGCCACGAGGGAGGAGGTGCGGTCGTCGGCCACGGCAGCGGTCCTGGGTCGGCGGTCGGTCCGCACGCTACGCGGCCGTAGCCTGACCGTGCGCCCCTGCCCTGTCCGGAGTCCTGTCGTGTCCGACCCGCTCGACGTCGCCGTCCACACCACCGAGGCCGGGGGTGTCGTCCACGTGCTCACGCTGCAGCGGCCCGACGTCCGCAACGCGATGGACACGGCGTTGCTCTCCGCGCTGGTCGACGCCCTCCACGACGCCGCGGCCACCGACGACCTCGTCGGCCTGCTGGTGACCGGGACGGACGGCCACTTCAGCGCGGGGGCGGACCTGAAGGAGGCCGGTCCCGACGACGCGACCGTCTTCCCCCGTCGTCAGGAGCTGTTCGCGATGGCGTACGAGCAGCTGACCACGTTCCGGGCGCCCACCGTCGCGGCGGTCGAGGGCTACGCGGTCGGCGGCGGGGCCGAGCTCGCCGCGGCCTGCGACCTGCTCGTCGTGGCGGACTCGGCGGTCCTGCGGTTCCCCGGCGCGATGATGGGCATCCCGGTCGGCGTGGCCCGCACGGTCGGGCGGGTCGGCCTGTCGACCGCCCGGGACTGGGTGCTGTCGGCCCGCGAGGTGGCTGCCGACGAGCTCACGTCGACCGGTTTCGCCCAGCGGCTCGTGGCTGACGGCGAAGCGGTCGACGCCGGGCTGGCCTGGCTGGAGCAGGTGGCGACCCGGGACGCCGCCACCGTCGCGCTGCTGAAGCGACAGTTCCTCGACCTCGGCGGCGTCCGCGACCGCAGCGCCCGCGAGAACGACGCGATCCGCGCGCAGGCGCGGACGGGGCGGCTGCCGTCCTACGAGGACGACCTTCCCCGGACCGTGCGGCCCCGTCGCACCTGAAGCACCGCACGGGCCGGGAGTCCGCGCGCCGTCGCGTGGTCACTCGCGCGCGCGGCCACCTAGACTCCCGGCCGCGGGAGCACCGGGACGGTCCGGGCCCGCGGCCGCACGTCGTCGTCGTCGTCCTTTCGGAGCAGCCGTGTCCGGAGCCCCCGAGCAGGACCTTGCCGCCCCTCGCCTGCCGACCCCGGAGACCGGCGTCCAGCGCGTCCTCCGTGCGCTGCTGGTGTTCGGCCTCCTCTACCTCTTCCTCGCCGGCGTGGGCCTGCTCGGCGACGGCATCGAGTCGCTGGGCGAGGACTTCCAGGAGGGGCTCTTCGCCAGCGTCGCCAATCCGATCGCGGGGCTGCTCGTCGGTCTCCTGGCCACGGTGCTGGCCCAGTCGTCGTCGGTGACGACCTCGACGATCGTCGGGCTGGTCGGGACCGGTCTCCTGAGTGTCGAGGCGGCCGTCCCCATGGTGATGGGTGCCAACCTCGGCACGACCGTCACCAACACGCTCGCGTCGCTCGGGCACGTGCGCCGCTCCAACGAGTTCCGGCTGGCGTTCGCCGCGGCGACCGTGCACGACTTCTTCAACCTCATGGCCGTCGCCGTCCTGCTCCCACTGGAGCTCGCGACCGGGCTGCTGTCCGACATCGCCCGGTGGCTCACCACGCTGCTGCTGGGGGCCAGCGGCGCCGAGTACTCGAGCCCGATCAAGGAGGCGGTGAAGTTCCCGGTCGGGCTCGCGACCGACGGCCTCGAGGCGCTGGGCCTGTCGGGCAACCCGCTCGGCCTCGTGATGGTCGCCGTCGGCCTCGGCGCGATCTTCGTGGCCCTGGGCTACATCACTCGCAACATGCGCGTCCTGATCGCCAGCCGACTCGAGGCCTCGATCAACGCGATGCTGGGCTCGGGCGGCGGCGCCACGGCGATCGTCCTCGGCATGGTCATCACGTTGGCGGTGCAGTCGTCGAGCATCACGACCTCGATCATGATCCCACTTGCCGCTGCGGGTGTGATCTCGCTGCGGAACGTCTACCCCGTGACCCTGGGTGCCAACGTGGGGACCACGATGAGTGCCCTGCTCGCGTCGCTGGCGAGCGCCCGGCCCGAGGCCCTGACCGTGGCGCTGGTGCACACCACGTTCAACGTCCTGGGCATCGGCATCTTCTACCCGGTGCCCGCCCTGCGGCAGCTGCCGATCCGTGCCGCCGAGGCCCTCGCCGAGGCCGCGACACGACGTCGCAGCACGATCGTCGGCTACGTCCTGTTCCTGTTCGTCGTCGTGCCTGCGCTCGGCGTCCTAGTCCTGAGGTGAGTCATGGTGCTCGAGTTCTTCCGCAACGCTGATCACGGCCTCGACCAGATCGAGAACGAGGTCCGGGTGATGATCGCGAGCTGTCGCCACAGCTTCGACCTCGCCATGAGTGCGCTGGTCAGCGACGCAGACATCACGCCGGTCGCCGCCGAGGTGCGCGCCACCGACAAGCGCATCAACGAGATCGACGAGACCGTGCGGCGCGAGCTGATCGTGCACACCGCCGTCCAGGGCGGCGCGGACGTGGGGACGGTGCTGGCGCTGCTCCTGATCGTCAAGAAGCTCGAGCGTGTCGGCGACCAGTGCAAGAACATCCTCCGGCTCGCCGAGGAGGGTGTCCGCTTCAGCAAGAGCGACGACTACGACCAGTTCGTCGAGTTCCGGACCCGGACGTCGGAGATCTTCTCCGACGCGCAGGAGCTGCTCGGTGAGGACCAGCCCGACCTGACTGCGCTGGTCGAGGACAGCCTCGGGCTGATGGACGAGTGCGAGGAGATCGTGACCGAGCTGCTCCACAGCGACCGGCCGTCGTCCTACGGCGTGCCGCGCGCGATGCTCTACCGCTACGTCAAGCGCCTCGTCGCCAACGTGCTCGGGACGGTCGTCACGATGGTCGAGGGCGTGGACCGGATCGGCGACAAGGACCTCGACGAGTGAGGCCGCCCGCACCCACCTGCCCGGAGTGGGGCGGGGGGTGCCACGCGCCTACGCTGCGGTCGCAGCCCGTTGACCCGAGAGGCCCGCATGCCGACCCCCGACCGTCCCGACCGCAACCTGGCCATGGAGATGGTGCGCACGACCGAGGCGGCGGCGATGGCCGCGGCCAAGTGGCAGGGGCGTGGCGACAAGGAGTCGGGTGACCAGGCAGCGGTCGACGCGATGCGGCGCATGCTGTCGACGGTCGAGATCGACGGCGTCGTGGTCATCGGTGAGGGGGAGAAGGACGAGGCCCCGATGCTCTTCAACGGCGAGCAGGTCGGCACCGGCCACCCGCCGGCCGTCGACATCGCCGTGGACCCCGTCGACGGCACCCGGCTCCTGAGCGAGGGCCGGCCCGGCTCGCTGGCCGTGATCGCCGCGGCGGCGCGCGGTGCGATGTTCGACCCGGGCCCGTGCGTCTACATGGAGAAGATGATCGTCGGGCCGCAGGCGGCCGGGATGATCGACCTGGACGCACCGCTCGCTCGCAACCTCGACCGCATCGCTCGTGCGGTGGGCAAGGACCTGTCCGAGGTCACGGTCGTGATGCTCGACCGACCGCGGCACGACGAGGCCAAGCGGGAGATCCGCGAGGCCGGTGCCCGACTGCAGCTGATCCGCGACGGCGACGTCGCAGCAGGTGTCCTGGCGGCCTGGGACGAGCGGCCCGGCGTCGACCTCCTGTACGGCATCGGTGGTACGCCCGAGGGCGTCTCGACCGCCTGCGCCGTGAAGGCGCTGCGGGGCGAGATCCTCGGCCGCCTGTGGCCACGAGACGACGAGGAGCGCCAGCTCGCGGTCGACGCCGGCTACGACCTCGACCAGGTCCTCACCACCGACGACCTCGTGAGGACCGACGACTGCTTCTTCGCGGCGACCGGGATCACGACCGGCCAGCTCGTCGACGGCGTGACCTACGACAAGCACGGTGCGATCACCGAGTCGCTCGTCATGCGGGCGAAGTCGGGCACGGTGCGGACGATCCGGGCGCGGCACCGCATCGCGAAGATGCGCGAGTACACCGCGTAGACGTCGGGGGACGTTCAGGCGGCGTTCACCTGCGGGACAGGGCGGCGTAGTGGGCGCTCCATAGCGTCGGTCTCGCCACGCGCCACGGCACACCTCGTGCCGTCGACCTCCCGCGCGTGGCGGCCGACCGACCAGGAGTCCGTCCGTGAACACCCGTCCTCGCAGCCTGCGTGTCGCTGCCTCCCTCGCGACCGTCGCCCTCCTCGCCACCGCGTGTGGTGACGGCGGTGGGACCGACGGCGCCGCAGGTGACGACCTCGGCGGTGCTGTCGTCGCCGCAGGCTCGTCCACCGTCCTTCCCGTCGCCGAGTACGTCCTCGAGCTCTACCGCGCGGAGTCCCCCGACGTCGACGCGTCCTACACGTCGATCGGCTCCGGTGGCGGCTTCGAGCGCCTCTGCGAGACCGGTGACGTCGACCTCTCCGGCGCCTCCCGCGCCATCAAGGACGAGGAGGCGCAGGCCTGCGCCGACAACGGCATCGAGTTCGTCGAGCTCCAGTTCGGGGTCGACGCGCTGACGATGGTGACCTCACCCGACACCGACTACGTCGAGTGCCTGAGCACCGAGCAGGTCGTCGAGGTCTTCGGCCCCGAGGGTGCGAGCACCTGGGACGAGGTCGTCGACGGCGCCCCGGCCGACCCGGTCGACATCTTCGCGCCGGACACCGACTCGGGCACCTACGGCTTCATGGTCGAGGACGTCATGGGCCTCGAGGAGTCGCGCCAGGACTACAGCGCCTCGGCCGACGACAACGTCATCGTGCAGGGCATCCAGTCCGGCGTGGGCACGTGGGGCTTCTTCGGACTGGCCTACTACGAGGCGAACTCGGACGGTCTGAAGGCCATCGCCCACCAGAACTCCGAGACCGGTGACTGCATCGAGCCGTCGATCGCCACCGCCGAGGACGGCTCCTACGAGCTCGTCCGCCCGCTGTACGTCTACGTCCGCACCGACGCGCTGAACGAGAAGCCGCAGGTCGCCGACTTCGTGGACTTCTTCCTCGAGACCGCGCCCGACGGCGTCGACTTCGTCGGCTACGTCAACTCGCCCGAGCGACTGCAGGCCGCCAAGGACGCCGTCGCCGACGCCATGGGCTGACCCCGACGCAGGGCGGAGGACGGGGCCGGCCGGCGTGTCCGGCCCCGTCGTCACCGTCCCGTAACCCATCGTTGCGTCCGCCGTCACCGCGCCGTGCCCGCGCCGGTGCCCGGCGGCCGTTCACTCGGTGGCACCGGGTCACGCGGCCAGCGCTGCGTGCCCGGGCACCCGATCCCTCCAGGACCATCCCATGGCAGCGCTCACGCAGCGGGCCGGCGAGGACAACCCCCTCGCACCGCGCTCGAAGCGTCTCGGCGAGAAGGTCATCCTCGCCGTCCTGTTCGCCTGCGGCGCGGTGTCGGTCGTCACGACCGTCGCGATCGTGCTGGTGCTGGCCAACGAGACGATCCCGTTCTTCCGTGACGTCTCGTGGCAGCGCTTCGTGTTCGACACCGAGTGGCAGCCGTTCGGCAGTGACCTCGACGTCGTCCGGCTCGGCATCTGGCCACTCATCACCGGGACGATGCACGTCACGGTGATCGGCCTCCTCGTCGCGGTGCCGATCGGGCTGGCGGCGGCGACCTACCTCTCGGAGTACGCGACCCCGAAGGTCCGCGGCACGCTCAAGCCGACGCTGGAGCTGCTGGCTGGCATCCCCACCGTCGTGCTCGGCTTCTTCGCACTGACCACGGTCACGCCGTTCTTCCGCAACGTCCTCGGCTTCGAGGGCATCGACTTCTTCAACTCGTTCTCCGGCGGTCTGGTCGTCGGCGTGATGCTGATCCCGACGGTGGCCTCGGTGTCCGAGGACGCCATGACCGCGGTGCCCAACGCACTGCGGGAGGCGGGCTACGGCCTCGGCGCCTCGAAGTCGCGTGTGGCGCTGCGCGTGGTCTTCCCGGCGGCGCTGTCGGGCATCGTCGCCGCGATCATCCTCGCGATGTCGCGTGCCGTGGGCGAGACGATGATCGTCGCGCTCGCGGTGGGCTCGCGCCCGACGATCACGCTCAACCCGTTCGTGCAGAACCAGACGATGACCGGCTACATCGCGCAGTCGGTCGGTGGTGAGGCAGCGCGCGGGTCGTTCCAGTACGAGGCGCTCTTCGCCGTCGGGTCGACGCTGTTCCTCATGACCCTCGCGCTGAACCTGATCGCGGCCGCGGTCGTCCGCCGCTACCGGCAGGAGTACTGATGGCCACCACGACCACCGCTCCCACGACCGACCGCGCGACGTTCGAGCAGCCGAAGCACCGGGCGCGGCGCGAGCTGCGGATCCGTCTGGGGCTGCAGGCGGCGACGCTCGTCGGCGTCGTCGTCCTGGCGGTCCTGCTCGTCCGGGTCCTCGCGGTCGGGCTCGAGTTCCTCGACTGGGGCTTCCTGACCAGCCTCCCGTCCCGCATCGACCCGTCGCAGGCGGGCGTCTCACCGGGGCTGACCGGCACGCTCTCGCTGATGCTGATCGTCGCGATCGGCTCGTTCCCGCTGGGCATCGGCGCGGCGCTCTACCTCGAGGAGTTCGCGCCGAAGAACCGGCTGACGAACCTCATCGAGACCAACATCGCGAACCTCGCCGGCGTGCCGTCCGTCGTCTACGGCCTGCTCGGCGCCGGGCTGTTCGTCGGGATCCTCGACCTCGGTCGGTCGCTGCTGGCCGGTGGCCTGACGCTGATCCTCCTGATCCTCCCGGTGATCATCGTGACCAGCCGCGAGGCCATCAAGGCCGTCCCCAACGCGCTGCGCGAAGGTGGCCTCGGGCTCGGTGCGACCCGCTGGCAGACCACCTACAAGCTGCTCCTGCCGCAGGCACTGCCCGGGATGATCACCGGCGCGATCCTTGGGCTGTCGCGCGCGATCGGCGAGGCAGCACCGATCCTCGTGGTCGGCGCGACGTCCGCCCGCTTCCGCAACTCGTCGCCGCTGGACCTGCTGGAGCAGTTCAGCGCGCTCCCGATCAACATCTACAACTACACGTTCGACCCCGACCCGACGTTCCAGGCCATCGCCGCCAGCGCCATCATCGTGCTGCTCGGGGCGCTGCTGCTGATGAACGGGATCGCCATCTACTTCCGCAACCGCGCCAGCAAGGGCGTGCGATGACCCTCTCCGACGAACACGCCAACGAGGTGAACGGCATGCAGCAGTCGACGACCACCGATCCCGGACTGGCCGCCCCGCCGGCGACCGCGACCGCACCGGACGACCCGACGGTCGTGACCGAGCCGGTCTTCGAGCTGCAGGACGTCAATGTCTACTACGGCGACTTCCTCGCTGTCCGCGACGTCGGCCTGCGCATCCCCAGCAACGAGATCACGGCCCTGATCGGGCCGTCCGGCTGCGGCAAGTCGACGCTCCTGCGAACGCTCAACCGGATGCACGACCTCACCCACGGGGCCCGTGTCGAGGGCGAGGTGCGCTACCACGGCCACAACATCTACGGCCCGAACGTCGACCCCGTCGAGGTCCGCCGCCGCATCGGGATGGTCTTCCAGAAGCCGAACCCGTTCCCCAAGTCGATCTACGACAACGTCACGTTCGGTGCGAAGATCATCGGCTACAAGGGCGACCTCGACGAGCTGGTCGAGCGGTCGCTGCGTGGCGCCGCCCTGTGGGACGAGGTCAAGGACAAGCTGCACGAGTCCGGGCTGTCGCTGTCCGGTGGCCAGCAGCAGCGGCTCTGCATCGCCCGTGCGATCGCGACCGAGCCCGACGTGATCCTGATGGACGAGCCCTGCTCCGCGCTCGACCCGATCGCCACGCTGCGCATCGAGGAGCTGATGCGCGACCTGCGCAAGGACTACTCGATCGTGATCGTGACGCACAACATGCAGCAGGCCGCCCGGGTCTCGGACCGCACCGCGTTCCTCTCGCTGGACGTCAAGGAGGACGGCGTCCGCACCGGGATCGTCGTGGAGTACGACACCACCGACAAGATCTTCACGGACGCGTCCGACGAGCGCACCGAGGCGTACATCACCGGCCGGTTCGGCTGAGCGTCCTAGCCTGCGCAGCACGGGATCTGGAGGGTCGCATGCCCGAGGACTACCAGAAGAGCTTCCACGAGCAGCTCGACGAGCTCGACGACCGGTTCACCCGGGCGGGTCTCCGCCTGGTCGAGCAGATGCCGCGGCTGGTCGACGGCTACCTCGCCGGGGACGAGGGCGTCATCGCCGACGCGCGGCGCCTGACGACGGTGTCCTCCGAGGAGTGTCGCAGCATCGAGGACCGGGGCTTCGTCCTGCTCGCCCGGCACCAGCCGATGGGCAGTGACCTGCGGCGCCTCGTCGCACTGCTGCGCATGTGCGTGGACGTCGACCGCTCCGCGGCGCTGCTGCGTCACGTCTGCGAGTCGCTGCGGGTCAGCGACCCGCGCCACCTGCCTCACGAGCTCGGCACCCACCTGCGCGAGCTCGCCGCCCACTCGGCGAAGGTGTTCGGTGGCGGGATGGATGCGTGGCGCACGAAGGACGCGCTGGCGGTCCACGACATCGACCGCGCCGACGAGCAGGTCGACCGCCTCCAGCGGCTCCTGCTCGACACGGCCGCGGCCGACGACCGGGTCGTCGACGACCGTCTCTCGCTGGGGCTGGTGGCGCGCTACCTCGAGCGGATCGCCGACCACGGCGTGGCCATCGCCCGGGACACGTCCTTCGTGACGACCGGCGAGCGCGTCGACCTGCAGTCGCAGGTCGCCGCCAACTGACGCCCGAGGACCCCACGTGCCCAAGCTGCTGCTGGTCGAGGACGAGTCGGCGATCGCCGAGGGCCTGACGGTGTCGCTCGAGGCGGACGGGTTCCAGGTGACCTGGGTCGCCGACGGGAACGCTGCGCTCGATGCCTTCTCACGGGTCCGACCGGACCTGGTGCTGCTCGACCTGATGCTGCCCGGACTGAGCGGCACCGAGGTCTGCCGCCGGCTTCGCCGCGAGAGCCAGGTCCCGATCATCATGCTGACAGCCCGCGACACCGAGGTCGACCGCGTGGTCGGGCTCGAGCTCGGTGCCGACGACTACGTCACCAAGCCCTTCTCGACCCGTGAGCTCGTCGCACGGATCCGTGCGGTGCTGCGCCGGGGCGCGGGCGGCGGCACGGGGGACCCGGACGCGCCCGCGGAGTCGCTGGGCGTGCGTGTGGACCGGGCGCGGCACGAGGTGCGCGTCGACGGTGACCTCGTCGAGCTGCCGCCGAAGGAGTTCGACCTGCTCGCCTACCTGGTCGAGAACGCCGGCCTCGTGCTCACCCGTGACCAGCTCATCGACGAGGTCTGGGGCACCGACTACGTCGGCGACACCAAGACGCTGGACGTGCACATCCGTCGCCTGCGCACCCGCATCGAGGAGGACCCCACCGAGCCGGTGCGCATCCAGACGGTGCGGGGGGTCGGGTACCGCTTCGCGGACCGGCGCCAGGCGTGAGCCGACTGGTGCTCTGGGTCGTGCCGGCGGTCGCGCTGGTCGCGGCCGTTGCTGCTGGTGGGGCCGTGCCGGCGGTCGCGGGGGCCACGCTCCTCGGGGTCGTGGCGGGGGTCGCGCTCTGGTCGCGGCAGGAGGCCCGGGTGCAACGGCTGACGGCGCACGTCGACGCGCGCGCGGTGGACGAGGCGACCGTGCCGGCAGCACCCGACGGCCCGCCCACCTGGCAGGCACTGACGGCCGCCGTCGACCGTCTGGGGGACGAGCTGGACGAGGTGCGCGAGGAGCTGCGCGGTGTCGTCCCGTGGTCCCAGCGCCTGGTCGCGTCGCTCGACGAGCCGGCGTTCGTGTTCGCGCCCGACGGGTGGCTGTCGGCCGCCAACGACGCCGGCCGCCGGATGGCCGGGCTCGGCGAGGGTGCCGACGCGTCCAGCCCCCTGGCGGTCCTCGGCTCGACGGCGGTCGTCGACGCGATCGACGAGGCACGCAGCAGCGGGCAGCTGGTGGCCGTGACCGACGACCGGGCGGGCCGCAACCTGCGCATCACGGCCTCGCCGCTCGACGACGACGTGCTCGTCGTCGTGGGGGACCGCACCCGTCAGCGCCAGGTCGAGGAGCTGCGCCGGGACTTCGTCGTCAACGCCTCGCACGAGCTGAAGACGCCCGTGACCGCGATCTCCACGCTCGTGGACGCGCTGCAGGTCGCGCCGCCGGAGCGGCACGAGGGCCTCGTGGAGCGGCTCGCCGAGCAGTCGCAACGGCTGTCGCGGCTCGTGCACGACCTGCTGGACCTGCGGATGCTCGAGGAACCCGACGGCGAGGAGCTCGTGTCCGTCGACCTCGTGCAGCTCGTCCGTGCGGCGATCGCCGGCGTCGCGAGTGCGGCCGAGGAGGACGGCGTGACGCTGCGCGCCGAGCTGCCGGCGTCGGCGCTCGTGGCCGGCCGGGCCCGGGACCTCGCCCTGGTCGTCGACAACCTCGTGGCGAACGGCGTGCAGTACAACCGGCGCGGCGGTGAGGTCCGCGTCGGGATCCAGCGGGACAACGGCTACCAGGTCCTCACCGTGGCCGACACCGGCATCGGCATCCCCGAGGCCGCCGTCGACCGCATCTTCGAGCGGTTCTACCGGGTCGACGTGGCGCGGTCGCGGGAACGCGGTGGCACCGGCCTCGGGCTGTCGATCGTCCGCAACGCGGTCGAGCGGCACGGTGGCCGGATCCGGGTGGACTCGCTGCTGGGGGAGGGCACGACCTTCACCGTGCGGCTCCCGGTCGAGCCGGCCACGTAGCCTCGCGCGTCGCAGCCTGCTCGACCCCGACCCAGGACCGCGACCGTGACGCGTGACCCGTACGACTTCGAGGGTGTGGACCGCACCCGGGGCAAGACGATCCGGGCCCCGTACGTCCTCGACGCGCTCGAGGCTGCACACCCCGACGCCGAGATCGAGCTCGACTACGGGTCCACGTGGCAGCTGCTCGCGGCGACGATGCTGTCGGCGCAGTCGACCGACGTGATGGTCAACGAGGTCACCCGGGACCTCTTCGCCGAGATGCCGGACGCGCCGTCGACGGCAGCGTCGACCCGCGACCGGATCGAGGAGCTGATCGGGCGGCTCGGCCTGTTCCGCCAGAAGGCGAAGAACCTCCACGCGACCGCCACGATCGTGACGCACGACCACGGCGGCGAGGTGCCGGCGACGATGGAGGAGCTCACGGCGCTCCCCGGCGTCGCGCGCAAGACCGCGAACGTCGTGCTCGCCAACGGCTTCGGCATCAACGAGGGCGTCGTCGTCGACACCCACATCAAGCGGCTGTCGCGTCGCCTGCGCTTCACGAAGGAGGAGACGCCGCAGAAGATCGAGCGGGACCTGATGCGGTTGTTCCCGCAGGAGCGGTGGCTCGACGTGGCCGACCTGCTGATCTTCCACGGACGCCGTGTCTGTGACGCACGGAACCCGGACTGTGGCGGCTGCGTGGTCCGCGAGCTCTGCCCGAGCGACCAGACCTCGGGCCTGACCGACAAGCGGTAGAGACTCAGCGGCTGCTGGCGCCGAGCCTCCGCCCGCGGACCATCGCGACGACGTAGCCCACCATCGCGAACGCCGACAGGAACTCGAGGCGGCCCGCCCACATCTGGAACATCGTCACGATCTTCAGCGACGGTGGGTTGTCCGGGCCGATGGACCCGACGCTCAGTCCGACGTTGGCCGTCGCGCTGGTGGACTCGAACAGGCCCGTCTCGATCGTGGCGCCGTGGTAGACGTGGACCAGTGCGCCGCCGACGGCGGTGAACAGGTAGAGCATCGTCATGATCACGGCGGCGCGCACCTGCTGGTCGGTGACCAGCTGTCGCCGGCGGGACCGGAACGTCGCCACGACGACGCTCGACGGCGGTGCCAGGGCCTTGCGGATGTCGCGCAGCACCGACTTGGCGATCAGTGCCACGCGGATGGTCTTGATGCCGCCGGCCGTCGACCCGGCCATCGACCCGATGAGCATGATCGCGACGAGCGCACCGGGCGCGAGCTGGCCCCAGCTCGCGTAGCCGCTGCCGGGGAAGACGCTGAAGCCGGTGTTGGTCGCGGCCGACAGCGCGGTCCACAGGCCCTTGCGGGAGAGCCCCTCGACGCTCGGGTAGGTCCCGGCGGCGGCCAGGCCGGCGAGCAGCACGAACGTCAACGTGGTCGTGGTCGTGGCGAGCGTGCGCAGGTCGAGGTGCCCGGTCGCGTTGCGCCACTTGCGCTGCCACAGGTCGTAGTGCAGCGGGAACGACACCGCGCCGGCGAGCATGATCGGGATCAGCACGGTCTCGACGAGTGCCGAGTGGTAGTACGCGACCGACGTCGAGTGGACGGCGAAGCCCCCCGTGTCGAACGCGGCCAGGAACAACGAGACCGCGTGCAGGGCCGCGTGGTAGGCGGTGAGCCCGGCGTGGAGGAGGCTCAGCCACAGGACGGTGACGCCGGCGACGAACCACGCCGCGAAGATGATGTAGATCAGCTTCGCGGTGCGGATGATGCTCGGCACGACCCGCTCGTCGCGGCCCTCCCCGACGAACAGCGTCCCCAGCTGGGCGTGCCCCTTCGCGAGGACCGTCAGCACGACGAGGATGATCCCCTGACCGCCGGCGAAGTGGGTCAGGTGCCGCATCAGCTGCATGCCGTCGCCGAAGTGGTCGAGGTCCTGCAGCATCGTCATGCCGGACGTC
>JBFKQZ010000019.1:0-21922 GCA_041627475.1 Nitriliruptoraceae bacterium | reverse complement strand
GCGCCGGGCTGGGACCGGGCGCATCGTCTTCGGGAGAGCCTCAGGAGATGGTCTGGTTGACGACCGCCTCGTACGTGCCGGCCGGGGTGGCGGCGGGGATCGTGATGTCGATCGCCGGGGTGTAGGTCAGCGAGCCGTTGCCGAGCGTCGTCGTGCCCGAGAGCAGCGTGTAGGAGCTCCCGAGGTTGTTCGTCCCGGCCGTGAGCTCCGCGCCGGTGAGGACCATGCCGCCCGTGACCGCGTCGAGGGCGGTCGAGAGGGTGCTGAGGTCAGCGGCGTTGAGGTAGACCCGGGCGTTGGAGGCAGCGACGGTCACGCTCGTGTCGGCCTGGTTCTCCCATGCGCCGTCCGAGGCGACGCTCACGGTCCAGGCCCCGGCGAGCGTGCCACGCTCGTCGGTCACCGTGGTCGCCGGCAGCGAGCCCGAGACCGAGTTGGCGTTCAGCACGTCGAACATCGGGTTGCTGCCACCGTCCTGCAGGGTGACGGCGCCGTTGCTGTTGGCGACCGACAGTGTGCTGCTCGTCGCGACGGTGAAGGAGACCGAGTTGCTGTTCGCGTTCGCACCGGCGACGGGGATCGCCAGGAGGCCGACGACGGCGGTGGCGGCGAGGGTGGTGCGGAGGGTGCGGCGCATGTCTGGAGCTCCTGGGGTTGGGGGGCTGCTGCACCAATAGGTACGGCGATCTGCACGAAACGGTTATGGGACATGTGTCCCTGACCGGCGTTCTGGCGGCCACGGAGCGTGGTTTGGGACAGATGTCCCACGCCTCTCGGCGTCCCTCACCAGCCGAGCGCGCACGCTGGACGGACGAGCCGTCCGACCTCACGCGCCGGCCTGCTTCACTCGTCGACCGGGCACCCGCGCACTGCACTCGACCTGACCACGGGTCACTTCCGACGCGGCACACATGGGGGACACCACCTGATGACGGACATCGACGTCACCGACCGATCGATCTACTCGCGCGTCGCCGGGATCGACCACGACTTCGCCACGAGCCGACGTGACCTGCGCGACGACGCCGGCCGCGAGATCGCGCCGGACGTGCTCGCCCTGCTGGGCGACACGCCGATGGTCCGCCTCGACCGGTTCGCGAAGGACGTCAAGCCCACCATCGTCGCCAAGATGGAGATGATGAACCCGGGCGGCTCCGTGAAGGACCGCATCGGCATCGCGATGATCGAGGCCCTCGAGGCCTCGGGGGAGCTCAAGCCCGGCGGCACGATCGTCGAGCCCACCTCGGGCAACACCGGCGTCGGTCTCGCGATGGCCGCGGCGCTGAAGGGCTACCGCTGCATCTTCGTCTGCCCGGACAAGGTCGCCCAGGACAAGATCCAGCTGCTGCGCGCCTACGGCGCCGAGGTCGTCGTCTGCCCGACCGCCGTCGAGCCCGAGGACCCGCGCTCGTACTACTCGGTCTCCGACGAGCTGGCCTCGCGCCCGAACCACGTCAAGCCGAACCAGTACTTCCACCAGTCCAACCCGCAGACCCACATCCTCTCCACCGGCCCCGAGATCTGGCGCCAGACCAACGGCGAGGTGGACGCGTTCGTCTGCGGCGTGGGGACGGGTGGCACCGCGACCGGGGTCGGGCGCTACCTCAAGTCGAGGAACCCCGACATCACGATGGTCGGCGCGGACCCGGTCGGCTCGATCTACTCCGGCGACGTCCACACCTACCTCGTGGAGGGCGTCGGCGAGGACTTCTACCCGCCGACGTTCCAGGAGGACATCATCGACGTCTGGTACCGGATCGGGGACGCGGAGTCGTTCTCGGCCGCACGCCGGATCGTCAAGGACGAGGGGATCCTCGTCGGCGGCTCGTGCGGCCTCGCCCTCGCCGGTGCCCTGCGCTACGCCGAGGAGAACCCCGAGAGCGGCCTGATCGTCGTCCTCCTGCCCGACTCCGGCCGTGGCTACCTCTCCAAGCTCTACGACGACGCGTGGATGGCCGAGCACGGCTTCCTCGAGCGCAAGGGTCGGTACTCCGTCGGCGAGGGCCTGCGTGCCCAGGGCGACGCAATGCCCGACCTCGTCCACGTGCACCCGAGCGAGACCGTCGCCGACGCGATCGCCATCCTCAAGGAGTTCGGCGTCAGCCAGCTGCCGGTCTTCGCCGAGGGCGTGCACGGCGAGGCCCGCCTGAGCGACATCGTCGGGTCGATCCGCGAGAACGCGCTGCTCGACCTCGCGCTCAAGGACGCGGCCGTCCTGAAGAAGCCCGTCGGTGAGGTGCTGCAGGAGCCGCTGCCCGTCGTCAGCGCCAACGACCCGCTCGGCGACGCGTCGCGCCTGCTGGCCGCCGGCAGCAACGCCGTCGTCGTGGTCGACGACGACAAGCCCGTCGGTGTCCTCTCCGGCGCCGACCTCCTCGCCTTCCTCGCCGAGAAGGACCAGTCATGACCCGCAAGTTCGCCACCGATGCGATCCACGCCGGCCAGGACCCCGAGCCGGTCACGGGTTCGGTGAACGTCCCGATCTTCCAGACCTCGACCTTCGCGCAGCCGCGGGTCGGTGAGCACCTCGGCTACGAGTACGCGCGGACGGGCAACCCGACCCGCACCGCGTTGCAGGTGGCACTGGCCGCGGTCGAGCAGACCGACCAGTGCGTCGTGTTCGGCAGCGGGCTCGCTGCGGAGGACGCCGTCTTCCGGCTGCTGAACCCCGGCGACCACGTGGTGATCGCGGACGACGTGTACGGCGGGACCTACCGCCAGCTGGCGCAGCTGCACCAGCGCTGGGGCCTGGACCACACCCCCGTCGACCTGCGCGACCTCGACGCCGTCCGTGCAGCGATCACGCCGTCGACGCGGCTGCTGTGGGTCGAGACGCCGTCGAACCCGATGCTGAAGATCCTCGACCTGGCGGCCCTCGCCGAGCTCGCGCACGAGCACGGGGTCAAGCTGGTGGCGGACAACACGTTCGCGACGCCGTACCTGACCCAGCCGGCCACGCTCGGTGCCGACATCGTCGTGCACTCGACGACCAAGTACATCGGTGGCCACTCCGACGTCGTCGGCGGTGCCGTCTGCACCGACGAGGCGACCGCGGCCGAGCTGGCCTGGATGCAGAACGCGGTCGGCGCGGTCGGCGGACCGCTCGACAACTACCTGACCCTGCGCGGCCTGAAGACGCTGCACGTGCGCATGGACCGGCACTGCACCAACGCCCAGCGACTCGCCGAGTTCCTCGCCGAGCACGACCGTGTCACCGCGGTCCACTACCCCGGCCTCCCCGACGACCCCGGCCACGAGCTGGCCACCCGACAGATGCGCGGCTACGGCGGGATGATCTCGTTCCGCCTCGGCAGCGAGGACGTGGCCCGCAAGGTCGCCGAGCGCACCGAGCTGTTCTTCCTCGCGGAGTCGCTCGGCGGCGTCGAGTCACTGATCGAGCACCCGGGGGTCATGACCCACGCGTCGGTCGCCGGGACCAGGCTGGAGGTGCCGTCCGACCTGCTGCGCCTCTCGGTCGGCATCGAGGACGTCGACGACCTCATCGAGGACCTGCGTGCTGCGCTCGACTGACGAGCGACGGTCCGCGCTCGACTGACGGGTCGTCTCCACCGACGCACCGTCGACGTGTCGTACCGTGCCTCCGCCGAGCACCCGGAGGAGGCCGTGGTCCGCACCCCCCGCGCTGCCGTCGCCGTGCTCGTGGCCGGGTTGTTGCTGGGCGCGTGCAGCGCGGACGAGATCGTCACACTCACCCCGCCGGAGCTGGAGCTGGTCGAGCAGCGCGAGGCCCTGCCGTCCCGGGTGCTCGACGCCGACGGCAACGTGCTCACGACCCTGCAGCGCGAGTACCGCGACCGGGTCACGCTGGACCAGGTCCCGCAGCAGCTGATCGACGCCGTCCTCGCCGCGGAGGACCAGCGGTTCTACGAGCACGGTGGTGTGGACGGCCGCGCCCTGCTGCGAGCGACGGGCAGGAACCTCGCCGCAGGTGAGGTCGTCGAGGGCGGCTCCACCATCACGCAGCAGGTCGTCGAGCTGCGCTTCCAGCCCCCGACCGAGGACACGATCGGGTCGAAGGCGCTCGAGGCGGCGCTCGCGATCCAGCTCGAGGACGAGCACGACAAGGAGTGGATCCTCGAGGAGTACCTCAACACCGTCTACCTCGGCGGTGGCGCGCACGGGGTCGGCGCGGCGGCCTGGTCGTACTTCCGCCGCGACGTGCAGGACGTCAGCCTCCCGCAGGCCGCACTGCTGGCCGGCCTGATCCGTCGACCCGGCACGACCGACCCCCGCGTCGACCCGGTCGCCGCCCGAGCCCGTCGGGACGTGGTCCTGCGGGCGATGGTCGAGACCGGGGCGGTGACCGCCGACGAGGCCGCGGCCGCGATCGCGACCCCGGTGACGGTCCGCGAGGCGCCGCTGCAGCCGTCACCGCGCGAACCCCCTGTCGTCGACCACGTGCTGCGCCGCCTGCTCGAACTGGACGAGCTCGGCCGGGACGAGGGCGCCCGCTGGCGTGAGCTGACGGGCGGCGGCCTCACGATCCACACCACCATCGACCCGGCGGCCCAGGCGAGCGCACGCGCCGCTCTCGCCGCACGCCTCGACAGGGAGGACGAGCCGGACGGCGCGATCGTCACGCTCGACACCACGACGGGTGCGGTCCTGGCCAGTGTCGGCTCGATCCCGTACGACGAGCTGCAGTTCGACCTCGCGCAGCAGGGCGTACGTCAGCCCGGCTCGGTCTTCAAGGGCATCACGCTGGCCGCCGCCGTCGCGGACGGCTACCTCGCCGCCGACCGTCTCGACGCCCGGGGTGGGACGCTGCGCACCGAGAGCGGGCCATGGCGGGTGCGCAGCTCCGGCCGGGGGCAGGCGACGCTGAGCACCGCGATCCGGTGGTCGGACAACGGCGCGTTCGCACGCCTCGGCCTCGCGCTCGGCGTCGAGCGGGTCGCCGCGACGGCCCATGCCCTCGGGATCGACAGCGAGCTCGGGTCACAACCGGCGATGCTCCTCGGCGGTACCGAGACCTGCTGCACGGTGGTCGAGATGGCGACCGTCTACGCGACCATCGCCGCGATGGGGCAGCGCCACGACCCCCACCTCGTGTCCCGCGTCGAGGACCGCGACGGCCGCGTGCTCTGGGAGGCACCGACGCACGGCCAGCTGGTCCTCGACGAGGTCGCGGCCTTCGAGACCGCGGAACTGCTCCGGCAGGTCGTCCAGAGCGGCACCGGTCGGGCCGCCCAGGTCGAGGGCCACGACGTCATCGGCAAGACGGGCACGACGACCGACAACGTCGACGGCTGGTTCGTCGGGGCGACACCCGAACTGACCACGGCGGTCTGGATCGGGCACCACGACGCGCGCCGCACCGCCAGGGTCGATGGTCGGCTGGTGCAGGGCGGCGGGGCGCCGGCGCAGGTGTTCGCCGAGCACATGACCCGGCTGCTGGGCCCCGGGCCCGGCCCCCTCTTCGAACTGCCGGCACACCGCACGATCGAGCTCGAGGTGGACGTGAAGACGGGGCTGCGACCAGCGCCGTGGTGTCCCGAGACCGAGGTGCGGGTCTTCGCCGACACGCGGACGCCGACCGAGACCTGTCCGAGCCCGCAGCCGAGCCCCTCGCCCTCGCCGAGCCCGAGCCCCGACGCAACGCCGAGCCCCACCGACGAGGCGACACCGTCCCCGGGCCCGACCGAGCCGACGCCGAGCCCGACGCCCGGGACGCCGGCACCGACCCCGTCGCCCACGCCGACACCGACCCCGTCGCCGACCCCGTCGACCACCCCTGCGCCGACCCCCGAGCCGAGCCCGTAGCCTCCGCCCCTCCTCGAGCGCCTGCGGACGACGATGCGTGCCCGACTGATCTTCAACCCGATCGCCACGATGACCAACGCAGGCGTCCGCGACGCACTCGTGGGCCTGCTCGGTGCCGAGGTCGAGCTCACCGTCGTGGGGACGAGGGCCCGCATGCACGCGGCGGACCTCGCGCGCGACGCCGTGCGCGAGGGGACCGACGCGGTCTTCGTCCTCGGCGGTGACGGCACCGCCAACGAGGTCCTGCAGGGACTCGCGGGCACGGACGTCCCCCTCGGGCTGCTCCCGGGCGGCGGCGCCAACGTCCTGGCGCGAGCCATCGGGCTGCCGCGTGACGCCGACGACGCCGCGCGGGTCCAGCTGGAGCGGCTCCACGCAGGGCACGACCAGCGACTCGGCCTCGGCGAGGCGAACGGACGGCTGTTCGGCTTCCAGGCAGGGATCGGGCTCGACGCCGGGATCGTCCGCCGCGTCGAGGCGCACCCCGGCATGAAGCGCTGGCTGCGCCAGCTGTCGTTCATCCTCCTCGGCCTGCGTGAGTGGGCCACCAGCGAGGACCGACGCGACCCGGCCTGTCGCGTGGTCGGCGTGGAGGGCCTCGACGAGACCCCGCGGATGCTCGCGTCGGTGGCGAACCTCGACCCCTACACCTACCTCGGCCCGCGGCCGTTCCACCTGCTGCCGGAGGCGGGGCCGCACACGGCACTGGACCTGCTCGTGGCGGAGTCGCTGACCACCGGCGCGATCGTGCGGGGGATCCTGCGTGCCTTCCGCGACGGCAGCCACGTCGATGCCCCGGGCTTCGCGATGCACCACGACCTCGCCGAGGTGACGATCACCGCGGACCGGCCCGCCCCGCTGATGGTCGACGGTGACCTCATGGACCACGTCCGCGTCGCCACGTTCCGTCACCGACCGGACGCCCTGCGGGTCCTCGCGGACCTCGCGGCACCCGCGGACCAGCTGGACGCGGACGACCGGGCCGCCTGACGCGCGTTCACCGCGCGGCATCCTGTTCGTATGCTTGCACTTGCGAGCAAACCCTTGTCGCGACCCCCCTCGCTGGCTACGGTGCGCAGCGACCGGTCTTCGTGAACTCCTTCACAAACTGACCGGTCGTCAGCGTGACTTCCCCTCCGTCACGCAACTCCCACTGAAAGGCCACAGCATGGACTGGCGCACGCGTGCTGCCTGCCGTGACGAGGACCCCGAGCTCTTCTTCCCGATCGGCACCACCGGCCCCGCGGTCGAGCAGACCGAGGCGGCCAAGAAGATCTGCGACTCCTGCGTCGTGCAGGAGGAGTGCCTCGAGTTCGCCCTCGCGACCAACCAGGACGCCGGCATCTGGGGCGGCCTGAACGAGGACCAGCGTCGGACGCTGCGCCGTCAGCGCCAGCGGGCCCGCCGCAAGGCCTCCTGACGCCCCCAGCGCGACATCGCGGCGGCCCCTCGGGGCCGCCGTCGTCGTTAGGCTCCGGCCCGAGCGGAGGTTGCCGGATGGCCGAGACCAGGACGTGGCTGACCACGCCCGAGGGTCGGGCGCCAGCCGGCGAGGGTGTGGACACCGAGCACTGGCTGCCCGGTCCCCGCGTCCCCCGCGAACCGCGCCTGCCGTCGCCGTACCGCGGCGCCGTCCTCCTCGCGATCGTCTACGCCCTGGTCGTCGCCGCGACGTTCGCGATCGTGCCGAGCTTCCTCGAGGTGCAGGACCCGACGTTCGCCGGCGACGTGGAGCGGCCGGACGAGACGGCGGACGACCCGACGTTCGAGCGGCCGAGCGCGAACTGACCGCTCAGCCCTGCAGCGGCAGGCGGATCTCGGCGCGTGTCCCGGCGTCCTCGCGGCGGTCGACGCTGAGCTCGCCGCCGAGCTCGGACTCGACCAGCGTCGAGGCGATCTGGAGCCCGAGGTTGGCGGCCTGCTGGACCGACCAGCCCTCCGGCACGCCGACGCCGTCGTCGTCGATGAGCACCGTCAGCTGCTGCGACCCCCGGTCGAGCGTCACCTCGATCGAGCCGCCCCGGTCGGGGAACGCGTGCTCGACCGCGTTCTGGACCAGCTCGGACACGACCAGCGCCAGCGGCGTCGCCACCTCGGCCGGCAGCTCCCCGGCCGACCCGTGGATGTGCATCGCGACGGGCCGCTCGGGGTCGGTCAGCCCGTGGGCGAGCATGTCCATGAGTCGCTCGGCGATCTTGTCGAACGAGACCTTCTGTCGCGAGTCCTGACTGAGCGTCTCGTGGACCAGCGCGATCGACGAGATGCGGCGCACCGACTCACCCAGCGCCAGCCGGGCCTCGTCGGACAGCAGGCGGCGGGACTGCAGTCGCAGCAGCGACGCGACGGTCTGGAGGTTGTTCTTGACGCGGTGGTGGATCTCGCGGATCGTCGCGTCCTTGTACATCAGCAGCCGCTCGTGCTTGCGCAGCTCCGTGATCTCACGGACGAGCAGGAGACCGCCGAGCACCTCGTGGTCGCGCAGCAGTGGCAGGAGTCGACGCAGCACGACCGCGCCGCGGGCCTCGACCTCGGACTCGATCGGCTCGCCGTCGGCGAGCGACTCGGTCAGCGACTCGGCGTCGAGGTCGAAGTCGGCGAGGTTGCGACCCACGACGAAGCCGACCACGCCGAGCCGGCGGTAGGCCGAGATCGCGTTGGGCGACGCGTACTGGACGACGCCGGCCGGGTCCACGCGGATCAGGCCGTCCCCGACGCGGGGGGTGACCTCGCGCGACGGCTCCTCCCCCGGGTAGGGGAAGACGCCGTCGGCCAGCATCGCCGACAGCTCGTTGGCGGTCTGCAGGTACGTCAGCTCGAGCTGCGACGGGGCGCGGACCATCGAGAGGTTCGCCTCCCGGGTGACCACGCCGATCACCCGCCCGTCGAAGGGGATCGGGATCGCCTCCTCGCGCACCGGCACGCCGCTGGACCAGTCGGGGTCACCGTCCCGGACGATGCGGCCCTCGGCGAAGGCGCGGGCGATGCCGGGGCGCTCCTCGATCGACCAGCGCTCGCCGACCAGGTCCTCGTGGTAGATCGTCTGGGCCGTGTACGGCCGCATCTGGGCAACCGCCACGACGTCGTCGAGCTCCTGGTCGTGGACGAACAGGACGAGGTCGGCGAAGGAGAGGTCGGCCAGGACCTGCCAGTCCGCGGTGATCGCCTCGAGCTGGTCGATGTCGACGTCGGTCAGCCCGGCGCCCCCGACGAACTCCGCGATCGACGTCACTGCTGGAGGTACCGCTGGAGGTGCTCGACCGGGATCGCCTCACGGATGTGCTCGAAGGCGCGCGCCTCGATGTCGCGGGTCTCGGAGAGGCTCAGACCGAGCCTGCGTGCCGTGTCCGCGGTCGAGTGGGGCTGGCCGTCCTCGAGCCCCATCCGCCAGCGCAGCACGGCCGCCTGGGTCTCCGGGATCCGCTCGAGGACCTGCTCCAACGAACGCGACAACTTCGCCGCCTGCTCCTCCTGGGGGGAGCGGCGGCGTCCCTGCGGTCGTCTGCCCTTCGCCATGCCGAGGAGGCTACCCCGCAGCCGTCAGGCGCCGTCCTCGACGATCACGCGTGTCCGCCGCAGCGACTCGATCAGCGCGTCGGGCGCGAGGTCCTCGATGACCGCGAGCGACCGGATGTCCTCGGCGCGCACCGACAGCATGGTGCGGTTGTAGTCGCCGCGCTGCACCTGGATCGACTCGACGTAGCGCCGGACCCCCGGGAACTGCGACGCGACCTCGGTGAGTCGTTCGAGGTCCAGGACCAGCGCCGCGTCACGTCGCTCGCGGTTGGCGGTCGGTGCGTCGTCCGGGAGGATCTCCGACGCTGGGACGCCGTAGAAGTCGGCCAGCTCGCAGAGCCGGGATGCCGAGATGTTGCGGTCGCCGCGCTCGTACGAGCCGACGACGGCAGCCTTCCACCGGCCGTCCGAGGTGCGCTCGACGTCCTGCAGCGACAACCGGAGCCGCGTGCGGACGGCACGCAGGCGCTCCCCGACGTCGTCCGCGTACGCCACGAGCACACCTCCAGTCGGGCCGGACCCTAGCCGACCGTGGCCCGCCGGGTGCTGCCGGTGACCAGCGGGCGCGCGGGCCTCAGTCGGCCGCCGCCCAGCGCAGCGTCGCGGCCAGTCCCTCCTCGAGGGTCGTCCACGGCTTCCAGCCGAGCGCCTCCGCGGCGAAGGAGGGGTCGACGGCGACGTGGGCCGCGTCGCCCGGGCGGCGGTCGGCGTTCACCGGGTCGCGGCGGTAGTCGGTGGCGGCCGCGAGCGCGGCGAAGAGCCGGGCGACCTGCGTCCGCTGCCCGGTCCCGATCATGAAGCGCTCGCCGTCCCCACGCTCCATCGCCAGGGCCAGGGCGTGCACCACGTCGTCGACGTAGACGAGGTCGCGGGTCGCCGTGCCGTCGCCGTGGATCGTCACGGGGCGACCCTCGAGCATCGCACCGGCGAAGCGCGACACGACGCCACCCTCCCCGGCACGCCCCTGTCGGGGCCCGTAGACGTCGGTCATGACCAGCGACGTCCAGCGCAGCCCGTACATCTGCTCGTAGGCGCGCAGGTAGCCCTCAGCCGCGTGCTGGCCGGCCTCGTGCGGCGTCAGGGCGAGGAGGTCGCTGTCCTCGGTCATCGGCAGCCGCCACTCGTCCTCGTCGGTGGCGACGCCACCGCCGGACATGGCGTAGACGACCTTGCCGACCCCGTGCCGCCGGCAGGCCTCCAGGACGTTGATCGTGCCGACCACGTTCACCATCGCGTCGCCGACCGGGTCCTCGACGCTCGCGCGACCGTCGGAGCGCGCAGCCAGGTGGACCACGACCTCCGGGCGGTGCCGTTCGACCACCGCGTCGAGCCCGCCACGGACCACGTCCGCACGCTGGAACTCGAAGCGACCGTCACCGTGCGCGCGGGCCTCGTCGAGGTTGCCCAGCGCGCCGGTGGAGAGGTCGTCGACCGCGACCACGCGGCGGCCCTCCGCGAGGAGTCGGTCGACCAGCGTCGAGCCGATGAAGCCGGCACCACCGGTCACGAGCACGGTGCGAGTGCGCACGGGCGCCTCCTGTCGTCGGCCGCGAGGCTAACGAGCCCTCCCCCGCTTTCGGCGCCACCCCGACGGGACCGGGTGTCAGCGGCCGGGGAGCTCGAGGGCCGTGCGGATCCGCGCGACGAGGTCGGCGGGGGCCTGGTCGGCGCAGCGCTCGCGGACCACGGCACGCAGCTGCGACTCGAAGTCGCGGCGGCCGGCGCACGGCAGGCAGGCAGCGAGATGGGTCTCGAGCCGGTCGAGCTCCTCCTGGGGCAGCTCGCGGTCGAGCAGCACGTCGAGGTTCGCGAACAGCTCGTCGCAGTCGACCACGACGGCGCCGTCCGGCGTCGTGTGGTCGTGCTCGTCGCTGGTCGTCATGCCGTGCCCTCGTTCCTGCCAAGGATGCCGCGCTGGCGGGCGTACTCCGTCAACGCCTGCTGGAGGCCTTTCCTTCCCCGGTGGATGCGTGACATCACCGTGCCCACCGGCGTGTCCATGATCTCGGCGATCTCCTTGTAGGCGAACCCCTCGATGTCGGCGAGGAACACCGCCATCCGGAACTGCTCCGGCAGGTCGGCCAGCGCGTCCTTGACCGCCTGGTCGGTGAACGACGCCAGGACGTCCTCCTCGACCGAGCCGCTGTCGACGACGGCGTCGAAGAGGGTGTGGTCGCCCCAGTCGTCGGTGAGGTTCTCCTGGGGCCGCCGCTGCTGCTTGCGATACATCGACAGGTAGGTCGTGTGCAGGACCCGGTACAGCCACGCCTTGAGGTTGGTGCCCTGCTGGTACTGGTGGAACGACCGGTACGCCTTGACCATCGCCTCCTGCAGGAGGTCCTGCGCGTCGACCGGGTCGCGCGTGTACCGCATCGCGGCGCCGTACAGCCGGTCGGTGAGCGGCATGACCTGCGCCTCGAACAGCTGTCGCCGCTCGGCGTCGGTCAGCTCGGTCCGCAGGATCGACCCGTCGTCCTGGACACCGTCGACGACCTCGACCGGCTCACCGTCGACCGACGTCTCGCTGCTCGCCGCCACGGCACCTCCGTCCTCGTGCACGAGGCTAGCGAGCCCGGTTGTCCCGTTGGTCCACACCCTGTGGGTCTGGAATGGCATGAGACTGCATGAAAGCGTACGCTCGA
Organism: Nitriliruptoraceae bacterium; assembly: GCA_041627475.1. Taxonomy (GTDB): domain Bacteria; phylum Actinomycetota; class Nitriliruptoria; order Nitriliruptorales; family Nitriliruptoraceae; genus JBFGFG01. The sequence goes on along the minus strand of JBFKQZ010000019.1, from coordinate 9,983 downwards.
GTCTACAAGGAGGTGCACGAGGTGACGACGGGGCCCGGTGCGGCGACAACGCGTCCGACGTGGCGGCGGTGGCTGCTGGCCGGACTGCCGTGGGCAGCCGCCGGACTCCTGGCCGGGGCAGGGATGCTGCGTGCGACGACCACGGCGGACGCTGCCGCCCCCACCGCCGTGCCGTCCGTCGCCCCGACGCCCCAGCCGTCCGCTGCGCTGGCCCCGCCGTGGGTCCCACCCGCGACGACGCTCGCCCCCGCGCTCGAGCTCGCCGTGCTGGCCGCGGCCCGGACGACCCTCGGCACCGCGGGGCTCCCGCAGGAGGGGCCCGCGCCCGACCGCTGGCCACTGGAGACGCGGCTGGCGACGGTGAGCTCCTCCGGCGAGGTCGAGGTCGCCACCGTGCTCGCCCTCGTCATCGAGCGCGACGACGGGGGGTGGGGCCCACCGGTCCCCCGTGCTGTCGCCGTGCCCTTCCGACGGTCACCAGCAGCGGTGCTCGGCGCGGCCTGGCCGGTCCCCGTGCCCGCGGTGCCGGTCGATCCACCGGTCGGCCGCGTCGTCGCCGACCCCGACCCGGTCGTCGTCGCTGCCCTCGAGGCCGCCGGCTGGTCGGTGTCGTCCGTCGAGGAGGTCGCCGTGGTCGGCGGTCACCACCTGCGCGTCACGGTGCACGGAACACCGCCGGGCACCGATCGTGCCGCTCGGCACACCGTCTGGCTGCGCGACGACCCGGGCGGCCCCACTGCCCTGCCCGAGCCACAGCCGTCCCGATCCGCCCCCGAGGAGACACCATGACCGCCGCCGTCCGCGCCCCACGTCGCACCCCGGCTCCCGGCCCGAGACGCCCGGGACCTGCCCGCCCTCCGCGAGGCCCCCGGCCACGCCCGTCGGCCCTCGACGCCGAGGAGCAGCTGGCAGCAGCCGAGCGGCTGGCCGGCTTCCTCGGTCGGTGGTACGTCGACGCCCAGGCCAGCCGCGTCGAGGTACGGCAGCTGCGCCGACTGCTGACCCCGACGGCCGAGCACCGCGTCATGGCAGGCGTGCTGCGTGCACGTGCCCGCCACCGCCGCGGCGACTGGTCGCCGCGTACGAGGCTCACGGTGCGACGGGTGCTCGTCACCCGCCTGGGCGACCACTACGAGGCACTGGCGCTCGTCGACGACGGGGTGCGCACCGTGCCGGTCGTCGCGGTCCTGCACGCGACCGACGACGGATGGCGGGTCAGCGAGCTGGCCCGCCCCGACGACGGGCTCCCGGCCCTCCCGGCACCGGTCCTCCGCGAGGAGCCTGCGGTCTACGGCTGACGCGAGTCAGCCACCGTGGCGGACGAGTGGTCGAGGCGAGTCAGCCACCGTGGCACTTCTTGTACTTCTGGCCGGAGCCGCAGGGGCACGGGTCGTTGCGTCCGACGTCCTGGTCGGCGTACGGGTCCGACGAGGTGTCGGCGGCGGCGCCACCGCTCTCGGGCGAGGAGTACTGCAGCCGTGACTCGTCGGGTGTCGAGGGCGCCTCGACCATCGCATCGGCGATGAAGGACGCGTCGTCGCTGCCGCCGTCGCCGTCGCTGCCGGACGACGCTGCGGCCGGTGTGGCCGTGGCCCCACCCTTGAAGTCGACCTTGGCGGGCGAGGCACCGACACCGGTGACCCGGTTGGGGTCGTTCTCCGGCAGGGCGCGACGTGCGGCCTGGGCCACCTCGTCGGTCTCGCCCTCCTCCTGCTGCTGCTCGGCCTGCTGCTCGCGGTTGACGGGCAGCCGGAAGAAGTACGTGACCGCCTCCTCCTTGACCGTGTTCATCATCGCGACGAACGAGTCATAGGCCTCGCGCTGGTACTCCACCAGCGGGTCACGCTGCCCGACCGAGCGCAGGCCGATGCCGGAGCGCAGGGCGTCCATCTCGTAGAGGTGCTCGCGCCAACGGCGGTCGACCACGGAGAGGATCACGCGCCGTTCGATCTCGCGCATGACGTCCTCGCCGCCGACCTCCTCCTCGCGCTGGACGTAGGCACGGTCGACGTCCTGGAGCAGCTCGTCGATCAACGACTCGGTGTCGATCGTCTCAAGGTCCATGGCCGCGAAGTCGTACTCGCAGTCGTAGATCCGCTTGACCTCGCCCTCGAGCTGCCCGAGGTCCCACTCCTCCGGGAACACGCCGGGCGGCGCGAAGGACATGACCACCGACGTGATCGCGTCCTCGACGTACTTCTGCGCGAGCTCGTCGATCTCGTCGTGGTCACCGTCGATGATGCGCTGGCGCTGGCTGTAGACGACCTTGCGCTGCTCGTTGAGCACGTCGTCGTACTTCAGCACGTTCTTGCGGATGTCGAAGTTGCGCGACTCGACCTGCGACTGGGCGTTGGCGATCGCCCGCGAGACCATCTTCGCCTCGATGGGCTGGTCCTCGGGGATGTTGAGGCGCGTCATGATGTTCTCGACCGCGCGGGCGTTGAACAGCCGCATCAGGTCGTCCTGCAGCGAGAGGTAGAACCGCGACGCGCCCGGGTCGCCCTGACGGCCGGAACGACCACGCAGCTGGTTGTCGATGCGGCGGGACTCGTGGCGCTCGGTGCCGACGACGAACAGGCCACCGAGCTCCTTGACCTTCTCGTGCTCCTCCTCGAACTGCGACTCGAACTTCTCGAGCGCTGCCTGGTAGACCCGGCGCTTCTCGGCCTCCGCCTCCTCCGGCTCGAGGTGGCTGACGTCGAGCTTGTTGACCTCCTCGAGCGCGAGGTCCTCCGAGTTGCCACCGAGGATGATGTCGGTGCCGCGGCCTGCCATGTTGGTCGAGACCGTCACCGCGCCGACCTGGCCGGCCTGGGCGACGATGTGCGCCTCACGGGCGTGGTTCTTGGCGTTGAGGACCTCGTGCTTGATGCCCATGCGCTTGAGCATGTTCGACACCAGCTCGGACTTCGCCACGTCGACGGTGCCGACCAGGACGGGCTGGCCCTGCTCGTGCCGGCGCTTGATCTCCTCGGCGGCCGCGCGGAACTTGGCCTCCTCGGTCTTGTAGATCTGGTCGCCCTGGTCGTCGCGGATCACCGGTCTGTTCGTCGGGACCTCGGTGACGCCGAGCTCGTAGATCTCGAGGAACTCGGCCTCCTCCGTCTTCGCCGTACCGGTCATGCCGGCCAGCTTGTCGTAGGTGCGGTAGTAGTTCTGCAGCGTGATCGTGGCCAGCGTCTGGTTCTCGGCCTTGACCTCGACGCGCTCCTTGGCCTCGATCGCCTGGTGGAGGCCCTCGGAGTAGCGACGGCCGGCCAGCACACGACCGGTCTGCTCGTCGACGATCTGGACCTGGCCGTCGTTGACGATGTACTCGCGGTCGCGCTTGAACAGCTCCTTGGCCTTCAGCGCGTTCTGCAGGTGCTGGATCAGCGGGGTGTTGACGCTGGCGTAGAGGTTGTCGACGCCGAGCAGCTGCTCGACCTTGGCCACGCCGTCGTCGGTGATGCCGACGTTGCGCTTCGCCTCGTCCACGACGTAGTCGCCGGTCTGGATGATGACGCCGCCCGGCTTGCGGGTCTCCTCACCGCGCTGGAGGTTCGGCGCGACCTTGGTCGCGAACACGCGGTACCAGTCGCCGGACTTCTCGGCCGGACCGGAGATGATCAGCGGGGTGCGGGCCTCGTCGATGAGGATCGAGTCGACCTCGTCCAGCAGGGCGAAGTTGTGGCCACGCTGGACCTGGTCGGCCTTCGTGAAGACCATGTTGTCGCGCAGGTAGTCGAAGCCGAACTCGTTCGTCGTGCCGTACGTGATGTCGCAGTTGTAGGCCTCGCGCTTCGACGGCTTGGGCTGCTGCGAGTAGACGGCGCCGACCGTCAGCCCGAGCCAGCGGTGGACCTGTCCCATCCACTCCGCGTCACGCCGGGCGAGGTACTCGTTGACGGTCACGACGTGCACGCCCTGGCCCGGCAGTGCGTTGAGGTAGACCGGCATGGTCGAGGTGAGGGTCTTGCCCTCACCGGTCTTCATCTCGGCGATGTTGCCGTCGTGCAGCACGGACGCTCCGAAGACCTGCACGTCGTACGGCCGCTGCTTGAGCACCCGCCACGCGGCCTCGCGGACCACCGCGAAGGCATCGACCTGGATGTCGTCGAGCGTCGCGCCGTTGCCGAGCCGCTCACGGAAGACGGCCGTCATGCCCTGCAGCTCGTCGTCGGACATCGCTGCTGCCCAGTCGCCGCGCTCGTTGACCGCGTCGACGATCTTCTGCATCTGGCGAGCGTGTCGACCCTCACCCAGTCGCAGGATCTTCTGGAACAAACCCATCGTGACGCCTCGTTCGTGGCTGACCATGTCGGCCGTGACAACTGCTGCCCACCCTCGCAGGCAGCAGCATGCGATGCTACGGGGTCACCCGGCGCCACACCGCGCTGGTTGCGTCGTGCGGACGCAGGTCAGGCGTGCCGGGGGCCGCCGCGACGCGGCGAGACGGACGAGTCCACTGCCGGCGCCACCCCGCACCCGAGACGCCCGTCGCGTTACTTGATCTCGAGCAGCTTCTCACGCACGGCGTAGACGACCGCCTCCATCCGCGAGTGCAGGTGCAGCTTCTCGAGGATGTTGCGGACGTGGTTCTTGACCGTGTTCTCGGAGATGTAGAGCTCCTTGGCGATCTCGCGGTTGTTCATGCCCTTCGCGACGTGCTGGAGCACCTCCATCTCGCGGGGCGTCAACCGGGGCGCCGGCGCCTGCTGCTTCTCCTCCTCCTTCTTGATCATCGCCGCGAACTCGTTGAGGAGCTTGCTGGCCATGGAGGGGGAGATCAGCGACTGGCCACCGTGGACCGACCGCACGGCGCTGCCGATCTCGTCGATGGAGATCTCCTTGAGCAGGTAGCCGTTCGCCCCGCTCTTGATCGCCTGGTAGAGGTCGTCCTCCTCGTCGCTGATCGTCAGCATGAGGATCTTGCACGAGGGGACCTCGGCCTTGATCTGCCGGGCCGCCTCGATGCCGGAGCGCACCGGCATGCGCACGTCCATCACCACGACGTCGGGCAGGTGCTCCTTGGTGAGCTCGACGGCCTCCTCGCCGTCACCGGCCTCGGCGATGACCTCGATGTCGTCCTCGTCCTCGAGGACCTGTCGCAGCCCGCGACGGAACAGCTCGTGGTCGTCGGCGACGACGATTCGAATGCGGTCATCTGCCATCGAGCGGCCTCCCGTGTCAGGTCGGAGGGTAACGAGTCCATGGTGATCTCGGCCCATGGACGCGCACCGATCGGCCCGGCCGACCCGGTCCGGACGGGCCAGCCGGTGCCCCTCCCCTGCGCTCTGTGGGGCTAGCCCACGTGCGCCGTGTTGCGGCGACGGTCGACCAGCTTGGTCTTGAGCTTGCGCACCTGCCGGGCCAGCTTGGCCTCGGCCCGGTCGATGGCGGTGAGTGCATCGGGTCCCGCGGCCTCGGCCCGCAGGTAGCGCCCCTTCGCGTGGAGCACGACCTCGCAGCGGATGCGGTCCTCGATCCGCGGGTTGTTGTCCTCCGTGAAGACGATGTCCATGTCGATGAAGCGGTCGAAGATGGTGCGCACCTTCGAGAGCTTCGCGATCGCCTCGTCCTTGATCCGCTCCGGGACGTCGAAGTTCGTGCCCGTCACCGTCACCTGCATGTGCGCTCCGATCGTTGCTGGGGGCGCGATGCCCCCGCTGCTGTCCGGCGCTGAGGTGAACCCGGTCTTGCGGCTCGGTGTCCACCTCGCCGGGTATGGGAGAACATAGGGCCTGGTGGCCCCGTGCGGACATCGGTCCTGCGGCTGGTCAGATCTCCGCACGTCCCAGCGCGGCTCGCGCACGGGGCCCGTCGGCGCCCAGCAGGTGGGTGCCGGCGCGGGCGAGCACGGCCACGTCGCACACCTCCGTCCCGGCGGCACACAGGACGCGCGTGGCCGCCGCGACGGTCGCGCCGGTGGTGACCACGTCGTCGACCAGGAGGACACTGCGGTCCGCCACGTCGCGGGCGGCCACGGCGGCGACGAACGCGCCGTCCGGCAGCGCCCGACGCTGGCCGTGGGGCAGCGAGCCCCGGTCGGCGGTGCGCGCTCCCGTCCGCAGCGCCCGCACCATCGGGACCCCCAGCTCCCGGGCCACCGCGCGGGCGAGGACCGCGGTGTGGTCGAGGCCGCGCTCCCGCGCACGACGCGGCACGGTGGGGACCGGCACGACGGCGTCGGGAGCGGTCGGGACGAGGCGTGCCAGCCGCGCACCCAGGGCGACCAGCACCTCCCGGCGACCCGCGAGCTTGGCGTGCAGGACCGTCCGTGCGACGGGACCCGTCCAGACGCTCAGGGCGACGGTCGAGCGCACCGGCACGTCCGGGGCCCAGCAGGCGTGGCCGGGTCGGTCCGCAGTCGCACAGCGGGGGCACGGCACGTCCGGCCGCAACGCGCGGGCCTCGGCGTCGCACGCAGCGCACCACGGCGGCCGCGCCCGGACCCCGCAGCCGTCACACAGCGGCGGGACGAGCAGGTCGAGCAGGAAGGACACCCCGAGACCATGGCACCGTCACGCGGCACGCGCCGCACCCGCATGGCGCAGCGTGTGGAGACCTCAGGCCAGCCGTGGCACCAGGGCGAGCAGGAGCGCACCGAGACGGCGCGCCGCGTCGGCACCCACCTCCAGGACCTCCTCGTGGGACGTCGCAACACCCTCGCCGTGCACGTTCGTGACCGACGAGAAGCCGAGGACACGCATGCCGGCGGCGCGGGCCGCGATGACCTCGTTGACCGTGGACATCCCGACGACGTCGGCGCCGAGCGTCCGCAGCATCGCCACCTCGGCCGGCGTCTCGTAGGTCGGACCGGTCAGCCCGGCGTACACCCCGTGCTGGAGCTGCTGGCCCAGCTCGACCGCCACCTCGTCGGCGGCAGCACGCAGGACCGGGTCGTACGCACCCGCCATGTCGAGGAAGACCGGCGCCCCGTCCCGCAGCACGCCGGTCAACGGCGTGGTGCCGGTGAGGTTGAGGTGGTCGTCGATGACCAGGAGGTCGCCCGGCGTGAGCGTCGCGTCGTCCAGTCCACCAGCGGCGTTGGTCACCACGAAGGTCGTGGCCCCGAGCTCCGCGGCGACCTCGACGGTGCGCACGACGTCGCGGGCGGTGTGGCCCTCGTAGAGGTGGATGCGGCCGCGCTGGACCAGCACCTCGTGGCCACCGAGCCAGCCGTGGCGCAGCGTCGCGGTGTGGCCGGGGACGGTCGAGGGGACCATGCCCGGCAGGGTCGTCACGTCCACGTCGGTCGGGTCCTCGACCGCGTCGGCCACGTCCCCGAGGCCTGACCCGAGGGTCAGCAGCGTGCGGGGGGCGGCGTCCTGCGGCAGGGCGGCACGGAGCGCCCAGGCGGTGTCGGCGATCGTCGGCTCGGTCTCGTCGATCATCGCCGCGACATCCGCGACTTCTCGACCAGCATGACCGGGATCCCGTTCTCGGCGGGGTACTGCAGGCCGCAGCCGAGACACACCACGGCCTTGCGGCGGTCCTTGTGCTCCATGTTCGACCGGCAGTCGGGGCACACGAGCCGCTTCATGAGCTCGTCGTCCAGGGCAACCATCGTCGGGCCTCCTCGTCGAGCCCCGACGCTAGCGGCCGCCCGTCGGCGGTCAGTCCTTGAACCGCGCCAGCACGGCCTCGATGTCGTCACGCAGGCGGACCATGGCGGCCTCGTCGTCGCCCTCGACGTTCAGGCGCAGCAGCGGCTCGGTGTTGGACGGCCGCAGGTTCGCCCAGGCGTCGGCGGTCTGCATCGTCAGCCCGTCCTCGGTGTCGCTGGTCAGGACGCGCTCGCCGAGCTCGTCGACGACGGCCGCGGTCGCACCCTCGACGTCGGCGACGCGGTGGTTGCGCTCGCCCGACGCGACGTACGTGTCGTACGGCGCCACGACCTCGGACAGCGGCTTGCCCGCCTCGGCGACGGCCTCGAGCAGCACCAGCGCCGCGATCAGGCCGGAGTCCGCGCGGTAGTTGTCACGGAAGTAGTGGTGGCCGGAGTGCTCGGCGGCGTAGATCGCCCCGGTCTCGGCCATGCGCTGCTTGATGAAGGAGTGGCCGACGCGGGTGCGGACGGCCTTCCCACCGGCTGCCTCGATCGTCTCGCGCACGGTGTGCGAGCAGATGAGGTTGTGGAGCACCGTCTCGCCGGGGTTGCGCTCGAGCAGCCGGTCGGCGACGACCGCACCGATCAGCGAGGAGGAGACCGGCTGGCCCTTCTCGTCGACGGCGAACATGCGGTCGGCGTCACCGTCGAAGGCCAGGCCGAGGGCGTGCCCACCGGCGGTGACGGCGGCGCAGAGGTCGCGCAGGTTCTCCGGGTCGATCGGGTCGGCGGGGTGGTTGGGGAAGGTGCCGTCGAGCTCGAAGTAGAGGTCCTCGACCTCGAAGGGCAGCGATGCGAAGACCGGCGGCAGGACGTGGCCGGCCATGCCGTTGCCGGCGTCGACCGCCAGCGAGACGGGTCCGAGCACGTCCGGGTCGATGAAGCTGCGCACGTGCTCGGCGAAGTCCTCGAGCACGTCCTGCTCGCGCACCGTCCCGGGCGGGCCGCTCACGGGGGCGGGACCACCGTCCAGGACGAGGTCGCGGATCTCTCGCAGGCCGGTGTCCTGTGACACCGGGGCCGCGCCGGCGCGGCACATCTTGATGCCGTTGTACTGCGCGGGGTTGTGCGACGCGGTGAACATCGCGCCGGGCAGGCCGAGCGCGCCGGAGGCGTAGTACAGCATGTCGGTCGAGGCCAGACCGATGTCGATCACGTCGAGTCCCTGCGAGGTCGCACCTCGGGCGAACGCGGCGACGAGCGGGCGCGAGGAGGGCCGCATGTCGTGGCCGACCACGATCGCGCCCTCCCCCTCGCCGAGGACCACCGCCGCAGCAGCACCGGTCGCCTCGGCGACCGCCTCGTCGATCTGGGAGTCGACGAGGCCACGGACGTCGTAGGCCTTGAAGATCGCGTCGATGACGTCAGGGGTGATGGGCACGGTCGGCTCCGGGAGTGGGGTGGTGGCTGTGCGTCGGGTCGAAGCCTACGGACGCCCTCTCACGGCCATGTCACCCGGACCTCACGGGAACCTCACGACCCGCCCGAGCCGCCCACCAGCCCGCGCGGGCCCGTCCGCCGCGCCGGCCGGACCCCGACCTCGGGGTCGACCGGCTCCAGCGCGTCACCCGGCAGCTTGCGCCCGATGTACATCTTGCGCGTGCGGCCGTCCTCCTTCCAGTAGCCGTACCAGTACGGGCCGTGGGGGCAGCCGCCGCAGCCCTCCGAGCCGCACCGGACGTGCTCCTGGCGGTAGGTCACGTGGAGCGGCGCGCCGTCCTCGTCCACCGGGCCCGCAGGACCGTCGGCGCCCACGAGCAGCCCCCTGGCGAGGATCAGGAGGCGACGCAGCTCGTGCTGGTCGAGCTGACGGACCTCGGCGACGAGGTCGTTCGGCAGTCCCATGCGGCCCCCGTTCATGCTTCTTGGGTAACTCCAGCACCTAAGGAACCACACCAGCATCCGTCCGCCCCGGAAGCCCCACGGTGCGCACGTCCACGGACACGGCGACGCCCACCGCGAGGGTGGGCGTCGGGGTGTTCGGAGCGATCGCTCACCAGAGCGTGAGGTCGTCCCGGCCGGCGTCGTCGGGGAGCGCCGGCGGCGGTGGCGGTGGGCCGGTCGCCGCGGGCAGGTCGCCGGGTGGCGGCGGCACGGGCGTCGACGGTCGACGCAGCGGCGTCGCGGGCGCGGTGGCTGCTGCCGCCTCGTCCTCTGGGGTCGCGATGCGCTGCAGCTCCTCGAGCGCGGCGCGCAGCGGGTCCTCGTCGTCGAACGCGACGACGTCGTCCTGGTCCGCTGTCTCGACGGGCGTCTCCGCCGGCTCGTCGACCCGCCCGCCGGCGACCACGCTGACGCGCGTCGGCGGCGTCTCGCCGCGCAGTGCGGCGGCGAGGACCTCGACGGTCTCGTCGTCGTCCAGACGGCGTGGTGCGTCGCTGGGCGGCGGCCG
>JBFKQZ010000018.1:0-22096 GCA_041627475.1 Nitriliruptoraceae bacterium | reverse complement strand
TCACACTAGTCATCCCACAAGAGAGAACCCTCCGATGGTCGATGACGCCGGTGACAGGCCGCTCGTGCTCGTCGTCGACGACGTGCCGACGAACATCGACGTCCTCGTGGGGATCCTCCGCGAGGACCACGAGCTCATGGCTGCCACGACGGGGCAGCGGGCCCTGGACCTCGCCAGGCAGCGCGCACCGGACCTGATCCTGCTCGACGTGATGCTGCCCGACCTCGACGGGCTCGAGGTCTGTCGGCGCCTGAAGCGGGACGCACTGACGGCCCATGTGCCGGTCGTCTTCGTCACTGCCCGTGACGAGGTCGTCGACGAGGAACGGGGGTTCGCCGCCGGGGCGGTCGACTACCTGACCAAGCCGGTGAACCCGGCGATCGTCCGTGCCCGGGTCCGCACCCACCTGGCGTTGCACGACCAGGAGCGGCACATGCGGTTGCTCGTCCGCGAGCGCACCACCGAACTGGAGATGACCCGGCTGCGCGTGATCGAGCGGCTGGGCAAGGCCGCCGAGTTCAAGGACGACGAGACCGGCAAGCACGTCGTCCGGATGGCGCACTACACCCGCCTCGTCGCCGATCGCTACGGCCTGCCGCAGGACGTCACCGAACTCCTGCACCTCGCCGCACCGCTGCATGACATCGGCAAGATCGGGATCCCGGACGCGATCCTCCAGAAGCCCGGTCGGCTCGACGTGCGCGAGGCGGCGGTCATGCAGGAGCACACGACGATCGGTGCCCGCATCATCGGCGAGACCGAGCACGCGCTGCTCGAGCTGGCCAGGGAGCTCGCCCTGACCCACCACGAACGGTGGGACGGCGACGGCTACCCCCTCGGCCTGCGGGGGGAGGAGATCCCCGTCTCCGGACGCATCGCCGGGATCGCCGACGTGTTCGACGCCCTCACGTCGGTCCGGCCCTACAAGTCCGCATGGCCGGTCGAACGGGCCATCGACCTCATCGAGAGCGAGTCGGGCAGGCACTTCGACCCCGACGTCGTCGAGGCGTTCCAGGCGGCGCTCCCGGAGATCCTCCAGCAGGCGACCCTGCTGAACCCCGTGCTCGCCACCGCGAGCTGACAGAGACGAGGAGGTGAGCACGTGGACGCGAGACAGCTGCAGGCGCTGTACGCCAACCTGCCCATCGGCGTGCTCGTCACCGGGCCGGACGGGCAGGTCGTCGAGGCCAACCGGCACGTCGAGGAGATGTTCGGGCTCCGCGCCGGCGACGACTCCCTCGGCGACGATGTCACCTGGCGACTGCTGCGGGCCGACGGCACACCGATGCCGGACGCGGAGACGCCGCTGGCGCGCGTCCTCGCCGGTGAGGCCGTGGTGCGCGACGTGGAGGTCGGCGTCGAGTGGGACGGCGAGGTCCAGTGGCTGCGCGTCACGGCTGCAGCCATGCCCGAGCTCGACGGCGGCGGTGCCGTGGTCCTGCTCGAGGACGTCACCGAGCTGCACCAGGCCGAGGAGCGCCGTCAGCGCTGGCAGCTGCTCCTAGAGCGGACCCGTGAGCACCTCGCGATGGCGAGCGACGCGGCCAGACTGACCCTGTGGCGCTACGACCACAGGAACCGGGAGAGCACCGTGGTCCGGGGTGGCGCCGTGTACGACCGCGCCGGGTTCGACCTCGCCGCCGGCACGTTCCGCCCCGCGGACGTCCTCGCCATGGTCGTCCCGAGCCAGCGCGACGAGTACGCGGCCGTGACGACCGCGGCGCGCGAGTCCGGTGAGCCGTACGAGATCTCGTTCTGCATCCAGCCGGACGAGGGGCAGCCGTTGTGGCTGCTCGAGCGTGGCCAGCCGGACCCGGACGACCCGGACGTGATGCTCGGCGGCACCGTCGACATGACGCAGCAGGTCGAGGACCAGCGACGACGTGAGCTGGCCGAGGACCGGCTGGCGACCGTGCTCGCGACCGCGCCCGACGTCATCTCCCAGGCGACGACCGACGGTGTGCTCCAGTACGTCTCGCCCGCGGTGCGCGAGGTCCTCGGCCGCAACCCCGAGGCGCTCGTGGGCCAGCGCGTCGAGGGGCTCGTCGCGACCGAGGCCGTCGCAGCCGTCGAGCCGCCGGAGGGCACCGCGGTCGAGCGCGTGCGCGTCACCCGCGCCGACGGCGAGGAGCGGTGGCTCGAGACGACGACCCGCGCAACCGTCACGCCCGACGGCGGACACCAGCTGGTGTCGGTCACTCGTGATGTGACCGACGAGGTCGCGGCCTTCGCGGAGGTGGAGCGGCTGCGCACCGAGGCGGAGGAGTCGACCCGGACCAAGTCGTCGTTCCTCGCAAACATCTCGCACGAGATCCGCACCCCGATGAACGCGATCATCGGGATGACCGAGCTGACGCTCGAGACGGAGCTCGCGCCCCGGCAGCGCCGCTACGTCGAACGGGTGCAGCAGTCCGCGCAGTCGTTGATGCTGATCATCAACGACCTGCTCGACTACTCCAAGTTCGAGGCAGGCAAGCTCGAGCTCGAGGAGGTGGACTTCCGGCTCGACGACGTCCTCGACGGCTTCCGCACGACCATCGGCCTCGCCGCCATGGGACGGGGGGTCGAGCTGCTGTTCGACGTCGACCCGGACGTGCCGCTCGGGCTGCGCGGGGACCCGCTCCGCCTCGGCCAGGTCCTGAACAACCTCGGCAGCAATGCGGTGAAGTTCACCGACAGCGGCGGTGAGGTCGTCCTCGACGTCCGGGCGCGGTCGAGGACGTCCGCGACCGTCGAGCTGGTCTTCCGCGTCACCGACACGGGGATCGGGATGACGCCCGCGCAGCTCGAGCTGCTCTTCGAACCGTTCACGCAGGCCGACGTCAGCACGACGCGGTCGTTCGGGGGCACCGGGCTCGGTCTCGCCATCGTCCAGCAGCTCGTCGAGCAGATGGGCGGCACCGTCGACGTGGAGAGCACCGCGGGGCGCGGCTCCGTCTTCGAGGTGGTCCTGCCGTTCCCGCTGGCAGCGACCGAGGTCGCGCGGCTCCGCGACCCGGCGCTCGCCGCGGAGCAGCCCCGCACGCTGGTCGTCGACGACCGCCCGACCGCCCGGGAGATCCACGGGCGCATGCTCGAGGGTCTCGGACTGCGCGTGGACGAGGCGGTCGACGGCCACGAGGCGATCGCGATGGTCGACGCAGCCCAGGAGGCCGGCGACCCCTACGACCTGCTGCTCGTCGACTGGCGGATGCCGGGCCTCGACGGTGTCCAGCTCGTGCGGCGACTGCAGACCGACCCCAGTGCGCCACCGGCCGTGGTGATGGTCACGGCCCATGACCGCGCCCAGGCGAGGGCCGCCGCCGGTGACGTCGACATCGTCGACTTCCTGGAGAAGCCCGCCACGCCGTCGATGCTCCACGACGCGATCATGGACGCGTTGGGGCACGACGTCTTCCGCAGCGCACGCGAGCGCCCGGAGGAGCGCGACGTCGCCTCCATCGCGGCCGTGCTGCGTGGCGCCAGCATCCTGCTGGTCGAGGACAACAAGGTGAACCAGGAGCTCGCCGTCGAGCTGCTGGAGCGTGAGGGCGTGCGCGTCACGGTCGCACGGGACGGCCGCGAGGCCCTCGACGTGCTCGACGAGCGGCGATTCGACGCGATCCTGATGGACTGCCAGCTCCCGGTCATGGACGGCTACGAGGCCACGCGTCGACTGCGGCAGCGGCCGGGACTGGACGACGTCCCGGTGATCGCGATGACCGCCAACGCCATGGCGGCCGACCGCGACCGCGTCCTCGACGCCGGCATGGACGACCACATCGCCAAGCCGATCGACGTGCGCCAGCTGTGGGACACGCTCCACCGGTGGGTCGGCGGCGACCGGCCCACGCCGCGGCACCGGTCTGCCGACCAGGACGTGACGGCCGACGAGGCCGCGTCGGTGTCCTACGAGGTCATGCCGACCCTCGACGGTGTCGACACCGAGGAGGGGCTGCGCGTCTGCCGGGGCGACGTCGGTCTCTACACCCGGCTGCTGCGGCTGGTCGGGGAGCACCACACGGACGCCGGGGACCGCATCGCCGGCCGGCTCGCCGAGGACGACCTCGACGGCGCTCGGGAGATCGCGCACGCCCTGCGGGGTGTGGCGGCCAACGTGCGCGCCAAGGCCCTGTCGCGGGCGGCCGGTGAGGTCGAGGAGGCCTGTGAGGCAGGGGACGGCGAGGCGGCCGCGACGGCGCTGGTCGACGTGTGTGCGCACCTCGACCGCCTCGTCGCCTGGCTGCCGACACTGCCGGCGGCGCCGCCGCCCGTCGACCCGGTCGCGGAGGACGAGGTCGGCACGGTGCTGGACGAGCTCGCGGCCCGGATCGACCGGTCCGACCCCGAGGCGGCACGGCTGGTGGACGAGTTCCCCGTGGACGACCGGACCGACGTCGCCCGCGAGCACCACGCGGCACTCGCCGAGGCGCTCCGGCAGTACGACTTCGAGGCGGCGGCGGAGTCCCTGGCGCGACTGCGCGAGGCCGTCGAGGCCTGACGGTCAGTCGGGGTCGCAGCCGAGGTCGAGCAGCCCGCACTCCTCGTCGCCACCGCCGTCCCCGCCGCCGTCCCCGCCGGGGTCGAGCAGGCCACCGGGCGTCGGTGACGGGCTCGGGCTCGGCGTCGGGGTGGGCGCAGGACCGGGGTCCGGCGTGGCCGTCGGTGCCGTGGTCGGGCTCGGTGACGGTGACGGCGAGGCGCGACGCGGGGTCGCCGGGATGCGCACGGTGGTCGTCGCGCCGGGGGCCGTGAAGCCGGTCGGGGCGACGTCCGCGAGCAGCAGGTCCGCGGCGTCGCGCCAGATCAGCGCCGGGATGGTCCCGCCCTGGACACGGGCGAAGCCCTCGATGTCCGTGAGCGGCTCCTCGATGTCGTCACCGACCCGCACGACGAGCGCGAGGTCGGGCGTGTAGCCCGCGAACCACGCGTCCACCTCGTCGTCGGTCGTCCCGGTCTTGCCGGCCTGCGGGCGCCCGATGTCCGCTCGCCGACCCGTCGTCTCGGCCACCACGACCTCGAGGGCGTCGGTCACGCGTCGCACGTTGTCGGCGTCCGCCACCTGCCGGCAGCGTCCGCGGTCGTCCTCGGCCAGACCCTCGGGGCGCTCGGCCAGGACGTCCTCACCCGGTGCCCGCGGCTGCCCCTCCGGCGTGGTCTCGGGCGGTGGGGGCAGGCGACGACCGTCCCGGTCGCGGACCTCGAGGATCGTCCGCAGCGGGCACTGGAGGCCGTCGTTGGCGAGCGTGGCGTAGACCTGCGCGAGGTCGGCGACCGTGGTGTTGCTGCCGAAGCCGCCGATCGCGAGCTGCGGGGTCGGCTCGAGCGTCGTGCGGATGCCCAGTCGCCGGGCCGTCGCCGCGAGCTCCTCCGCCCCGACGTCGCAGCCGACCTGGGCGAAGACGGTGTTCACCGAGCGGTACAGCGCCTCGCGCAGGGGGAGCCGACCGAAGCCGCCACCGCCCGCGTTGGCCGGGCCCCAGCCGGGGTCGCACAGCTCGCCCTCGTCGAACGACCCCGGGGCGGGGTAGACCGTGCCCGGCTCCATGCCGTCCTCGAGGGCGGCGAGGTACGCGATCGGCTTGAACGTCGACCCCGGTCGCCGGCGCGCCTGCATCGCGAGGTCGAACTGGGACGCACCGAAGTCCCGGCCGCCGTACCAGGCGAGGACGTCACCGGTCGCCGGGTCCACCGCGATGGCGCCCGCGTCGACCTCCGGCCGGTCCTCCTGCGGCGGCAGCTGGGCGGCGACCGCCTCCTCCAGTGCCGCCATGGCGGCCGGCTGCACGGTGGTGCGGACCCGCAGCGCCCCCGTCAGCACCTGCTCCTCGCCGTACGCCTCGGTGAGGATGCGTCGGACGTGCTGCACCACGAACGGGTAGGGGCCGCGGTCGCGACGCCGCTCGACGACGCCGAGGTCACTCGCCTTCGCGGCGGCCACCTCGGCCGGCGTCGCCCGACCGAGCTCCTCCATCCGGTCGAGCAGCGCGTCGCGGCGTGCGCGTGCGCCGTCGGGGTCGGCGACGGGGTTGCGCACCGACGGCGCGGGCAGCAGCTGCGCGAGCGTGGCGCCCTGGGCCAGCGTGAGCTCCGAGGCCGGGACGTCGAAGTACGTCACGGCCGCGGCCTCGATGCCGCTCGCGCCCTCACCGAAGTAGACGGTGTTGAGGTACGCCTCGAGGATCTCGTCCTTGGACAACTGGCGCTCGAGCGAGATCGACAGCACGGCCTCCTCGACCTTGCGGCGCAGCGTCACGTCGTCGCCGACGAACGCGTTCTTGACGTACTGCTGCGTCAGGGTCGACCCGCCCTGGCGGATGGCCCCCGTGCGGACGTTGACGTAGACGGCCCGGACCAGGGCCAGCGGGTCCACGCCGGTGTGCTCGTAGAAGTTCGCGTCCTCGGACGCGATGATCGCGTCCTCCGCCGCGTCGCTGACATCGTCGAGCGCGACCGGCGTCCGGTCGACCTGGGTGGTGAACCGCGCCAGCTCGGTGCCGTCCGCGGCGGTCACGACCGACGGGCCGCTGAGCACGGGCGGCTCGGGGACGTCCCACGGGATCGTCAGCGCCGCCCAAACCACGATCGCCCCGACGGTGCCGACACCCGCGACCGACGACACGCCCACCCAGACGAACCGCAACAGCAACGACCGCCACGGGCCGGTTGAGCTCGGGGCGGTCGAAGCCATCATCACATCACATCGCGGGGTGAGAGGGAGGTGGTCCCGGAGGGGTGCCCCGCTGCCTCATCCAACGAGCGGGCCGCCGCCGGGTGACGGCAGGGAACCGACGTCGGCGCCACTGCGCAGTGCGCGCACGAGCGGTGTCGGATCGGCCGGCGCCTCGACGTGGCGGGCGCGGTCGGCCACCCACGCCTCGTCGACGTCGTCGGCCGCGAGCATCGAGGCCAGGCGTGCTGCGGCGGCGGAGTGCTGGGCGAGACGCTCGTGGGCGTAGTCGGCGCTGTTGCCGCGGGTCACCATGAACGGCCAGTCCGAGCAGCGGACCTGTGCGACCTCCCGGGCCAGCTGGAGGACCGCGGGGTCGTCGTCGGGCCGGTCGCAGCCCGCGAGCGCGGCACGGGCATCTGCCTCGACCGCGGCGATCCGCGACCACATCGGTCGCGTCTCCGGCGTCACCCACGACGCGTGGCCCTTGCCGTACCCCCACGAGGACTCGGGGAGGTGCAGACGGCGGGTCGGGGGGCGCCGGTCCCGCCGGGAGGCGAGCGTCGTGGTGCGCAGCCGGGGGTCCTCCGCGACCCGGCGCAGCGTGCGCTCCAGCCACAGCGGGCCCTCGTACCACCAGTGTCCGAACAGCTCGGTGTCGTACGCCGCCACCACGAGCCCGCCGGGACGTGGGTCGAGCACCTCGCGGAGCAGCTCGTGGAAGTCCTCGGCGTGGTCCGCGGTGCGAGCCGCGGCCCGGGCGGGGTCGTAGGGCGCCTTCTCCTGCCACGGCACGTCCTGGCCGGTGACACGGTGGGAGCGGTGCGTGCCGAAGGTGCCGTGCGTGTGGAAGTCGCGGTACCAGTCGTCGCCCGGGTAGCCCGTCGTCGGTGCCCAGACGCGGTAGGCGACCGAGAGGTCGCGGGCGAACGCGGCCACGTCGGAGTCACCGATCAGCACGCCGTCGTGCACGACCTCGTCGATGCTCTCGTCCGCCACGTCCGGCACCGCGGGGCGGACCGTCCAGTCCCGGTCGCGCCCGCCAGCTGCGCGGATCAGCGTCGGGGCGTCGACCAGCAGGTGCTCGATCCCGTGCCGGGCGTAGACGGTCTCGAGCCCCGGCAGCGACGGCCCGGTCCGGGGCAGTGTCGGCGTGCCGAAGCGGTCGACGGCGGCCGGGGCGGCGGTCGGGTCGGCGACCCGACCCGCGGGGCGGTACCCGAGCTCCGGGGGCCACAGCCCACGGGGCCGACTGCCCGCCCACCCGGCATGGTGGGCGAGGCCGGTCGCGAGCTGCCCGTCGAGCAGCGCCTCGTCACCGAGCAGCGGGAGGTACGGGTGCGTGGCCGGACCACCGAGGAGCTCGATGACGCCGCGGTCGGCGAGGTCCGCCCACACGGCGAGCAGGCCACCGGCCGCCTGCACCTCCTCGTGGAACGCGAGCAGGTCCTGGTGGTGACGCCAGTGGTGGTGCGAGAGCGACCGGACCTCGTCGTCCAGCCACCAGTGCCACCGCTGCTCCTCCGCCCGCCACATCTGGCCACCGAGCCACGTCCCGAGGTCCTGCGCCAGGCGCTCGTGGCCGACCTGGGCGGCGACCATCGGCGTGACGCCGAGCGTCAGGACGTCGGTGTGGCCCTCGTCGGCGAGTCGCCGCAGGAGTCGGGTGACCGGCAGCCACGCGTGGCCCCAGGCCTGGAACAGCCACTCCTCGCCGACGGGCCAGACGCCGTGGTTCGCCAGCCACGGCAGGTGCGTGTGGAGCACCAGCGCGACCTCACCCGGGGCCGGTGCCGTCACGGCACGCGGCAGACGGCGACGAGGTCGAGCGACGCATCGAGGTCGTCCGCGCGGACGTCGAAGTCGTCCGCGGTGACCTGGTGGACCCGCTCGCGGTAGGCGGCGGGCCAGTCGTCGGGCGGGGCGGTGGTCATCGTCGCGGTGAACGGTTCGCCCAGCTCGTCCTCCCACCCGGCGATCCGGTCGCCGTGGTGGACACCGACAACGGTCTCGACGGCGAGGCCCGCCGCCACGACCTCGGCGCGCAGCTCGGCCGCGGTGAACTCGCGGACGTGGAACGGGTTGACCGGCACGTCGCTGTCGGGGGTGAAGGTCAGGCGGTTCGGGGTCGCCAGCAGCACCTGTCCACCGGGCCGGGTGACCCGCCGCAGTGACGCGAGGTAGCCCCGGACGTCGTGGACGTGCTCGATCACCTGGAAGCTGACGGTGAGGTCGACCGCGTCGTCGGACAGTGGGAGCGCCATCAGCTCGCACTCGACGACGTCGACGTCCGGGCCGGCGTACCGCCGGCGGGCGTGCGCGACGGTCGCCCGGTCGAGGTCGGCCCCGGTCACGTGGGTCGCGCCCGCCTCGCGCAGCAGCCGCAGCCCGTAGCCCTCGCCGCAGCCGGCGTCGAGCACCCGTGCACCCGCGGCCCGTCCGGCGGCCAGCCGGTAGGCCACGACGTGCCGCTCGAACCAGTACGTCTCGTCCGGCACACCGGGCACGGTGCGTTCACCGGTCAGGGGGAGCGGGGAGGTGTCGGTCATGGCGCTGACGCTACTGGCCGCCGCCACCGCCCCGTCCGTCGCGGGCGGCCGCCGCGACGCCGGCGTCCACCGTCAGCTGCTGCCACGCCGCCCGGACCTCCGCGACGTCCTCCGCCCACGGGATCGCCTGCTCCGCGTGCTCCATGACCGTGCGGCCGTGCGCGACCGCGGCCTCGACCAGCGCCGGCGACGGCGTCGAGGTGACCACGACCTGCAGCATGCGCAGCAGCGCCACGGCGAGCCGGGGGTGGCGGTCGCCGCCGCCCTGCCGGACGTGGTCGCACACGACGTCGAGGTGCGTCCGGAACGTCATCCGGTGCAGCACCACCCGGACCGTCCCCGCGTCGTCCTGCCACGTCAGCGGGAGGAACGACCGCCGGCAGGCGTCCGCCAGCACGACGCTGAGGTGGTGGACGGCCTGCACGGCCGTGTAGATGTCCTGGGTGCTCGGTGCCGCCGCCCGGTTGGCGATGTCCACCAGCTGGCGGATCCCCACCCCGAGCTCCTGCTCGGCGTAGCGGTCCGGCGTGAGCAGCAGGTGGTCCGCGACGAGGTCGTGGGCCGTGGCGGCCCGGACCGCAGCTCCCGACTCGTGCCAGACGCGCGCCACCGGCTGGCCGGCGACCACGAACCAGCCCACGCGCGGGACGACCTCCACGACGAGCCCCGGCCCGCTGGCTGCGCGCAGCAGTGCGCCAGCCCGGAGCCCCTGCAGGTACCCGGATCCCGGTGCCGGCACGACGGTGACCGGGCCCGTGGGCGTCGGCAGGACCGGCGCCTGCGCCTGGGCGAGCGGGACGTGGTCGCGCGCCAGCACGTCCAGGGCAGTCCGTTCGATCCCCCGCATGATCGTGTCGATGCGGATCGAGTCCGTGACGTGCTGGATGTAGTAGACGAGCATCCCGACGCTGACCAGCGCGAGGGCCAGTGCGCCGGAGACGGCGACCTCCGGCACGAAGACCCGGCCGTCGTCACCGACCCTGCCGACCGTCTGGAGCCCCGCGAGCGCGTAGGCGACGGTCCCGACGAAGGTGCTCAGGACCAGCTGCGTGCCCCGGTCACGGAGGAACGACCGCAGCAACCGGGGCGAGAACTGCGTCGATGCGATCTGCAGTGCGACGACCGTCAGGGCGAACACCAGCGACGTGACGGTGATCATCGTGCCCACGACCACGGTCAGCAGCTGGCGGGCGTCGCTGGCCTCCCCACGGAAGAGCAGGGGGTCGAGGACCGAGCCCTCGGGGACGTCGATGCTGGACAGCACGACCCCGAGGACGAGCGCCGCACCGACCGCGAGGGTCGGGCGCAGCCACAGCGACCCCGTCGCCCGCCGCCACGCGGCGCTCGGCTCTGCCATGCCCGACCACTCGTCGATCGCCCGACCATAGGCCGTTCGGCCGGTGTGCGGTGGCTCGGACGCACGGCCGCTGATTTGACTTTGAGCGTTCGCTACAAAATGATCGGGGGTACCACGCGTGGTTCCCTGCCTCCCGCAGCGCGCCGATCGAGACGACCGACGCGAGTCCTGACCCCCACGGGGTCGCGACGCCAGCGACTGCGCCTGCCCCCGACCTCGCCCAGCCGACTCGAAAGGCCCCGACCCGTGAAGGTCATCGTTCCCGTCAAGCGTGTGCCGGACACCGCCGGCGACAAGCAGATCGACCCCAACGACAAGACCGTCGACCGCGACGCCAGTGAGGCGGTTCTCTGCCCGGTCAACGAGTTCGCCATCGAGGAGGCCGTCCGCCTCAAGGAGAACCACGACGCCGAGGTCACCGTCCTGCTGATGGGCCCGGAGAACGCACAGCCCATCGTGCGCAAGGCGCTGTCCTTCGGGCTCGACGCCGGCCTCCAGATCACCGACGAGGCCATCGCCGGCTCCGACGCGCTCGGCACCGCACGCGTGATCGCCAAGGCGCTGGAGGGCGAGGACTTCGACCTCGTCATCTTCGGCAACCAGTCCACCGACGCGCGCACGTGCCTGGTGCCGGCCGCCGTCGCCGAGCTGCTCGGCCTGCCGAGCCTCACCTACGCCCGCAAGCTCGAGGTCGACGGCGACAAGGTCACCGTCCACCGCGAGCACGAGGAGGGCTGGGACGTCGCCGAGGCACAGCTGCCCGCGATCGTCTCGGTCGTCGAGGCCATCAACGACCCGCGCTACCCCACCTTCAAGGGGATCATGGCGGCCAAGTCCAAGCCGCTCGACGTCAAGTCGCTCGGTGACCTCGGCGTGTCGCCCGACGAGGTCGGTGCCGGCAACGCCGCAGCGACCATGTACGAGTTCACGCCGCGGCCGCCCAAGGAGGCCGGGACCATCGTCGAGGACGAGGGCGACGGCGCCGCCGCCACCCAGCTCGCCGACTGGCTCCAGGAGAAGAAGTTCATCTGATCGGGCGGGGGACGCTGTCCCCCGCGGCCCCCTGCTGGGGCCTTCGGCCCCAGACCCCGTCTCTGACACGCGGGACGCGGAGGGCACGAACCTCTCCCGGGCCAACTCATCGGTACGGCACACAGACTTGATAGGAAGCAGAACATGAGTGAGATCCTGGTTCTCGTTGACCACTCGGAGGGCAAGCCGCGCAAGGTGGCGCTCCAGACCGTGACCGCGGCGCGGACCGTCGCGGACGAGCTCGGGGCGCAGGTCAGCGCCGTCTGGCTCGGTGAGGACGGCGACGACGCCGCCGAGGCCGTGGGTGCCGCCGGCGCCGACACGCTGCTGTGGTGGGACGACGAGGAGGCGGACGCCTACGTCACCCTCCCGAAGGTCGAGGCCCTGCAGCAGCTCGCCGACGAGCGTGACGTCGCGGCGATCTTCTTCGTCTCGTCGAACCACACCAAGGACGTCGCCGCGCGGCTCGCGATCCGGCTGGACGGCGGTGTGATCACCGACGTCACCGGCGTGGCGGTCGAGGACGGCGCCATCGTCGCCACCAAGGAGGTCTTCGGTGGTGACCTGATCACCACCTCGCGCGTGGCCGCGGGCAAGATGCCGTTCTTCGGCATCGCCGCCAACGCGTACGCCGCTGCCGAGGACGGTGACGAGGCCGAGATCGAGGAGTTCGACGTCGACCTCTCCGACACCGCGAAGGCCGCGCAGGTCACCGGCAGCGAGATCGTCGCCGGTGGTGACCGCCCGGACATCGGTGAGGCGGCGATCGTCGTCTCCGGTGGACGCGGCCTCGGTGAGGAGTCCGGCTTCGAGCTCATGGAGCAGCTCGCGGACGAGCTCGGCGCCGGTGTCGGCGCGTCGCGCGCCGCGACGGACGCCGGTTGGTACCCCCACCGCGCGCAGATCGGCCAGACCGGTCGCACCGTGTCGCCCGCGCTCTACATCGCCAACGGCATCTCGGGCGCAATCCAGCACCGGGCCGGCATGCAGACCGCCCAGCACATCGTGGCGGTCAACAAGGACCGCGAGGCCCCGATCTTCTCGATCGCGGACTTCGGCGTCGTCGGCGACCTCTACGACGTCGTCCCCAAGCTCATCGAGGAGATCCGGGCCCGCAAGGGCTGAGGACTGGGGCGGAGCGCTGTCGAGTCGACCGAGCGAAGCGAGGTCGCGAGCAAGCTCCGCCTGACAAGCCGCGGCCCTGAGGGCCGCGGCTTCGTCGTGCGGGGGCGTCGGGCGTCTATAGCCTCGCGGGGCGTTCGTACTCGCTCGACCAAGGAACCCTCGTGCCGGCAGCTTGGGATCGGCGCTCGGCGTCGGAGCAGGCCCGGGCCGAGGAGCTGCTGCTGGCGGAATGGCTGCCCGGCGCGGTCGCGTTCGCCCCGCACTGGACTGCCCGCGCCGAGCGGATCGAGGCCGATCCCCGGACCCTGGTGACCCGCGCCGACCTGGACCGGTTCGCGCCGAGCCTGCAGGGTGACGTCGCGACCCGCGGCGGGGCGGCGCTCGTGCAGCGCCCCACCGAGTCGCAGGTGAAGGCCATGGCGAGCGGGTCGCTCCTCGGTCGCATCGCGCGGGGGATCAGCGGCGACCAGCTCGACGGGAAGCGGCGCGTCCTGCTCGAGGAGTTCAAGCCGGTCCACGTCACCCGCGGCGGGGCCGCCGCCGAGCTCGCGATCGCGTCGAGCCGCAGCGACCTCGATCGTGCCCACCGGGCCGGGGCCAGGGCGGCCGCGGTCCTCGGTCTCGGCGACCACGACTACCTCGTCTCCGCCGTCCCCGCCGGCCCCTCCGCCGCCTTCTGGGGTGTGCGGTCCGTGGCACTCGGTGCGTCGATGCTCGCGCTGCACCCGCGGGGCCACGGTGACACGCTCGCACAGTGCGTCGATGCGTTCGACCTCGTGCCGGCCACATCGGTCGCCTGCCTCCCGGAGGAGGCCGTCGCGTGGGCCGACGTCCTCGCGGACGCCGACGCCGACGTCAGCCGGGTGGTCCACGTGGTCCTGGTCGGCCCGCCACCGACCGATGAGCAGCGCGAGGCCGTCGTCGAGGCCTGGCGGCGTGCGGGCGCCCTCGGCCACGAGCTCGTGGTCCGGACCCTGTGGGCGCCGGACGTCCACCGCGGTCTCTGGGCCGAGTGCGCAGACGGGATCGAGGGGCTGCACACGACCCCCGACATGGAGGTCCTCGAGACCCTCGAGTCGCTCAGCGGTGGCGTCACCGACCGGGGTGGGGACCTCACGATCACGACGCTCGGATGGCGGGGCACCACGCTGCTGCGGTACCGCACCGGCGTGCGGGTCGCGTCGCTGCGCGCCGACGGCGAGCCGTGCCCGGCGTGCGGTCGCACCGTCCCGCGCATCGTCGGCGCCGTGCAGCCGGCGGCGTGGCAGCCGTCGTTGCGGCGCAAGGACGGCGAGGTGACGCTCGACCTGCGGGCGCTCGCGGTCGAGCTCGAGGCGTCGGCAGCAGCGGTGTGGCGCGTGTCACTGCAGCGTCGTCGCGGGGTCGACGGCTACGTCGTCGAGCTCGGCGGCGACATCGAGCGGTCACAGGTCGAGCGGCTGCGCGGCCGCCTCGACCGGTCCACCGGTGTCCCGGTGACGTCGATCATGGTCTCGCGGGAGGTCGACCTGGTCGCGAACCGCATCCGCGTGCTCGGCAGCCCCTTCGTGGACAACCGCTGACTCAGGGGGCCGGCACCCGGAGATCGACCCGCAGCACCTCGCCGGGCAGCAGTGCCGCGGTGACGGTGAGCGTGCAGGCGTCGTCGGGCAGGCCGGGGCGCAGGCGCAGCTCACCGTCGGAGAAGCGTCGGTCCCCACGGCCGACGGCGTCCGCGACGGTCAGCTCCTCGCCGTCGAGCCAGGCCTGCCAGGCATCCGGCGGCGGCAGGCGGCGGGGGAGCGGGCGCTGCCCCAGCTCGTCGACCCGCGCGATGCGGACGTCCATCCACCCGCCCCAGTCCTCGATCGCACGGAACCACAGCCGGTGCCCGGCGACGCTGCCGGCGTCCACGTCCAGCGGCACCACGCGGCGTGGGCGGGGCGGCCACTGCTGGTCGGCGAGGACGTCCTCGATCGGCACGTACGGCTCCTGCTCGGTCCTGTCGCACGGTAGGGCGCCGGCAGTTGGTGTCGACGGTGCGTCGTGCTTCCATCCGCCGGGTGACCACCTCGATCCTGCTCGACCACGCCGCCTCGACGCCGCCGCGTCGCGAGGCCATGACGGTCATGCTCGCGGCGCTGCACGCCGAGCACGGTGGCAACCCGTCGTCCGGCCACGCCTTCGGGCGCCGCGCCCGCACGACCCTCGAGGAGGCGCGCGAACGCATCGCCGCGTCCGTCGCACGGTCCCCGCACGAGGTCGTCGTCACCTCCGGTGGCACCGAGGCCGACCAGCTGGGCGTCGTCGGGACCTACCGGGCAGCCGTCGCTGCTGGCCGGGGCCGGCACATCGTGTGCTCGACCGTCGACCACCCGGCCGTCACCGATGCGGTCCGCTGGCTCGTCGAGGCCGAGGGGGCCGAGGTCACCTGGGTCGACCCGCCCGGTGTGGCGCCGGTCGCGCCCGAGGACGTCGCGGCGGCCCTGCGTGACGACACGGCACTCGTCGCCCTGACCGGCGCCGACGGCGAGGTCGGGATCGCCCAGCAGAGCAACGCCGTCGCCAACGCCTGCGCAGAGGCCGGCGTCGCCCTGCACACCGACGCCGTCCAGCGCATCGCGACGCTGCCCATGCCACGGGTCGGGTCGCTGGCCGTGACCGGGCACAAGCTGGGTGCCCCCGTGGGCATCGGCGTCGCCGTCCTGCCCCGTGACGTCCCCGTCGCACCGCTCGTCCCCGGCCCCGGCCAGGAGCGCGGCCTGCGGTCCGGGACCCAGCCCACCGCGCTCGCGCTGGCGCTCGCCACGGTCCTCGAGCGCACCGTCGCCGAGCGCGACGAGCACACCCTCCGGTCGCGCGCGCTGACGACACGGCTGGCCGGTGCACTGTCCGACCTCGACGGCGTGGCGCCGACCGTGGCGCCCGACGACCCGCACCGCCTCGCGACCCACCTCCACCTCCAGCTCGAGGGCATCGACGGCGAGGCGCTCGCCATGGCGCTCGACGAGGTCGGCGTCGCCGTCTCCACCGGCACGGCGTGTGCCACCGGCAGCGCCGCACCCTCCCCCGTGCTCGCGGCCTACGGCATCACCGCCGACGCCGTGCTGCGTTGCAGCGTGGGCCGGACCACCACGACCGACGAGATCGACACCGCCGCGGAGCGGATCGTCGACGTGGTCACCACACTGCGGGGCCGAGGGGGAGGCTTCCTGTGACCGAGCGCGTGCTCGTCGCCCTGTCGGGTGGCGTCGACTCGGCCGTGGCGGCGGCGCTGCTCGCCGAGGCCGGCCACGACGTCACCGGCGTGCACCTGCGGCTCGCCGACACCGACCCGCAGGTGCAGGGCCAGGGCTGCTGCGGCCTGGACGACGCGCAGGACGCCCGGCGCACCGCGCAGGTGCTCGGCATCGACTTCCACGTCTGGGACCTGCGCGACGTGTTCCGTCGTGAGGTGCAGGAACCGTTCGCCGCCGGGTACGCCGCGGGCACCACGCCCAACCCGTGCGTGACCTGCAACGAGCGCGTGAAGGTCGGCGCGGTCCTGCGGCGGGCGCTGCAGCTCGGCTTCGACGCCGTCGCGACCGGCCACCACGCGCGGATCGAGCACCCGGACGTCGGTCGCCCCGTGCTGCGACGCGCCGTCGACCGGCAGAAGGACCAGAGCTACGTCCTGCACGTCCACGGACCGGACGAGCTCGCGCGCCTGCGGACGCCGGTCGGCCGCCTCACGAAGGAGGAGGTCCGCGCCGCGGCCGCCGCGCGCGGCCTGCGGGTGGCGGCGAAGCCCGACAGCTACGACGTCTGCTTCATCCCCGACGGTGACACCGCCGGCCACCTCGCGCGCGAGCTGCCGCCCGCGCCCGGTCCGATCGTCGACGTCGACGGCACGCAGCTCGGCACCCACGACGGCGCCTGGCGGTTCACCGTCGGGCAGCGGCGCGGACTGGGCCTCGACCACCACGAGCCCCGTTTCGTGGTGGACGTCGACGCCGAGTCCCGAAGGGTGACGGTCGGACCGCGGGCAGCGCTGGCCACGTCGTGGCTCGCCGTCGACCGGGTGGTCTGGCACCGCGGTGAGGTCCCGGCAGGCGAGGTCCTCGTGCAGGTCCGGGCACACGGACGGCCGCACGTCGGGCGGGTCGTGGCGACCGGCGACGGCGCGCGGATCGAGGTCGACGAGCCGTTCCACGGCGTCGCGGTCGGCCAGTCCTGCGTCGTCTACGACACCGACGACGAGGTCGTGCTCGCGGGCGGCCGCATCAGTGCCGCGGAGCGCCCGCTGCTGCCGGTGGCCTGACCCGACGTAGCCTCCGGTTGCGGACGGGAGGCACACGAGATGCGGGACGCGGTCATCTGCACGCCGGTGCGCACGGCGGTCGGGCGGTTCGGTGGGATCTTCCGCGACGTCCCGGCGGTCGACCTCGCGGCGCACGTGCTGCGGGCGCTCGAGGAGCGCGGGCTCGACCCGGAGCGGGTCGACGACGTCGTGCTCGGCAACGGCTACCCGTCGGGGGAACACCCGGCGATCGGCCGCATGGCCGCGCTCGACGCGGGATGGCCGGTCACCGTGCCCGGTCTGCAGGTCGACCGCCGTTGCGGCAGTGGGCTGCAGGCCGTCGTCGACGCGGCCATGCGCGTCCAGACCGGGGTGATGGACGTCGTGGTCGCCGGCGGTGCCGAGTCGATGAGCCAGGTCGAGCACTACACCCTCGCGCGATGGGGGCTGCGGGGCGACGGCGAGCTGCTCGACCGTCTCGCTCGGGGCCGGGTCACCGCCGGTGGCCGACACCATCCGGTGCCCGGCGGGATGATCGAGACCGCCGAGAACCTGCGTCGGGAGAAGTCGATCAGCCGGGAGGCGCAGGACGAGTTCGCGGCACGGTCGCACCACCGGGCCGCGGCCGCGATCGAGGCCGGCCGCTTCGACGACGAGATCGTGCCGTTCACCACGACGGACCGTCGCGGCAACGAGACGGTCCACACGGTCGACGAGCACGTGCGGCCGGACACCACCGTCGAGGCGCTGGCCGGCCTGCGCGCCGTGCACGGCCGCAAGGACCCCGACGCGACCGTGACGGCCGGCAACGCCAGCGGCCAGAACGACGGGGCCGCCGCCTGCGTCGTGACGACGGTCGAGGCGGCCGAGGCGATGGGGCTGCGCCCGATGGCCCGACTCGTCAGCTGGGGCGTCGGGGCGGTCGAGCCGTCCCGGATGGGGATCGGGCCCGTCCCGGCGAGCGCCGCCGCGCTCGGCCGGGCAGGCCTGTCGCTCGACGACCTCGACCTCGTCGAGCTCAACGAGGCCTTCGCCGCGCAGGTCCTGGCCGTGCTCGACGAGTGGGGCGTGGCGGCCGACGACGAGCGACTCAACCCCAACGGCAGCGGCATCAGCCTCGGGCACCCGATCGGTGCCACCGGGGCGCGGATCCTCGCGACGATGCTCCACGAGCTCGACCGCCGCGAGGGCCGCTACGCGCTGGAGACGATGTGCATCGGCGGCGGGCAGGGGCTCGCCGCCGTCGTCGAACGACTGGCCTGAAGGAGACCGTGTGCGCAGGTTCGTGATCGTCCTGGTCGGGGCCGTGCTCGCGTCGTGCAGCACTGCGGCACCGCCCGGGTCCGAGCCTGCCGGGACCGACGGCGCACCGGACGCCGAGGCGTCGGCCGACGACGAGGGCACGCCGGCGGTGCTGGCCACGGACGACCCGGCGGTGCAGGACGCGATCCTGCTGACCGCGGTGGACGAGGTGCTCGCGGACACACGGTTCACCGACCTCGTGGACGAGGACCCGGGCGCCTTCCTCGAGACGGCCGACACCCTCTGTGCAGGGCTCGACGACGGTGCCGCCGTCGACGAGGTCCTGGCTGTGTTCCTGACCACGCTGGGTGACGAAGGCCTCACCCTCGACGAGGACACGGCGTACCTTGGCGGGGCGATCCTCGGCGCTGCGGTCACCGTGCGCTGCCCCCAGCACGAGGACGCGATCGCGGAGGTGGCGCCATGAGGACACGGATCACGCTCGCTGCCGTGGCACTCGTCGCGGCCTCGTTGCCTGCTGCCGCGCTGGCGACGACGACGCAGGGCCCACCAGAGCAGGTCGTCGACCTGGCGCGTGGTGCTGCGGCCGAAGCACGTGGCGTGGCGCGGGGGCTGACCGAGGGGATCGCGGCCGAGGGCACACCCCGCGGTCGGGGGAGCGAGGCGTTCGCCGAGCGGCACGCGCTGCTCGCGGCGAAGCACGCGGAGCACCCGGGCAACGCTGCTGCCGTCCACGAGGCCCTCGCGGCCGGGGTGTCGCCGTCCACCGCCGGCAAGGGCAACGGCAACGGCGGGACCCCGCCGGGCCAGGCGAAGAAGTCCGACGCGGCTGCCCTGCGCGGTGCCCGGGCGACGTTCGAGGACGGGCTGCCCGGACGCGGCCTCGGCCGTGGGAACGGTGGCGACGAGGCGGACGAGGACTGACCACCTGGGGCGGGACCGGCGTCCGCCTGACGCGTCGGACAGGACGATTCGCTCGACTGCCCCTATGGTGGATCAGTGCAGCGGTGGAAGACCGCTGTCCGTACCCGATCCCGCAGGAACAACCGTGTCGACGCTCAGATGCAAGATGTGTGGCGAGTCCAAGGACGTCGAGGTCAAGCGCTTCATCGACCCCAAGGGGAAGCGCAAGGTCGCCATCATCTGCGACATCCTCGTGCACGCGGAGCCCGTGACCACGGTCATCGACGATCCGGACACGCCTGACTCGTCGATCGGTGCGGGCGGCGACAGCCTCGTCCACGACCTCGAGCTGTACAGCAAGCTCATCGCCGTGGTCTACGCCTTCGACGGGCCGGTGGAGTACGGCGTCGTCGAGCACGAGCTGGCTGCCGCGCACCCGGACGTCTACGAGGAGCTGTGGGAGCGGCAGGGGCACAGCACCACGCACCCGAGCTCGAGCTACACGCTGTCGACCTACCTCTCGAGCCTGCTCGGCACGCTCGCCCGCGAGAAGTCGCTCGAGCAGTCCGACGTCGACGCGACGATCCCGTGGTCCTCGAGCGGCAACGCGTCGGCGTGGTCGCACCCCGAGCGCACCGACGGCGACCTCGTGACCTGGGCTGCGTTCGCCGAGGCCAACGACATCGATCCAGACTCGTGGCCCGCGACCGCCGGCTTCGAGGTCCAGGCGACCGCCGACGCCTAGTCGCGACCAGACCCGCGCGCCGCTGCCGGAAGGTGGCGGCGCGTCGTGTCGTTGTGGGCATGGGAGGTGACGGTGGACGCTGCACGGTGGCAGCTGCTCCCGCGCCCGGTCGGGTTCGTCCTGGCGGGCGGGGCGACGCTCGGTGCGCTCCAGGTCGGCATGCTCACCGCGTTGGCCGAGGCCGGCATCGAGCCGGACCTCGTCGTGGGGACGTCGGTGGGATCACTGAACGGTGCCGTGCTGGCCGACGTCGGTGACGTCGCGACGGCCGCCGACCTGCTCGACGGTGTGTGGCGGGGACTGACGACCTCGTCGGTGTTCCCCGGGGGCCGGCTGGCACAGGCGTGGCGCCTCGCTCGTGGGCGCAGCGTCTACCCCGACCGCGGCCTGCGGAGGCTGGTCCGGACCACGCTCGGGCCGCGGCCGACGTTCGAGGACCTGGCGCTGCCGCTGGCGGTCGTCACGAGCAACGTCCTGACGGGGCACCCTGATGCCTACGCCAGTGGTGACCTCGTGGCGCCCCTGCTGGCGAGCAGTGCGATCCCGGGGCTGCTCCCGATGCAGGACGTCGACGGGACCCCCCACTGGGACGGCGGCGTGACCGCCAACGTGCCGCTGCGCACGGCCCAGCGCATGGGTGCCGCTGCGCTGGTCGTGCTCGACCCGGGTGACATCTGCCACCGCGACGTCGCGCCCAGCGGCGCGGCCGCGGCCTCGCTCGCGGCGATGGGCACTGCCATCCGCCAACGAGTCCTGGTCGAGGTCACGGCGGTCGCCGCCGAGCTCCCGGTCCTCTACCTCGAGCGGCCGTGCGTGACCGGCCGGCGGCCGCTCTCGTTCGCATCGACGCCGGCGCTCCTCGCGGCCGGTGCCGCGACGGCGCGGCGGTTCCTCGCCGACGCACCCGTGCCCGGTCCCGGTGCGATGGTCGGGACACCGCACAGCCACGAGGACGGCGGTGCTGCCGCCGGCCACGAGCCCCGCTTCCCCCGTGCGACCGGTCGCGCGAGGGACCTCTGGCGCGAGGGGCCCGGGACCTAGGGCACTGCACGGTGTGCATCGTGTGCAGGACAGTGCAGGTGCTGCACGAGGGCCGTGCACACGCTGCAGATCGGGCGCACAGTGTCGACGGAACTGCTGACCGCCGCCGACGTGTCCGCGCGCCTCGGCATCGACCGCTCCACGGTCTATCGGATGGCCGCCGACGGCCGCCTCGGGGCCGTCAAGGTGGGGACCCAGTGGCGGTTCCCCGCCGACGCGCTGGCGACCGTGCTCGTCGACGCCGAGACCCCCCGGGCACCCCGCGGCACCGACGTGCCGCTGCGGGTAGCCCGCGAGGCGGTCCTGCACGCCGCCGCGCCCCTGCTCGGGGCGATGATGGTCGTCACGGACATGGAGGGCCGGTTCCTCACCGATGTCGCGAACCCGTGCATGTGGTTCCGCGAGCACGGTGGTGACCCGGCCGTGCTGGAGGCCTGCACCACCCAGTGGCGCCGTCTCGCCGGCGAGCTCGAGTTCCGCCCCCGGCTGGACGTCGGCAGCCACGGCTTCGCCTGCGCACGCAGCTTCGTGCGTGACGGCGACAAGCTCGTCGGGCTGGTCGTCGCCGGCGGCATCGGCCCGGACCCGGACGACGAGCGTGCGGCCATCGAGGCCGGCCTGCACCACCTCGACCAGCGCGCGCGGACGCGCCTGCTCTCCGAGCTCCCCCGCGTCGCCGCGGCGATCTCCGCGCTGACCAGCCACCGATCCACCTCCGACACCAGGAGTGCACGATGAGACGCCTGCTCGTCCTCGGCGCCGGCACGGCCGGCACGATGGTCGTCAACAAGCTGCGGCCCCGCCTCGACCCCGAGGAGTGGGAGATCGTGGTCGTCGACCAGGACACCGAGCACCACTACCAGCCCGGCTACCTGTTCGTCCCGTTCGGGACGTACACACCGGAGGAGGTCGTCCGCCCACGCGAGCGCTTCCTGCCCGACGGCGTCGAGCTCGTCCTCGGTGAGATCGACCGCGTGGAACCGGACGACAACCTCGTCCGTCTGGTCGACGGGCGCGACCTGCACTACGACCAGCTCGTCATCGCCAGTGGCTCGACGCCCCGCCCCGACGAGACGCCGGGCATGGGGGAGGACCTCTGGTACGAGGACGTGTTCGACTTCTACACCCTGGAGGGCGCCACGGCGCTCGCGGACAAGCTGGCGACCTGGGGCGG
>JBFKQZ010000017.1:0-22188 GCA_041627475.1 Nitriliruptoraceae bacterium | reverse complement strand
GGTGCTCGACGCGACCCACGCGACGGCGTCCGGCCTGACGCCGCTGCCGGACTGGCGGGAGGGGCTGCGATCGCTCCTCGGCGAGCTCGGGGAGCTCGCCTGACGGCTGGCGGCGCCCCGTCGGGTTCACTCGACGTCACGTCGACCCCACGGACCGCACGTGACCGCCACGACCTGGCTCTCGCTCGCGCTCTCGATCCTGCTCGCGACGTCGGGCCAGCTGCTGCTGAAGGCCGGCATGGACGCCACCGGCGCGACGGTGGCGCTGCAGCCGCGTGCCCTCCTCCAGCTGTTGGGGACGATCCTCGGCAGCTGGCGGCTCGTGCTCGGGTTCGTCGCCTTCGCCAGCTCCTCGCTCTTCTGGCTGGCCGCGCTGTCGCGGGTCCCGCTCTCGGTGGCCTACCCGATCGTCAGCCTCAGCTACGTCCTGATCCTCGGCGCCTCCTGGTACCTCCTGGGTGAGCGCCCCTCGCTGACCACGATGGCCGGCGCGCTGCTGGTGATGTCCGGTGTCGCCCTGATCGGGATCGGGCAGCGGTGAGTCGGGTCGGCGCGGTCGTCGTCACCCACCGGACCCCGGTGCGTGCGGCGCGCTGTGCCGCCTCGTTGCGCGAGGCGGGCGCCGACGTGGTGGTCGTCGTCGACAGCGGGTCCGACGACGACACCGCGGCCCGGGTGGTGGCCGTCGACGCGGCGGTCGTCGAACTGCCGAACCTCGGGTTCGGGCGCGCGGCCAACGCCGGCGTCGCCGCGCTGCCGGCCGACGTGGACGTGGTGGCGATCTGCAACGCGGACACGGTCTGGGCGCCGGGCTCGCTCGGGCCGCTGGCGGCGGCGGTGCGACGGCCGGGCGTGGCCGCGGCCGGGCCTGCCGTGACCTACCCCGACGGTCGGCCACAGGCCTCGGCACGTGCGCTGCCGGACCTCCCGACGGCGCTCGGCCATGCGCTGTTCGGGCTCTGGTGGCCGGGGAACCCGTGGACGCGGCGCTACCGCGCGGTGGACCTCGGGGGCCGTGCCCGCGACGCCGACTGGCTCTCCGGCTGTGCGCTGGCGGTCGACCGTGCGGCGTTCACGGCCGTCGGGGGGTTCGACCCGGCGTACTTCCTCTACGCAGAGGACGTCGACCTCGGGGTCCGTCTCCGCGCGGCCGGTGGCCGACTGGTGACCGTGCCGGAGGCCCACGTCGTCCACGAGGTCGGGGCGAGCACGCGCCAGCTGCCGCGGCGCGTGCGGCAGCACGCCCGGAGCCTCGACCGGTTCGCGGCCACGCACGTGCTGACCGGGCCGCGCGCGGTGCTGCGACCCCTCGTCCGGCTCGGGCTGGCGGTGTGGGTCGCGGTCGCGACGGCGTGGGGCCGCACCCGCGGGAGCGCCCCCGGGCGCAGCACCACCGGGGAGTAGCCTCCGACCTCCTCGACCCCGACCTGACAGGGCCGTACGTGACCACCGCACTGGACGCCGTGATCGTCGCCGGGGGCAGGGGCACCCGACTGCAGCCGCTGACGCACGACGTGCCCAAGCCCCTGGTCGAGTTCTGCGGGGAGCCGTTCCTGACCGGCGTGCTGCGGCGGCTCGCGAATGCGGGGGTCGAGCGCGTGCTGCTGGTCGTCGGGGCGGACACCAGCCCGTTCGAGGTGCTCCGGCCGACGGCGGCGACGCTGGGCATCGAGCTCGAGGCCGTGCCCGAGCCCACACCGCTGGACACGGCCGGCGGGGTGCGCGAGGTGGCCGACCGGCTGCGCGGCCCGACCATCGTGTGCAACGGCGACATCCTCACCGACATCGACTTCCGGGCGATCGTCGACCACCACGTGGCGCACGACGCGACGGCCACGCTGGCCCTGACGCGCGTGGAGGACACGTCCAGCTACGGGGTGTGC
The DNA here is from genome assembly GCA_041627475.1 of Nitriliruptoraceae bacterium. GTDB lineage: Bacteria > Actinomycetota > Nitriliruptoria > Nitriliruptorales > Nitriliruptoraceae > JBFGFG01. The sequence continues at coordinate 20,305 of JBFKQZ010000017.1, read as the reverse complement.
GTGCGCGAGGGCACCCGGATCACGTCGTTCGTGGAGAAGCCCGAGCCCGGGACGCTGCCCGGCCAGGACGCCATCAACGCGGGCACGTACGTGCTCGACCCGGCCTCGCTGCTGCGCTTCGAGCCGGGCCGGCTCTCCTTCGAGCGCGCCGTGTTCCCGGGCCTGCTGGCCGACGGCGAGCACATCGAGGGCTTCGTCTGGGAGGGCGCCTGGGCCGACCTCGGCACGCCCGAGCGGCTGCGCACCGGCACCCGATTGGCGCTGGACGGTGCCCTGCACTGGCCCAGCGTCGAGGCCGTGCCCGCCGCCGCGGACGGTGTCAGGGTCGCTGCTGGGGCCGAGGTGGACGCCTCGGCGACGCTGACGGGGCCCGTGCTCGTCCTCGACGGTGCGACGATCGCAGCCGAGGCGCAGGTCGGTCCCCACGTGGTCGTCGGTGCCGAGGCACGCGTGGGCACCGGGGCGAGCATCCGCGACAGCGCGCTCGGCTCGGGCACCGTCGTCGGTGACGGCGTGACCGCGAGCGAACTCCTGACGGCGCCCGGGGTGACGGTCGGTGACGGCCTCGAGGTCCTCGGTGACACCGTGCTCGGCGAGGGCGTGACCGTGACGGCCCCGGCGCAGCTGCCGATCGGCACCCGGATCCCCGACCCACGCGACTGACGGTCAGCGCACGCGCTGATCGTCGCTGTCGCACCCAGGCATAGGCTCGTCGCATGAACCCGTTGCGCCACAAGCTCGTCGACCTGTGGCACGCGCGTGAGCTCCTTCGGCAGTTCGTCGCCAAGGAGCTCAAGATCCGTTACAAGAACTCGGCGCTCGGGTTCCTGTGGTCGCTGCTGACGCCGGCGCTCATGACGGTCGTCTTCACCGCCCTGTTCGGTTTCGCGTTCCGCCTCGACATCGAGGACTACGCCGCGTTCTTCCTCTCCGGCTACCTGCTCTGGCAGTTCTTCCAGACCAGCTCGCAGTCCTCGATCACGGCGATCGTCGGCAACGGTGCGCTCATCAAGAAGGTGTACTTCCCGCGGGAGGTGCTGCCGCTGTCGATGGTGCTGGCGCAGCTGACCCACTTCCTTCTGGCGCTGCTGGTGCTGAGTCCGGTGCTCGTCGCCTACCGCGGATGGGGCGTGCTGCTGCACCTCCCGGTGGCGCTGGTCGTCGTCGCCATCATGACGCTCTTCACCTCGGGCATGGCCATGATCTGGGCGGGCGCGAACGTGCCGTTCCGCGACCTGCAGGAGCTGATCGTCGTCATCTTCCTCGTCTGGTTCTACGCGACGCCGGTGCTCTACCCCGCGGCGCTCCTCGAGGCGTCCGACAGCGCCACCGTCCGGGCGCTGGCGCAGGTGACGGCCCTGAACCCGATGAGCTGGTTCGTCGAGCTGTTCCGCACGGCCACGTTCGGACGCGTCACGATCGCCGCGGAGGGCAGCGGCGGCGGGATCACCGGCGTCCCGTTCGAGACGTCGCCCCCGACGATGCCGGACCCCGAGCTGTTCGTCCTGGCGACGGTGTTCTCGGTCGTCGTCTTCGCGGTCGGCTACGTGTTCTTCAACCGGCTGGCGCTCACGTTCGCGAAGGAGGTCTGAGCGATGGTGCTCGACGCCCTCCGCGAGCGGTTGCGTGACGACGACGGCCCAGCCGTCGTCGTGGACGGGCTGACCGAGACATTCCGGCTGTACCACGAGAAGCCGGCCGGCCTCAAGGAGATGCTCTACCGGTTCCGCCGGCCGTCCTACACCGACTTCAACGCGCTCGAGGGCATCAGCTTCACGGTGGAGCAGGGCGAGGCCGTCGGGGTCGTCGGGCACAACGGGTCGGGCAAGTCGACGCTGCTCAAGGTGCTCGCGCGCATCCTCCCGCCCGACGCGGGCACGGTCCAGACGCGCGGCCGTGTGGCGTCGCTGCTCGAGCTGGGCGCCGGCTTCCACGGTGACCTGACCGGGCGCGAGAACATCTTCCTCAACGGTGCGATCCTCGGTCTGCCGCGTGCGGCGATCCAGGAGCGCTTCGACGAGATCGTCGACTTCTCGGGCGTCGGCCCGTTCCTGGACACGGCCGTCCGCAACTACTCCTCCGGCATGTACGTGCGTCTGGGGTTCGCGATCGCCGTCACCGTCGACCCCGACGTGCTGCTGGTGGACGAGGTGCTGTCGGTCGGTGACGCCGAGTTCCAGCACCGGTCCCTCGAGCGGATGCGGCAGTTCCACGACGAGGGCAAGACCCTGCTCGTGGTCAGCCACGACCTCGAGGCGATCGAGTCCCTCTGTGACCGGGTGATCGTCCTCGACCGGGGGCGGCTGGCGTTCGACGGTGCGGTCGGTCAGGGCCTGACGATGTACCGGCAGCTCACCAGTCCGGTGACGGGCGACGACGAGGACGGCCCACGGGGTCGGCACCGTGCCGTGGACGTGCTCGGTGTGCAGCTCACCGACCGGGGTGGCGAGCCGGTCCGCAGCGTCGAGCCCGGTCGACAGCTGCTGCTGCGGCTGCGGCTGCGGGCCGACGACGACCTCGAGGCGTGCAGCGTGGGCCTGCGGGTCGAGGGGCGCGACGCCGCCGAGCTGTACGAGACGCACGCCAGCTGGAACGGTCTGGGCGTGGGCCCGCTGAAGTCCGGGCAGGAGGCCACCGTCGAGATCCGGCTGACGGCCAACCTGCTGGCCGGGCACCACCGGCTCCTCCCGGTCGTGACCGACCCCTCCGCACGGTTCCCGTGGGCGTTCGGTGAGCCCGTCGACCTCGAGGTCCAGGCGACGCCGGGAGCGACGGGGGTCGTCGACCTGGGTGCGTCCTTCTCCGTCGTGGACGGTCCCGTGCCGGCGCGCCGGACCGTCGACACGGCGCGCGACGCCGATGACGGCTGACGGCCGGCTGCGTGTCACGGCGGTCGTCGTGACCTTCGACAGCGCACAGCACGTCGACGGGTGCCTGGAGGCGCTGCTCGCCCAGGACCACCCGCTCGACGTCATCGTCGTGGACAACGGCTCGCAGGACCGGTCCGTCGAACGGGCGACCGCGATCGCGGTCGCCCACCCGGACCGGGTGCGGGTCGTCCCGCTGACCACGAACACGGGCTTCACACCGGCCGTGAACCGGGCGATCGCGCTGACCGACGCCGACGCCGTGCTCCTCTGCAATCCCGACGCGCGCCTCGCGCCGGACCACGTGGGCGCGCTGGCGGCCGCGCTCGAGGCCGACGACGGCCTGGGCTCGGTGCAGGGGACGCTGTGGCGGCCCCGCCGCGCCGGCATGCGGCCGCGGGTGGACTCGACCGGGCACCGTGCGTTCGTGACGCGGCTGTTCGGCAACCGCGACGAGGGGCAGACCGCACCGAGTCCGGGCGGCGAGGTCTTCGGCGTCACGGGTGCCGCGGCGCTGCACCGGCGGGCGATGCTGGACGACGTGGCCGTCCCGCGCGACGACGGGAGCCCGGAGTGGCTCGACGAGACGCTGTTCGCCTACTACGACGACATCGACCTCGACTGGCGCGCCCGGCTGCGGGGCTGGCGCGCGGCGCACGTCCCCGCGGCCGTGGCCGTGCACGAGCGCGGCGGTGCCGGGGCACGACGCTCCGACCTCGTGGAGGAGTGCAACGCCGCGAACCGCCTGCTCGTGCTCGCGAAGCTCGACCACTGGCCGAGCCTGCTGCGTGTGCTGCCGGCGGTCCTGGTCGGCACCGTGCTCAAGCTGCTCTGGCTCGGTCTGTCGCAGCCGCGGGTCGTGCCGGGCGTCGTGCGACGGCTGGTCCGCGGGTGGCGTCCCACGATGCGGCGGCGGCAGTGGGCCCTCGCCACCGCAACGGTGGACCCGGCGACGGTGGTCGCCGGGTTCGAGCCGTTCGCCTGGCGGGCGTGGGTGCAGCGCTGGTGGCGACGCGTGCGCAGTGCCACCGTCGCCTGACTCACTCCTCGGTGGCGGCGTCCTCGTCGGTCGCGGCGTCCTCGTCGGTCGCCGCGTCCTCGTCGTCGCTGCCGGCCTGGTCGGAGATCTCGAGCACGTCCTCCGGGTACTGGCCCAGGGCGGCCTCCGGCGCCGGGCCGCGGCTGCCGAAGTGCTCCGCGATCCAGCCGTAGGCGTAGTCACGGTCCCACGAACCGCAGTCCATGCCCTGCCCCCAGGAGCGGATCGCGATCGCCTTGCCGGAGTCGATGCCCGGGTCGGTGAACGGGGCGGCGAGGATGCCGGCGCGGCCCGCGTTGGAGGCGAACCCGCTCTCGTTGAGCGTGCCGACGAGCTCGTCGATGTCGTCGATCGCGTCACCGTCGACCTGCTCGGGGTCGTACCAGATGATGACCGAGCCGTGCTCGAGGTTGTGGGTCGTGGCGCGCTCGTCGAGCTGCTCGTCACGGACGCCGCTGTAGATCGGTCCGGGGTTGGCGTAGTGCGGCCCGGTGGCCGTCGGGCGGCCGTTGACGTACAGCGTCTCCTGCGGCGGCGCGGTGGCCGGGTCGAGGTGCTCGCGGGACGCGATGGGCTCGACCTGGATGACCTCGCAGCTGTTCGCGGCGCGTGCCTCGTCGATGTCGGCCTGCGCGACGGTGATCGCGTTCTCGATCGTCGGGTTGAGGTTCCCGACGGCGAGGAACGTCAGTCCGCCGAGCACGGCGACGAGTCCGACGGCCACCGCGGTGTTGCGGATCGTCTGGCGCCGCTGGGCGGCCGCCGCGGCGGCCTCCTCCTCCATGCGGCGCTGGCGCTTCTCCTCGCGCCGCTCGGCCTTGGTCTTGCGTTCCTGCTCGGCCACGGGTCCCTCGTGTCAGTCGAATGGAGCAGCCGGGGAGGGTACCGCTGGGTGCGGAGCGCCCCGGCCACGGCGGGGCCAACGCCGCCGCGCCGGCTCAGGGTTCCGGGTCGCCGCCCGCACCGGTCCGGAAGGCGTCGTCGGCCGACGGCCGGAGCAGGTCGCGGCCCGTGCCCTCGCCACGGACGTCCAGCCCGCGCAGGAGCACGAAGGGTGTCCCGTCCGCCTTGCCGCGGACGAGGTCGGCGGCCGCGGCGACCTGGTCGGCCACCGCGATCTGCGTGACGTGCAAAGGGTGCCCGTCGCGGTCGAGCCCCCCGCGCTCGTCGCGCAGTGCGGTGACGCCCGCCACCCCGAGCGCCACGTCGGTCTGGCCCAGGCGCCAGGGGCGTCCGAACGTGTCGGTGACGACGACCCCGACGTCGACCTCGGTCGCGTCGTGCAGGGCTGCACGCAGGGCGGCGGCGCTGGCGTCGGGGTCGACGGGGAGCAGCAGCGCGCGGCCCTCGTCGGGGACGTTGGACGTGTCGATCCCGGCCATGGCGCAGACGAAGCCCTGCGGGGTCTCGACGATCAGCACGTTGGGGGTGTCGGCCACGACCCGCACCGCCTGTGCCCGGGCGAGCTGGCGTCGGGCGGCGTCAGGCGTCGGGGCCGGGGGCAGGTCGACGTAGGCCGCCTCGGCCTTCGCGACGACCTTCGACGCGACGCACACGACGTCGCCGTCGCGGAGCGACTCCCCGGCGGCACCGACCGCGTCCAGGAGGACCGCCGCCAGGTCCGTGCCCGGCGTGACCTCGACGTCGGTGGGGAGGCCGACCACCCGAAGCTCAGCCATCGGCGAGGGCTGCGGCGAGGTCGAGGCAGGTCCGGGCCAGTGCGGCCGCGACGTCCGGGTCGTCCATCATCGTGTCGGTCACGGCCGGTCGGACCCCGAGGTCGGCGACCTCGTCGGCCTGGTCCGCGTCCCGCTCGTCGAGCACCCAGCCGTCGAGCCACGCGGCGTAGTGGCCGGCCACGCCCGCGGCGGTCGTGGCGACCCCGATGGCCGGCAGGAGGCGGTCGGCCATGCCACGCACGACCGTCCCGCCCACGATCGGGGAGACGCCCACGACCGGCGCAGGCGTCGTGCGGACCGCCTCGGCGATGCCCGGGACGGCGAGGACGGTGCCGACCGAGACGACGGGGTTGGACGGGGCGACGAGGACGACGTCCGCGTCGACGATCGCCTCGACCACGCCCGGTGCCGGTCGCGCGCCGTCGCGCCCGGCCAGCTCGACGCGCGCGACCTCGTGCTCTGCGCGGTCGCGCACCCAGTACTCCTGGAAGTGCAGGTCCTCGCCGTCGGTCGTGTGCACCCGCGTCCCCACCGGGTCGTCGGTCGCCGGCAGCAGCGTCACGTCGACGCCGAACGCGTTGGCGACCTCGGCCGTGACCTGCGACAGCGGCGCCCCCTCGGCGAGGCGTGCCGTCCGGTGCACGTGCACGGCCAGGTCGCGGTCACCGAGGGTGAACCAGGTGGGTCGGCCGAGTCGCGCCAGCTCCTCCGCGACGACGAAGGACTCGTCCGCGCGTCCCCACTGCTGCCCGGGGTGCACCACGCCGGCGAGGTGGTAGACGATCGAGTCCAGGTCCGGGGAGACGTGCAGGCCGTGGACCCGGACGTCGTCGCCGACGTTCACGACGGCAGTGACCTCGTGCGCGTCGACGACCTGCACGAGTCCCTTCAGGAAGCGTGCGGCACCCACGCCTCCTGCGAGGACGGTGATCATCTCGACTCCCGGACGTGGCCGAGCGACGAGGCTATTGCCCGCGGGCCGTAGGCTCGGGGTCGACAGGGACGAGGGTGCAGGTGGTCGACCAGCAGGAGCGGGACCGGCGGCGGCCGCGGGCGCTGCGGCGCGCCGAGGACGGTCGCAGTCTCACCCGTGACGAGGTCGCGGCGCTGCTCACGGCCACCGGCGACGACCTCGACCGGCTGGTCGCGCAGGCCGGGGCCGTGCGCGACCGTGCGCCGTGGTTCGCCGACGGTGGCTGGGGACGCACGCCGGACGGCGGACGCCGTGTGACGTACAGCCGCAAGGTCTTCGTCCCGCTCACCCACCTGTGCCGGGACGCCTGTGGCTACTGCACCTTCGCGTGGCCACCGAAGGGCGACGTGCCGGCCTACCTGTCCCCGGACGAGGTCCTCGAGATCGCCCGGCGCGGCCAGGAGGCGGGCTGCAAGGAGGCGCTGTTCACGCTGGGGGACCGGCCCGAGGAGCGCTACCCGGCCGCCCGGTCCTGGCTCGACGCGCACGGCTACGACTCGACCGTCGCCTACCTGCGCAGCGTCGCGATCCGGGTCATCGAGGAGACCGGGCTGCTGCCGCACCTGAACCCCGGCGTGCTGTCGTGGTCCGAGCTGTCCCTGCTGCGTCCCGTCGCTGCGTCCATGGGGCTGATGCTCGAGTCGACCTCCGAGCGCCTGCTGCAGAAGGGCGAGGCGCACGCCAACGCCCCCGACAAGGACCCGGCCGTCCGGCTGCGCATGCTCGAGGACGCCGGCCGTCTGGCGATCCCGTTCACCTCCGGGCTGCTCATCGGCATCGGCGAGACCCCCGAGGAACGCGCCGACACCCTGCTGGCCCTGCGTGACGCCCACCGCCGGTACGGCCACCTCCAGGAGGTGATCGTCCAGCACTTCGTCCCGAAGCCCGACACCGCGATGCGGGACCGGCCGTCGCCACCGGAGCACGAGGTGCTCGCCGCCGTGGCGGCGGCACGGCTCGTGCTGGGGCCGACGGTGCACGTCCAGGCACCGCCGAACCTGTCCCCGGGCGGCGAGGCTCGGCTGCTGGCGGCCGGGATCGACGACCTCGGAGGGGTGTCGCCGATCACGCCGGACCACGTCAACCCCGAGAAGCCGTGGCCGCACCTCGACGCCCTCGCCGAGCGCACGGCCGCGGCGGGCTTCGAGCTGACCGAGCGGCTCTGCGTGTATCCGGAGTGGGCCACGCGCCCCGACCCGTGGCTGGACAGCCGCATGGCCGGTCCGGTCGCCGACCTCGCCACGCCCGAGGGGCTGGCCCGGTCGGGCCACGTGCCGGAGCCACAGCCGTGGCAGGCGCCGGTCCTGACGCTGCAGGACACGACGGCGGCGATGGACGCCGTCATCAGCGGCGACGAGGCCGGGGGGTCCGCAGCCGACGGACGCAACGCACGGTCGGCCGCGGCGGAGGACGACCTGCACCGCGCCGTCTACGGCGACATCGCCGAGGTGGCTGCCACCTACCGCCGCGACGAGGGTCCGCGGGTGACACCCGGCAGCGACCTCTCGCGCGACGTCGCGGCGGCGCTGGCCGCGGCGCAGGGCGGCACCGTGCTCGACGACGACGCGGCCCGCCTGCTCTTCGACGCCGAGGGCGCGGACCTCGAGGCCCTGGCACGAGCAGCGGACGAGGTCCGGGCCGACCGGGTCGGTGACGAGGTGACGTACGTCGTCAACCGCAACCTCAACTTCACCAACGTCTGCTACGTCGGCTGCCGCTTCTGCGCGTTCGCCCAGCGCCGCGACGACCCCGACGCCTACACGCTCGGCATGGACCAGATCGCCGCACGCGTCCGCGACGCCCGGGACCGCGGGGCCACCGAGGTCTGCATGCAGGGCGGCATCCATCCCGACCTGCCGGCCGACCACTACTTCCGCGTCCTCGACACCGTCCGCGAGGCGACCCCCGAGCTGCACGTGCACGCCTTCAGCCCGATGGAGGTCGTCAACGGGGCGGCGAAGCTGGGCGTCTCGATCCGCGAGTGGCTCACCGAGGCCCGCGACCGTGGGCTCGGCTCGATCCCCGGCACGGCGGCCGAGATCCTGGACGACGAGGTCCGGTGGGTGCTCACGAAGGGCAAGCTGCCCGCGGACACGTGGGAGGAGGTCGTGCGCACGGCCCACGACGTCGGGCTGCCCTCCAGCAGCACGATGATGTACGGCCACGTCGACCACCCGGGCCACTGGGTCGCCCACATCAAGCGGCTCCGGTCGATCCAGGAGGACACGGGCGGCTTCACCGAGTTCGTCCCGCTGCCGTTCGTGCACCAGCTCGCACCGATCTACCTCGCCGGCGTCGCCCGCCCCGGCTCGACCCCCGACGAGGACCGCCGCGTCCACGCCGTGGCGCGCCTGCTGCTCCAGGGCGCCATCGACCACGTGCAGACGTCGTGGGTGAAGCTCGGGCTCGAGGGGGCGCAGGTGATGCTCCGCGGTGGCGCCGACGACCTCGGCGGGACCCTCATGGAGGAGACGATCTCGCGGATGGCGGGCTCGGACCACGGGGTCTCCCACACGCCGGAGGAGCTCGAGGGCGCGATCCGGGGGATCGACCGCACCCCGCGTGAGCGCACGACCACGTACGGCGTCGTCGAGCGGGCTGCGACCGCCGAGGGCGTGCGCACGGCCTGACGCGGTACGGGGGTCCGTGACGGCCTCGTCGCTAGGGTCCCTCACCGTCTGCACGGAACAGGACGACTCCCGATGAGCCAGGACGACCTCGCGCTGGGTGCACGCATCGACCGGCTCACGCGGGCCGTCGAGGACCTCACCGTGCGGGTCGACCGCCAGGAGGACGACCTCGCGGCGCGGGTCGACGCCGTGGCGCGACGCCTCGGCGAGTCGGCGGACCGGGTCGAGCGCGGGCTCGCCGACGCCGACACGGCGATCGCGACCCGCCTCGAGCAGGCCACGACGAGCGTCCGGGCCCGCGTCGAGCAGGTCCTCGCAGAGGTGCGCGAGCAGCTGGCGACCGACCGCGACGCCGCACGGGAACGGCTGGAGGAGCGTGCCGACCGGCTCGAGCAGGCCGCCGGTGACCTGACGACGCTCATGCCGCAGCTGCGCGAGGTGACGGCCAACGTCGGCACGACCGCGACGGGCCTGTCGGCGTCGGCGTCCGGCCTCGCCGGGTTCGTGCAGGAGGTCGTGACGAGCACCGAGGACGTCGGGCCGGCCGTCGAGCAGGCCCTGGCGGGGCTGGACGAGCGGGTGCGTGCCGCCGTCGCCGGCGTCGAGGCACGACTCGACGAGGCACGGGCGCAGGAGCTCGGCCAGCTGCGCGACGAGCTGGAGCGGGCCGTCGACACGGTGGACGGGCTGCGCGAGCAGATCACGGCGACGATCGACAGCAGCGTCCGCGAGGCCACCGCCGAGACGGTCGAGGCACAGGTCGGTGCCGCGTTCTCCGGGGTGCGCGAGGACCTCGAGGCCCGGATGGCGGACCTGCAGGACGAGCTGCGCAGCCGCGGTGACGCCACGCTCGGCGGCCTACGCGAGGGTGGCGAGGAGGCGTTCGGCCAGCTGCACGCCGACTTCCAGGTCGCGATGGGGCAGGTGCGCGCCACCGCGGACCGGGCACTGGAGGACGCGGCCGACGAGCTCGTCGCGACCTTCCGCGACCGTCTCGCCGAGGTCGTCCGGCGCCTGGACGACTCGACCGAGGCCCAGCTGGAGACGACGCGCGGCGCCGTGGCCGACCTCACCGACGCGGCCAGCCAGCTGCGTGAGCAGAGCGAGACGACCGACACCGACGTGCGTCGCACCCTCGACGACCTCGGGTCGCGGCTGGACGACCTCCTGCGCGACGCGCTCGCGCGGCAGGCCGACGAGTCGGCGGCGGCCGTGGCCGACCTGCGCGGGATCGTCGTGGGGATGCTCGACCAGGTCACCGCGATGGAGGAGCAGCAGCAGCTCGCGGCTCGACGGCAGGAGCAGGCGGTCGTCGAGCAGGGTCGGGCGCTCACGTCCGGCCTCGACGAGGCCGCAGCAGCGCAGCGCACCACGATCGAGGAGGCGCTCGAGCGCATCGTCGTCGACGTCGGCGCGAGCACGACGGCGAGCGCCGAGGAGCTGCGGACGACGCTGGAGCGGCTCGCGGAGGACCTGCGCGCGACGACGTCGAGCGGCACGGACGAGCTCGGCGCGGCGACCGAGCGGCTCGCGTCCGACGTCCGCGCGACCACGACGTCCGTCGCGGACGAGCTCCGGGAGCTCCTCCGGGACGCCATCGAGGAGCTCCGCGCTGGTCTCCAGGCGGACAGCCAGGAGCTGCGGACACGCCTCGACGAGGACGGTGCCGCGCTGCGCTCGAGGGTCGACGAGGCGACGAGCACGTTGGCCGCCGCCACCGGCAGCGCCCGTGCCGACCTGGACGACGTCGCCACCGAGCTGCGTGCCACGGTGCTCGACCAGCTCGCGGACCTGCGGCAGCTCGCCGCGTCGACGGACGACGTCGTGCGCCGTGTCGACGAGCAGCAGCTCGAGGAGGTGCGTGGCGCGACGGGCGAGCTGCAGCGCCTGGTCGCCGACGTCCGCGACGCGAACGTCACCGCGCGCGACCACATCCTGCAGGCGGCGACCGAGCTCGGCGACCGCGACGACCGGCAACGGGCGGCCCTGGCCGATGCCGTCGCCAGCACGACGGAGGAGCTCCGCACGGTCGTCGAGGAGCTGCGTTCCTCCCTCACGGCCCGGACCGACGAGTCGGCCGGTCGCCTGGAGTCGCGGCTCGGGGAGCTCGCAGCGACGCTCGACGATCGCACCGAGTCGACCGCCGCGCAGCTGCGGACCACGCTCGACGACCTGGCAGCCACGCTCGACGATCGCACCGAGACGACCACCGCGCAGCTGCGGACCACGCTGGACGAGCTGGCCGCGAGCCTCGCCGGTCGGGTCGACGAGGAGGCGGGGCAGGTGCGCGATGCCGTCGCGAGCCTTGCCGCGGACCTGCGTGCGCGCGTCGACGAGGACGCCGCCGCGAAGCAGACCACCCTCGACGAGCTCGACGCAGCGCTACGGGCCCGGACCGCCGAGGTGGCGGGCGAGCTCGAGCAGCGCGTCGAGCAGCTCGACGCCGGCCTCCGGGAGCGGGCCGCCGGCGACGCCGAGGCCCTGCGGGCCCACCTGTCCGAGCTGGACGAGGCCGTCCGGGGGACGCTCGGAGAGCTCGACGCCGCCCTGCGCGCGACGACTGCAGAGGACGCGGAGCACCTGCAGACCCAGCTCGCCGCGATCGAGTCGCGGCTCACCGCACGAGGCCACGAGGTCGCGAGCACCCTGGAGGAGCTCGACACGGCGCTGCGCGCCCGCGCCCAGGAGGACACGAGCCGCCTCGAGCAGGCGCTCAGCAGCCTGCGGGACGAGCTGACCGAGGCGGTCACGTCGTCCGACGACCGGCTGCGGACGACCCTCACCGACCTCGCGACCGAGCTGCGCGACGAGCTGGCGGCAGCCCGCACGGGGCTCGACGAGTCCCTGCTCAGCGGCCAGGAGCGGCTGGCGACGAGCCTCGAGCTCGGCCAGGAGCGGATCGCGGCCGTCACGGACGGCGCGACCGCCGACATCACGTCCCAGCTCGGTGCGCTCGGCCGCGACGTCGACGAGCGACTGCAGGCGACGTCCACTGCCTCCGAGGCGACGCTGCGCGAGCTCGTCGCCGGGCTCGAACAACGCCTCGCCGAAGCCCGCGACGCGCTCGACGAGACGGCGCGGCAGCACGCGTCGGCGGTCGAGGCGACTGCGGCGGAGCACGCGTCGGCCGTCGACAGCGCGGCCAGCGAGACCGTCGCCGGACTGCGCGAACTCCTGGAGTCGACGCGGGAGCGGCTGGCCACGGCGCTCGACGAGCACCGGACGTCGGTGGACACGTCGGCCCAGCACGTCGAGCAGCAGCTGCGCAGCACGATGGCCGAGGAGGCCGGCGAGGTCCGCAACGCGCTCGCCGTCGCCAGTGCGGCCATCCACGACGCGACGGAGCGTGAGTCCTCGTCGACCCGCGCGCTGCTGGAGGACCTCACCGCCCAGCTCCGGGCGGCCCTCGACGAGGACGCCGAGGACCGGCGCCGCCTCGCGGAGCGGGCAGACGAGCTGGCTGCTGCAGGTGAGGAGCAGGCGACGGTCCTGCGCGACCGGCTCGGTGCCCACGCCGAGCTGCTCGACCACAACAGCGAGCGCATCGAGCGCGCCGTCACCGACGCGCGCGGTCGGATCGACGAGCACGCCGAGCACCTGGCGGCGGCCGTCGCCGACGTCGGCAGTCAGGCCGAGCGCCTCGAGGAGCTCACCGCCGCGGCGCGCGAGGACCTCGCGCAGCAGCTCGTCGCGCAGCGGGAGGCCGCCCTCACCGCGGCCGCGGACCTGGGCGACCTCCTGCGCGCCGACAACGAGGAGCTGCGAGCGCTCGTGGACCGTGTCGTCGCGTCGCAGCAGGAGGACGTCGCACGCCTGCTCGCGGACGGCCAGCAGCACGTGACCAACGCCGTGACCGCGGCCCGCCAGTCGCTGCTGGACGAGGTCGACCGCGCGGTCGCCCGTCTGCAGGACACCGTCGGTGCACACGTCGATGCCGCGACGTCGGAGCTGCGGACGTCGACGGGGGAGCGCGTGGCCACGTTCGAGGCCGCGACGACGGCCGCCCTCGAGGGGCTCGTGGCCGCCGCGACCGACCGCAGTGGCGCGATGCTCGACGACCTCCTCGCCGAGGCACGGCTCCAGCTGGACGACCAGACCCGTGCGGCGGTCGAAACGGCTGCTGGCGACCTCCGTCGTCGCGCCGATGCGCTGGCGACCCTGCTCGACGAGGCGCGGGCGGCCCTGCGCGAGGAGGGCGCGGGCCTGCGTGACGAGGCGACACGACTGGCGGACGTCGGCGAGGGGCTGCGTGCGGCCGCCGACGCGTCCGACCAGGGTGCTGCCGCCGTCGAGGCAGAGGTGGCACGGCTCGTCGCCCGGACCGACGACGTCGAGGGCGCGGCCGCGGCCGTCGCCGACGAGGTCGCCGCCGTGCGCGGCGTCGCCGACCGGCTGGTCCAGCAGGTGGCCGCCGAGGTCGCCTCGCTGGAGGAGTCCCGCACCGCGTTCGCCGAGCTCACCGACCAGGTCGTGCGCCAGGTCGTGGACGAGTCGGACGCCGTCCGTCGGCGCGTCACGGAGGAGATCGAGGCTGAGTCGGCCCGCTCCGACGACCGCGTCGCACGGCTCGAGGCGACGGTCGACCGGACCGTCGACGAGCTCCGGGCCGCGCTGGACGTCGGCACGGCCGCGCTCGATGACCTCGTCGACGCGCGCAGTCGCGACCTCGCCGACCTGACCGGCGTCGAGGTCGCCCGAGTGCAGGGTGCTGTCGAGGAGCTGCAGCGGGTCGTCGCGCGTGCCGAGGAACAGCTCGCCCGCATCGATGACCTCGAGGCGGCGCTGCGGGACCGTGCGAGCGCACCGGCCGAGGCCGCGTCGTGTCGCGCGGTCGTGCGACGACCCGCCGTCCGCCGGGCCGACGAGCCCGTCCGGGTCGTGCGACGCCCCGACGGGCGCGCGGCCCTGCGAGCCGTGCTCGCCGACGTCGACGGCGTCGGCCGCACCCGGCAGGAGCGGCTGCTGGCGGAGTACGGCAGCGTCCGGGCGCTGCGCGCGGCCCCGATCGACGAGATCGCCGAGGTGGCGGGTGTCGGCCGGACGATCGCCGAGCGCATCGCGGCGGCAGCCGACCGCTGAGCGTGCCGGCCGCGCGCGGTGGGACGACACGGTGCGCGGGGAGCGCCCGATGTGACGTTGGTCTGCCCACCGCTTGACGGATGGCGTCGGAAACCGTTGACTTCCAGGTGTGTAGTTCCACGGGCGTGGGGACCCTGGGACCACGAGCGAGCAGGCCCGCAACCGGGTCGTGAGACGAGGAGCACGCCGTGGCAGCCACCATCGGGACCAGCAAGGACCTCGCGTCAGCCTTCGGTGACGTCGAGGAACGCACGTGGATGGTCGACGCCCGTTGTCTCGACGCGGACCCGGACGCGTTCTTCCCGGAGAAGGGCGGGTCGACGCGGGAGGCCAAGCGCATCTGCGCCGACTGCCCGGTCGCCGAGCCGTGTCTGGAGTACGCGCTCGGGAACGACGAGCGCTTCGGGATCTGGGGCGGCCTCTCCGAACGTGAGCGACGTCGCGTCCGCCGCCTGCGCGGCTGAGCCGCTCGGGTGGGGCTGCCACGCGACCACTGGTAGCGTGCCCTCGCCCGCCACGGTGACGTGACCACCCCGTCTGGGGGCGTGGACGACGTCACCGGTCGTGCCGCCCAGCCCCGAGGTCCCGCCGTGTCCGACACCCGCCCGAGCGTGCTGGCGGTCGTCGTCGCGACCGACGGTGCCAGCACGCTGTCGCGGACGCTGGACTCACTGGCGGAACAGGACCACGGCGACATCCGCGTCGTCGGTGTCGACAACGGCTCGACGGACGCGTCGCGGGCGATCCTGCTCGAGCACCTCGGCCCCGACAACGTCCTCGTCGCCGACCGCGACCTCGGCTTCGGTGGTGCCGTCGGCATGGCGCTCGACGCCGAGGTGGCCCGCGGGCCGGAGTACGTGCTGCTCGTCCACGACGACCTCGCGCTGCGCCCCGATGCCGTCTCCCGGCTCGTCGACACGATGCAGGGCGACGACGAGCTTGCGGTCGTCGGCTGCAAGCTCGTGGAGTGGGACGACCCGCGGCGGCTGCAGGCCGTCGGCATGAGCGTCGACGTCACCGGCCGTGCCGACCCCGGTGTCGAGCCCGACGAGCTCGACCAGGGACAGCGCGACCACGAGTCGCGGGCGCTGTACGTCTCGACCGCCGGGATGCTGGTCCGCCGCGACCGCTTCGAGCAGCTCGGTCGCTTCGACCACCGCTACCACCTCTTCCGTGACGACCTCGACCTGTGCTGGCGCGCCTGGCTGCGTGGCTGGTCCGTCGAGGTCGTGCCGCAGGCCATCGCGGTGCACGAGGCGTCGGCGAGCACCTACCGGCGTCTCGGGCAGACCGCCTTCCTCGGTCCCCGCTACTTCGCCGAGCGCAACACGCTGGCGACGCTGCTGAAGAACTACGGGCCGCTGCGGCTGCTCTACGTCGTGCCGCTGTTCCTCGTCGTCGGCGTCGCCAAGGTCCTCGGGTTCGTCGCCACGCGACGCCTCGGGGACGCCTGGCAGACCCTGCGGGCGTGGGTCTGGAACCTGCTGCACCTGCGCGAGACCTGGGGGCTGCGCCACCGGGTGCAGGCGACGCGCGTCCGCTCCGACGGCGAGGTCGCGCCGCTGTTCGCCCAGGTCACTGCCCGCATGCGGGCGTACGGCGAGGCGCTCGGCGAGCTCCTGTCCGGCGGCTCCGACGAGATCGCGCTGCTGGAGGACGACGGTGCACCGGACGTCCCGGAGCCGACCTGGGGCGAGCGCGTCGGCCGGACGCTGCGGACCAGCCCGGTCGGTGTCGCGGCGGTGCTGCTCACCCTCCTCGGGGCCGTGGTCGCGCTCCCGCTGCTCGACCGCGAACCGCTGCTCGGCGGCGGCCTCGCGCCCTGGCCGAGCGGGATGTGGGACATCGCACGCGGGTACGTGCGGCCGTGGACGGTCGGCGACCTGCCGGCGGTCGTGGCCGCGGACCCGGCGCAGACGCTGTTCACGGTCCCGAGCATCCTCACCGGCGGCAGCGCCTGGGCCGCTCCCAAGCTGCTGGTGCTGCTGCTGGTCCCGGTCACGTGGGCTGCGACCCTGCGGGCGGCACGGCTCGTGACCGACCGCCGGCTCCCCCGCGTGGCGGGCGCGACGCTGTACGCGTTGTCGCCACCGATGCTCGCCGCGCTGCGCACGGGGCGCGTGGGCGCAGCGCTCGCCGCGGCCGCCCTGCCGCTGGTCGTCATCGCGGTCGCCCGGGCGACGATGCCCGACGTGCCGGCCGACCGCGCCTGGCGCGCCGTGGCCGCGTCCGCACTGGTCGGTGCGGCCGCCATCGGCTTCGAGCCGGCCACCGGCGTGCTGCTGCTCGTGGCCGCCGTCGTCGCCGCCGCCGGCGTCGCGCTCGGCACGAGCGGCGCCGTGCCCGAGCGGCTGGGTCGTCTCGGGTTCGTGCTCCTCGGCGCAGGCCTCGTCCTCGCCCCCTGGCTGCCGCAGCTGCGGCAGGCGTGGGAGCCGGCCACCGTCGCCGAGGGGGCCACGCTCTGGCGCCTGCTCCTGCTGACACCCGACCTCGTCGGCTTCCCCGGCCCGCTCGTCGGGCTCGGCCTCGCCGCAGCGGCACTGCTCGGCATCGCGCTGTCGGCCCGGCGGGTCGGGGTCGCGGCCGGGCTCGCAGCGGTCTACCTCGCCGGTGTCGGGCTGTCGTGGCTCGTGCTCCGCGGCGGGGGACCGGCCGGCGTCTGGCCCGGTGCGCCGCTGCTCGTGGCCGCGCTGGCCGCGGCCGGCCTGCTCGCACTCGCCTTCACGTTCGCCGAGGACGCGCTCGCCGAGCACGGTTTCGGCTGGCGCCAGGTCGCCTCCCTGCTCGCGGCCGGGCTCGTGGTCCTCGGGGTCGTGGCCGCCGCCGCAGGCGTGGGCCGGACGGCGTGGGACGGCTACCGCACCGAGACGGACGTGCTGCCGGCCTTCCTCGCCTCCGAGGTCGAGGCCGAGGGAGTGGGTCCCTTCCGCGTGCTGGTGCTCGCTGACGCCGGCACGGACGGGACCGACGTGCGGTGGTCGGTGACCGACGCCGACGGCCCGACGATGGCCTCGTGGGGGCACGTCGTCGCCGACGAGGTCGAGCGTGACCTCGGCGCGGCCGTCGCCGCGCTGGCCCGTGGGCAGGACCCCGCCAGCGCCGCGCAGCTGGGACGCCGCGGCGTCCGTTACGTCGTCGTCCCGGACGACGGTGCGTCGCCGGTGCTGACCGCCCGCCTGCGGTCGCAGCTGGACCTGGTCGAGCAGCCCGTCGCCGACGGCCTCGTCCTGCGCGTCAACACCTGGCTGCCCCGGTGGAGCGTCGTCGACGCCGCCGCGGCCGCCGCGCTGGCGGAGGAGGGCGTGCTGCCTGCGGGCACCGACCCGGTGCCGCTCGCCGACCACGACGGTGCCGGCGGTGTCCTCGTGCTGGCCGACCCGAGCCCGACCGAGCCGGAGTGGCAGGTGGTCCAGGACGAGACGGTCGTGGCGCCGCAGGTGCGTGACGGTCTGGTGACCTGGGAGCTCGGCCCCGGTGCCGTGACCGTCGAGCACGTGCACGAGACGCGCCGACGCGTGCTGGTGGGCCTGCAGGCACTGGTCGTGGCGCTGGCCTTCTCACTGTCGCTGCGGGCGCCCGGCTTCGCGCGGCGCCGTGCGGTGGAGGGCGCGTCATGACGTCCCGGTCGCAGCAGCCATCAGCCACCATCGTGCTCGCGGTCGTCGCCGCGGTCGTCGCGCTCGGCCTGCTCGCGGACGTGCTCGTGGAACCCGTGGCCCCGACCGTCGCGGCGGAGCGTGAGGTCGAGCTGCTCGCCGGTTCGACCACCTGTGCCGCGCTCGCGCTCGACGAGGCCTCCGACGTCACCGCGTCGTCGATCGCCTGGCTCCCCGACGAGACGGGCGAGGGCAGTGCGACCCTGCAGCTGGAGAGCGGCGGCGACGGGCGTGTGCTCGGCGTCCTGCCCACGGACGGCGGTGCCGAGGCGACGGCTGTCACCGGCGACGGGACCACCGCGGCGCTGACCGCCCGCTGGGAACAGACCCCGCTGCTGCTCGCTCGTCGCTGGAGCGTGGACGAGACCCAGCGCGTGCCCGGGACGGTCGAGGGGCCGTGCCCGGCCGGTCCGGCCACCGAGTGGATCGTCCCCGGGGTGACGACCGCGGGTGGTGCAGCTGCCGTGCTCCACGTGGCGAACCCCACGGCCGGTTCGGCGTCGCTGTCCGTCTCGTTCACCACGCCGGACGGGCCGGTGGCGCCGACGCGGCTGGCGAACCTCGCCGTCGAGGCGAACGGACAGGTCACCGTCGACCTCAACCAGTTCGTGCCCGAGGAGCCCGACCTCGGCGTCATCGTCCGCACGCGTGCGGGTCGCGTCGTGGCGGAGGTGGTCCAGACGCTCGAGGCTGCCGTCGGCGGCGTGGACGGCCGGTCGCTCGTCGCGGCCCACCCGGCAGCGGCCGAGGCGTGGACGATCCCGTGGGTCCGGTCGAGTGACCAGGAGACCGCCTGGGTCTGGGTGACCAACCCCGGCGAGGCCGCCACCGACGTCCGCCTGGTGCTGCACACCGCGGACGGCCCCGTCGTCCCGCCGGACTCGGGTCTCACCCTCCCGCCCGGCAGCACCCAGCGCATCGACCTGCGCGGTGCGCTCGCGGAGGTCGGGACCGCGGCCGTGACCGTGCGCTCGGCGCCGGGCGTCCCGATCGTCGCCAACGCCGGCGTCCTGCGGGCCGTGCCGGACGACTCGCTGCGCAGCGGCGTCACCGTCGTCGAGGCGCTGCCGGCCAGCAGTGGCCCGCAGGCCGCGCTGTCCGCCGTCGGTGGGGAGGGCCGCGAGCGCACGCTGGCGCTGGCCAACCCCGGTGACGAGGCGGCCACCGTCGACGTCCGCGTCGTCGGCCGCAACCCGGCCACGGCGCGACTCGTCGCGACGGGGCTGGTCCTGCCGGCTGGTGCGTCGACCGAGGTGCAGCTCGCCGAGGACCTACCGCTCGAGGGCGCCTACGCGATCGTCGTGGTGCCCACGCAGGGGGCCGTGGCGGCGACGCTGGTGGGCACGTCCCTCGACGGTCCGCTCGACCTGGTGAGCATGGCGGCCCGCCCCTTCCCGACCACGGTCACCGTGCGCGCGCCGACGGTGGTCCGCGACCGGACGCTGCTGCACCCGCTCGACGTCGACGCACTGACCCCCGCGCCCGACCCGGCCACGGCCCCCGACGAGGACGCCCCCGTCACCCCGTGACGGTCAGCCCCAGCCGAGCTCGTCGAGGCGGTCGTCGTCGATGCCGACGTGGTGGGCCACCTCGTGGACCAGCGTCTCGGCGATCAGCCAGGCGAGCTCGGGGCGGCTCCGCGCCCGGGCCTCGAGGGGACGGCGGTAGAGGGTGATCCGGTCCGGCAGTGGCGGCAGCCAGCCGTCGCGCTCGGTGCGGGGCACGCCCTCGTAGAGCCCGAGCAGCACCTCGTCGCCCGGCGGGACCTCCTCGACCACGACCGCGACGTTCTCGAGGTGCTCCAGGACGAACGGGGGCAGCTGCGTCATGGCCGTGTCGACCATCCGGTCGAAGCGCGCGGCGCTGGAGGTCCGCCAGCCCTGCGGCGGGCGACGGTGGGGCTCGTCGGGTCGGCGGCGGTGCCGCCCGTGTCGGTCCATGCGTGGCATGCGCGTGACGCTACTCGGCGTCACTCGCCGATCGTCGCGCCTCCACGGTCCCGGCAGCGACGCTGGCTACGGTCCGCCGCATGGAGCCCACACAGCACGACGTCCACGTCCCCGCGCGCCCGACGGCGCGCGGTGGCAGCGGCGCGGCCGGGCGTCGTGGCCGCGGCCAGGTCCGCGCCATCGCGCGCGCGGCCGGTCGCACCTGTTCGCGCCCGGGGTGCGACACCCCGGCCGCCGCCACGCTGGTCTTCTCCTACGCCGAGCGCGTCGCGCGGTTGGTCGACCTGCTCGACCAGGGTGAGCCACAGACCTACGACCTGTGCCCTGCCCACGCCGACCGCACGCGACCGCCCATGGGCTGGGAGCTGGCCGACACCCGGCCGCCGCCCAGCGACGCACCACGCCGTCTGGACGACGACGAGACCGTCGAGGT
>JBFKQZ010000016.1:0-22645 GCA_041627475.1 Nitriliruptoraceae bacterium | reverse complement strand
CTCGGAACCAATGACACCCGGATCCAGCTGACGGCTGGTGGAATCAAGAGGATCCACCGCCGGGTAGATACCCAGGGAAGCGATATCACGCGACAGCACGACCGTGGCATCCAGGTGGGCAAAGGTCGTGGCCGGGGAGGGGTCGGTCAAGTCATCCGCAGGCACGTATACGGCCTGAACGGAAGTGATGGAACCGGTCTTGGTCGAGGTAATACGTTCCTGCAGAACACCCATTTCCTCGGCCAGCGTCGGCTGATAACCCACCGCAGACGGCATACGTCCGAGCAAGGCCGACACTTCGGTCCCCGCCAGGGTATAACGATAGATGTTGTCTACGAAAAGCAGGACATCACGACCTTCGTCACGGAAGTATTCCGCCATGGTCAGACCGGACAGGGCCACACGCAGACGGTTGCCCGGCGGCTCGTTCATCTGGCCGTAGACCATTGCCACCTTGGATTCGGCGAGCGCGTCCAGCTTGATGACACCGGCTTCCGACATCTCGTGGTAGAAGTCGTTGCCCTCACGGGTACGCTCACCGACACCGGCAAACACCGACAGACCGCTGTGCTCACGCGCGATGTTGTTGATCAGTTCCAGCATGTTCACGGTCTTGCCGACGCCAGCACCACCGAACATGCCGACCTTGCCGCCCTCCACGTACGGCTCGATCAGGTCGATGACCTTGATGCCCGTCTCGAACATCTTCGACTGGGGCTCGAGGTCCTCGAAGTCGGGGGCCTCGCGGTGGATCGGCCAGCGGTCCTCGGCCTCGAAGGCCGCACGGGCCTCCGGCTCGAGGTCCAGCGGCTCGCCCAGCACGTTGTAGATGTGGCCGAGCACCGACGGACCGACGGGCACCGAGATCGGCGCGCCGGTGTCGCGCACGTCCGCGCCACGGACCACACCGTCGGTCGGCGCCATGCAGATGGCGCGGACACGGCGGTCGCCGATGTGCTGGGCGACCTCGGCGGTGATGGTCTTGGCCTCACCGTCGACGGTGCGCTCGAAGCGCAGCGCGTTGTTGATCTCGGGGAGCTCCCCCGGGGGGAACTCGACGTCGACGACGGGGCCGATGACCCGGACGATCCGGCCCTCGTTGACCGCGGTGTCCATTGCGCTCATCGCGTGTCCTTCGTGGTGTGGTGGTGGAGGTTGGTGGTTGGTGCGCTGTGCGCTGACATCACTTGCCGGAGGCCAGGGCCTCGGCACCGCCGACGATCTCGGAGATCTCGGTGGTGATCTGCTCCTGACGCGCTGCGTTCATGATGCGCGAGAGGTTGTCGATCACGTCGCTGGCGTTGTCGGTCGCGGACTTCATGGCCCGCTGGCGCGACGCGTGCTCGGACGCGGCGGACTCGAGCATGCCGGCGAAGACCTTGGCGTCGACGTAGCTCGGGATCAGCAGGTCGAGGATCGACTGCGGGTCCGGCTCGAAGACGAACTGTGGTGTTATCGCGTCGCTGCCCCCCGCGAACTCCGCCGGGTCGACCGGCAGCAGCTGCATGGCGTTGGGGACCTGGGTCAGCGCCGACTGGAAGTCGGTGTAGACCAGCCAGACCTTGTCGAGCTCCCCGGCCTCGTAGGGCTTGGTGAACGCCTCGCCGATCTCGCGGGCGTGCTCCATCTCCGGGGTGTCCGAGACGCCCTCCCAGGAGTGCACCGGGGTGCGGCCGCGGAAGGCGAAGTAGTCGGTGGCCTTCTTGCCGACGCAGTACAGCGCGATCTCGCGGCCCTCGCGCTCCTCGGCGTCGATGACGCGCTCGGCGCGCTTCAGGACGTTCGAGTTGTACGCACCTGCCAGGCCGCGGTCCGACGTGATGACGATCACGGCGACGCGGTCGATGGACTCGTGCGGCGCGAGCAGGGGGTGGTCGTCGACCTCGTTGGAGACGGCGAGCCCCTTGATGACCTCGGTGATCTGCTCGGCGTACGGCCGCGCTGCAGCCATGCGACGCTGCGCCTTGACGATGCGCGACGCGGCGATCATCTCCATGGCACGGGTGATCTTCTGCGTCGACTTCACCGACTTGATGCGTCGGCGCAGCTGGCGGATCTGTCCGCTACCTGCCATCGGTCAGCCTCGCTGTGGTCGTGGGTGGGGGGAACGGGGCGGGTCACGCGGCGTGCGCGACCCGGCACCTCACTCCTCGTCGTCCTTGGCCGCCATCGCGTCCCAGCCGGCGTTCGGGCCGGGCTCGGCCTCCTCGGCGACGGTCTCCTCGAACGTCTCCTTGAAGGCGTCGACGGCGCTGGCCAGCGCCTCGCCGAGCTCGTCGGAGAGCTTCTCGGTGCGCAGCTTCGCCAGCAGGTCGCCGTGGCGGGCCGCCATGTACTCCTGCAGCTCTGCCTCGAAGCGTCGGACGTCCTCGACGGGCACGTCGTCCAGACGGCCGTTGGTGACGGTCCAGACCGAGACGACCTGCTGCTCGACCGGCATGGGCCGGAACTGCCCCTGCTTGAGGATCTCCACGACGCGCTGGCCGCGGTTGATCTGGCGCTGCGAGGCCTCGTCCAGGTCGGAGCCGAAGGACGCGAACGCCTCGAGCTCACGGAAGGACGCGAGGTCCAGACGCAGGGTGCCGGACACCTTCTTCATCGCGGGCCGCTGGGCGGCACCACCGACGCGGGAGACCGAGACGCCGGCGTTCATGGCCGGGCGGACGCCCTGGTAGAAGAGGTCGGTCTCGAGGAAGATCTGCCCGTCGGTGATCGAGATCACGTTCGTCGGGATGAACGCCGAGACGTCGTTGGCCTTGGTCTCGATGATCGGCAGCGCCGTCATCGATCCGCCACCGAGCTCGTCGGAGAGCTTCGCCGCGCGCTCCAGCAGGCGGCTGTGGAGGTAGAAGACGTCACCGGGGTACGCCTCGCGGCCCGGGGGGCGACGCAGCAGCAGCGACAGCTGGCGGTAGGCGTCCGCCTGCTTGGTGAGGTCGTCGTAGACCACCAGCGTGTGCTCGCCCTTGTACATCCAGTTCGCGCAGATGGCGGCGCCGGCGTAGGGGGCGATGAACTGGAACGCGGCGGGCGACGAGGCCGGCGCGTTGACGATGGTCGTGTACTCCATCGCGCCGTGCTTCTCGAGCGTCGCGGCGACCTCGGCCACCGTCGAGCCCTTCTGGCCGACGGCGACGTAGACGCACTTCACGGCGTCCGGGGTGCCCCAGTACTGCGGCTGGTTGATGATCGTGTCGACCGCGATGGCGGGCTTGCCGGTCTGGCGGTCGCCGATGATCAGCTCACGCTGGCCACGACCGATCGGGGTCATGGCGTCGATGACCTTGATACCGGTCTGGAGCGGCTCGGACACCGGCTGGCGCTCGACCACGGAGGCCGCCTGGACCTCGAGGGGACGCTGGCCGTCGATCTTCGACTCGTCCAGCGGGCCCTTGCCGTCGATCGGACGACCGAGGGGGTCGATCACGCGACCGACCATGGCGTCACCGACGGGGATCGACAGCACGCGCTCGGTGCGCGAGACCGTCTGGCCCTCCTCGACGGCGTCCGCGCGGTCCATGACGACCGCACCGATCGAACCCTCGTCGAGGTTCATCGCGATGCCGAACGTGCCGCCACCGAAGTCGAGCAGCTCGTTGGCCATCGTGCCGGGCAGGCCGACGATGCGGGCGATCCCGTCGCCGGTCTCCACGACACGACCCACCTGCTCCTCGGTGGTCGAGGGCTCGTAGCCCTCGAGCATGTCCTTGAGCGCGGCGGTGACGTCGCGCGCGCTGATCGACAGCTCAGCCATCGTTGTTCCTCTCGGGTCTTGTGAAGTGCGGTGCAGTCGTTGCTTCGTGGCGCTGGGCGCCGGGGCGTGGCGTCAGGCGCCGATGCGGGTCTTGACGTCGGCCAGCCGGCGTGCGAGCGACCCGTCGAAGACGGTGTCGCCCACCACGGCCCGGACACCACCCACGACGTCCGGGTCGACGGTGACCTGCAGCTCCAGCGACTTGCCGGTGGCCTGCTCGAGCGCGGACCGCAGCGCGGCGCGCTTCTCGTCCGACAGCGGCACGGCGACGGTGACCTCGGCGAGCTCACGGTCGCTGTCCTCGGCGGCGAGCCGGGCCAGGTCCGTGGTGACGTCCCCGAGGTCGGCGCCGTGACCGGCAGCCAGCAGCATGGCGAGCGCACCGCGCGTGCCGTTGCTGGCGGCGCCGAGCACGTCCGACTCGACCAGGCCGAGCCGGCGCCCGAGCGGCAGCTTCGGGTCGCTCAGCGTGTTCTGCAGCTGGTCGTTGCCGGCGACGGCCTGGGCGATCTGCTGGAGCTCGTCGATGACGGCGTCCAGCGAGCCCTCGGCGCGCCCGATCTGGAGGATCGCTGCGGCGTAGGCGGAGGTCCGCTCGCTCATGGGATGTCCCCTCGGTCAGTCGTGTGCCGTGCGCTCAGTTGGTGCGCGACAGCCGGGTGATGTACTCGTCGACGAGGTCGTCGTGGGCCGACGCGTCGAGCTCCTTGCCGACGATGCGACCGGCGAGCTCGACCGACAGGCGGCCGACCTCACCACGCAGCTCCGACACCAGGCGCTCGCGCTCCTGGTCGGCCTCTGCCTGGGCACGGGCCTTGATGGCCTCGGCCTCGGCTTCTGCCTTCGCGACGATGTCGCGACGCAGCTGCTCGGCGGTCTGCTTGGCCTCCTCGATCACGCGGTTGCCCTCCGACTTCGCGTCGGCGAGCTGGGCCTGGAACGCGGCCTTCTCGGCAGCGGCCTCCTGGCGGGCCTTGTCGGCCTCCTCCATCTGGCCCTGGATCGATGCGGCGCGCTCGTCGAGCAGCTCGTTGAGCTTCGGCATCGCGAACCGCGAGACCAGGACGAGGACGATCACGAAGGCGATTGCGCCGTACGCGAGCTCCGCGGTCGCTGGCAGGATCAGCTGCAGCGTGGAGGCGCCGGCGTCGGCGCCCTCCTCGGCTGCGAGGATCAGGTAGTTCATGGGGTCTCCTTCGTGTCGTCCGCGTCACACGGCGGGCCCGGCGCCCGGCCGGGCCAGCAGTGTCAGATGATGAACGCGAGGACGAAGCCGAACAGCGCGAGCGCCTCGACGAAGGCCACACCGATGAACATGGTGGTCTGCAGCTGGCCCTGCATCTCGGGCTGGCGGGCCATCGCCTCGACGGTCTTGCCGACGAGGAAGCCGATGCCCAGGCCCGGGCCGATGGCGGCGAGGCCGTAGACGAGGCCGTTGCCCAGGTTGGACGACTCGGTGGTCGCGGCCTCAGCGGCGGCGGCGAGGATGTGCTCCATCGGGGGTGCTCCTTGGTGCGGTTCTGGGTGCCACCTCGAGCGGTGGCGGTTGTGGGTGGTTGCCGCCCGGGGGGGCGGCGGGAGTCCGCGGTGAGCGGCGCTTGGTGCTGACGCGGATGCGTCGGCAGGTCGGTCACCCGGCCGGGGCCGGGTCGCTCGCCATCAGTGGTGCGACAGCGAGGAGTTGATGTAGACGGCCGTGAGGATCGTGAAGATGTAGGCCTGGATGGTGGCGACGACGAGCTCGAAGAGGATCATCACCGGGCCCGCGGCGAAGGCCAGGAAGCCACCGAGCACGAAGCCACCGACGCCGGAGGCGATCTCCATGTTCACGAAGTCGAACATGAACTGGTTCGCCGCGACGAAGATGATCGCGAGGATGATGTGGCCCGCCATCGTGTTGGCGAAGAGACGGACGGCCAGCGTGAGCGGGCGGACGATGAAGGTCGAGACGAACTCGATCGGGATGATGATGACGTAGAGCGCCTTGGGGACGCCCGACGGCATCAGCGCCTCGAGGAAGTACTTCGGACCGTGCTCGCTGA
The DNA here is from genome assembly GCA_041627475.1 of Nitriliruptoraceae bacterium. Classification (GTDB taxonomy): domain Bacteria; phylum Actinomycetota; class Nitriliruptoria; order Nitriliruptorales; family Nitriliruptoraceae; genus JBFGFG01. The sequence continues at coordinate 16,849 of JBFKQZ010000016.1, read as the reverse complement.
CGCCCGCGAAGATGAAGATCGACCAGCTGAAGATGGCCAGCATCGCCGGCAGTGCCATGCGGGCGGAGGTTGGCAGGTTCACCAGCGGGGTGATGCCGTAGAGGTTGTTGATGAAGACGAAGAGGAACATCGCGACCAGCAGCGGCGCGTAGCGGGCGCCCTTCGGACCGATCACGTCGATCGCGATGTTGTTGCGCACGAAGAGGATGATGCTCTCCATCACCGTCTGCATGCGCGTCGGCACGACCTTGGCGTTGCTCAGCGTCCCGAACAGCAGCAGGCCGATGATCACGGCCGACAGCAGGTAGAGCAGCCCGACACGGTTGAGCGCGAAGGCGGTCCCGTCGAACGCGAACGGCGCGAACTCGAACAGCGCGTTCAGGTCCGAGGAGATGCCGTCGACACCCTCGGCAGCGAGGATCGTGGTCACGCTTGGTCCTTTCCGTGGACGCCCGCCTCGGCGGACGCCGCTGTCTCGGTGGTGTCCCACCAGAACTTGGAGTAGCGCGCCGCCACCTTCGCCTCGACGGCGAGCATGGCGACGGTGAGGGCGACGACGACGGTGGCGAGCACCGGCGCGTCGACGCCCTCGACGTCGTTGAACACTGCGATGAGGACCCCGTACAGCGCGAGACGACCGAGGAACCCGAACAGGGTCACGGCCTGGAGTGCCTGCGGGCTGATCCTCCCGGCGCTGGCCGCGGCCTTCGCCGACACCAGGTGCAGGGCGAGCAGCACGGCCGCGCTGACGAGCGCGGTGATCCCACCGTCGACGCCCCGCAGCAGGAAGCTGCCGGCGACGAGGACCAGTGCCAGCGGGAGCGCGACCTGCAGCGCCGAACGCAACAACACGACCTCGGGGCCGTCAGCGGGGACGGCGGTGAGGTCGCGCGGGAGCGTGGTCATCTGGTGCAGGTGCTCTCGTGGCAGGAGCCACCTCGCGGGCGTTGCGGTCGTGCTGCCCGTGGGTGGTCGGTCGGGGTCGAGTCAGGCTCGGTCGTCGGCGGGTCTGACGTGGCGCAGCCACGCGAGGTACATGCCGGCGGCGAAGCCGAGGACGGCGCCCAGGGCGACCAACCAGGGGTCGGTGCCGAGCCAACGGTCGGCGAGCCAGCCGAGGAAGGTCCAGGTCAGAACAGCGGAGATGAACTCGGCCGTCAGGGCCCACCCATCGTCCAGCTTGCTCAGCTGTGCCAGCCTCGAAGGTCGTCGGTCGTCGTCCATGACGCGGACGCTAGCAACGTGTCCGGCGCTCGCCAACCCTTCCGGTGACTTTGTGCACTGGCGCACAAAGTCCTCGCACATCATGCGCCGTGCCACCGAGGTGGTCCGACTCGAGGACTCTGTGCGCTGTGCACGAAGTCCTCGCTGGTGTCAGCCGGCCACGACGCCGCTGCGGTCCTCGTCGGCATCCTCGGCCTCGACGGGGTCGCTGCGGACGCCGAGGACGGTCAGCACGACGCCGATCGCGAGGGCGACGGTGGTCCCGGCGACGAGGGTCTCCGTGGACACCGTGGCCCACGCCAGCGACGCGGCCGCGAGCATGGCCGACCAGTACCAGAGCACCAGCACGGCCCGACGGTGCGAGTGCCCGAAGGCCATCAGCAGGTGGTGCAGGTGGCCACGGTCCGCCACCGAGATCCCGGTCCCCCTGATCGTCCGCCGTGCGATGGCCAGCGCGGTGTCGAGGAACGGGATGGCCAGCATGAGGGCCGGCACCAGCAGCGGCACCGAGCCGGCGATGTCCGTGTAGCTCGGGTTCGTGGTGCGGCCGACGTAGGCGATCCCGGCACAGGCCAGCAGGAGCCCGAGCAGCATCGAGCCGGTGTCGCCCATGAAGATCTTCGCCGGATGGAAGTTGTGCACGAGGAACCCGGCGGAGATGCCGACCAGACCCGCGGCGATGAGCGGGGCGGACGAGGGCAGCGACTCGGTGACGCCACCGCCGACGGCGTAGGCGAACGCGAAGAACGCGAGCGAGGCGATCATGACGACGCCGGCTGCGAGGCCGTCGAGCCCGTCGATGAGGTTGACCGCGTTGATCATGGCCACCATCGCGAGCAGCGTCAGCGGCAGGCCGAGGTCGCTCGACAGCACCACGAGGTCGAGCCCGGGGACCCACGCGTAGACCAGCTGGATGCCGAACAGGGCCGGCGCGAGGGCGGCGACCATCTGCCCGACCAGCTTGAGGTTCGGCGGCAGGCCGCGCAGGTCGTCCACCACGCCGACGACGGCGATCACGGCCACGCCGGCGAGCAGCCCCGTCGGCTCCGAGGAGACCTCGAACAGCTCCTGGAACGCCGGCAGGAACGCGGCGACGCCGAGCGCCGCCACGAAGCCGGCCATCATCCCGAGCCCACCGAGTGTCGGCACGGGCTCCTTGTGGACCTTGCGCGGGTCGTGCGGCGCGTCGATCGCCCCCGCTCGTCGTGCCAGCCGCCCGACGAGCGGCGTCGTGACGGCCGTGACCACGAAGGCCACGGCTGCGACGATGAGGAACGGCGTCACACGATGCTCAGTACGCCGGGAACGCTGCGACGAGCTCCGCGACCTCCGCGCGCACCTGCGCCCGGTCGTCGTCGGAGCCGGTGATGGCACGGTCGATCATGTCCGCGACCTGCGCCATCTCCTCGGTGCCCATCCCCTGGGTCGCGACCAGCGACGCGCCGGCACGGATCCCCGAGGTGACCATCGGCGGGTGCTTGTCGAACGGGATGCCGTTCTTGTTCAGCACGATGCCGGCCGCGTCGCACCGCTCCTCGGCGATCGCGCCGGTGAGCTCGGCGTCCTTGGCCGTGACGTCGGCGAGGAACAGGTGCGTGTCGGTGCCACCGGACGTGATCCGGTAGCCGCGGTCGGCGAGCCCGGCGGCGAGTGCCCGGATGTCGTCGAGGATGCGCTGGCCGTACTCCTTGAAGGACGGCTCCATGGCCTCCTTGAGCGCGACGGCCTTGGCGGCCACGACGTGTTCCAGCGGCCCACCCTGGGTTCCGGGGAAGACGGCCTTGTCGATCGGCTTCGCCCACTCCTCGTTGGTGAGGATGATCGCACCGCGCGGACCGCGCAGGGTCTTGTGGGTCGTGAACGTCACGATGTCGCAGTAGTGCACGGGGTTGGCGTGGACGCCGGCGGCGACGAGGCCGATGAAGTGCGCTGCGTCGCACCACAGGACGGCGCCGACCTCGTCCGCGATGTCGCGGAACGCCTGGAAGTCGAGCTCGCGCGGGTAGGCGGACCAGCCGGCGACGATCAGCTTGGGCCGGTGCTCGAGCGCGAGCTCGCGCACCTGGTCCATGTCGATGGTCTCGGTGTCCTCACGGACGCCGTACGGGACGACGTCGAACCACTTGCCGCTGAAGTTCAGCCGCATCCCGTGGGTCAGGTGGCCGCCGTCCGGCAGCGACATCGCCAGGACCTTGTCGCCCGGCATGACGGTGGCGAAGTACGTGGCGAAGTTCGCGCTCGCACCGGAGTGGGGCTGGACGTTGGCGTGGTCGGCGCCGAAGAGCTGCTTCGCACGGTCGATCGCCAGCTGCTCGATCGGGTCGACGGCCTCGCCGCACCCGCCGTAGTAGCGCTTCCCGGGGTAGCCCTCGGCGTACTTGTTGGTGAGCACCGAACCGGTCGCCGTCATCACCGCGGGCGACGCGAAGTTCTCGCTCGCGATGAGCTGGAGCTTGCCCTTCTGGCGCTCCACCTCGATGCGGAGGTACTCCGCGACCTCGGGGTCGGTGGCCTCCAGGGCCGCGGGGTCGGAACCGTAGAACGCGCTCACAGATGGCCTCACGAAAGGGCGGGGACGGGCGTCGAGGGCGTCCGACAGCGTACTGCGGACCCCCGCCCGGCCGACAGCGAACGCCATCGCTCGTTCTCCGGGGGTGCTCAGTCCTCGTCGGCCGCCGGCTCCGGCTCGACCGGCGCGGTCTGCTGCGCCCGGGCGGCCGCCTCGAGCGGGTCGAGCTCGCCCCGGGCGACGGCGAGGACGTCCGGCGAGTGCAGCGGCCCCTCGCGCAGGACCTCCGGCTCGTCGCGGGTGAGGTCGACGATGGTCGACCGCTCCCGACCGGCCCGTGGTCCGTCGTCGAGGTAGACCTCGACGAGGTCGCCGAGCTGCTGCTGCGCACCCTGCGGCGTCGTCGACGCAGGCTGCCCCGAGAGGTTGGCACTGGTCGCCGCGAGCGGCCCGACCTCGCGGACGAGGTCGAGCACCAGGTCGTCCAGCGGCATCCGCAGCGAGATCGTCCCACGGCTGTCGCCCAGGTCCCACGGCATCTCGGTCTGCGCCATCGTGACGATCGTCAGCGGCCCGGGCCAGTACGCGGCCATGAGCCGGTCGGCGGCCTTCGGGACCTCGTCGCACAGGCCGAGCAGCTGCTTGGGCGAGCGCACCAGCACCGGCAGCGGGAACCGCCGCGACCGCCGCTTGGCACCGAAGATGCGCCTCGTCCCGGTCGGGTTGAACGCGTCCGCGACGACCGCGTAGACGGTGTCGGTGGGCAGCACCACGACCTTGCCGTCGCGCAGCGCGGCCACGGCCTGCTCGAACGCCGCGTCACGATCAGCGGCGACGTCGACGATCCGGCGGGACATCAGGACCTCGCGACGTCGGGAGAGCGGGGAACGGACGCTACCGATCGCCGCCACGGCGAACGGGTGGGTACGAAGTCGAACGCGCACCGGCGGGATCGGTACCCGCTCATGGGGCGGAGCGGTCAGGCGCGCCTTGCGACGATGGCGCGGTCCCGTCCGGTCAGGTCCTGCTCGAGGCGGACGTCGACCAGGCCCGCTGCCTCCGCGGCTCCCATGGCATCGGCACCGCGGCGGTCGTCGATCTCGAGCACGACCGTGCCGCCGGGGCGGAGCCAGACGGCGGCCTCGACGAGCAGCTCCTCGACGACCTCGTGGCCGTCGTCGCCACCGAAGAGTGCCGCGTGCGGGTCGTGGTCGGCGACCTCGGGGGCCATCGCCGGCAGGTCGGCGGCGGGCAGGTACGGCGGGTTGCTCACCAGGACGTCGACGTTGCCGACGATCCCCGGGCCGAGCTGGCGCAGCGGGTCCAGGAGGTGGCCGTGCAGCACCTCGGCGTCCGCACCGGCGCGCGGCCGCCACCGCTCGGGGCTCGCGTCGCCGGCGAGCACGCGGTCGACGTTGCGCTGGGCGAGTGCCACGGCGTCGGCCGAGACGTCCGTGGCCAGCACCCGGACGCCCGGCACCTCGGTGAGCAGCGCACAGGTGATGGCGCCCGTGCCGGTGCACGGCTCGACGACGAGCGGCTGGTCGACCCCGGTGCACGCGTCGATCGCCAGGCCGGCGACGACCTCGGTCTCGGGTCGCGGGACGAAGACGCCGCGCTGGACCTCGAGGTCGACCCACCGGAACGTCGTGCGGCCCAGCACGACCTGCAGCGGCTCACGGGCGGCGCGCCGCTCGACCATCGCGTCGAGGACACCGGCCGGACACCCGGCGAGCGTCCCGAACCGCTCCTCCATCGCGTCGAGCAGGAGTCGCGCGTCGACGTCAGGGGTCGGGACGCCGGCAGCCTCGAGCCGCTGCGTCACCTCCTCCTCGACCTCCCACCGGGAGTCGGTCATGCCGCGCCGCCGGCTGCCAGCTCCTCGAGCCGCGCGTCGCGCTCGGCGTCGACCAGCGCCTCGACGAGCTCGTCGAGCGCGCCGCCGAGCACCTCGTCGATGTTGTGCACGGTCAGCCCGATGCGGTGGTCGGTGATCCGCGACTGCGGGACGTTGTAGGTCCGGATCCGCTCCGAGCGGTCACCGGTCCCGACCTGGGCCCGGCGGGCGTCGGCCCGCTCCCCCGCCGCGCGCTCACGCTCGGCGTCGAGCAGGCGCGAGCGCAGGATCCGCAGCGCCTTGTCGCGGTTGCGGTGCTGGGACTTCTCGTCCTGGCAGGTGACGACGAGCCCCGTCGGCTCGTGGGTGATCCGCACGGCCGAGTCGGTGGTGTTGACGCTCTGGCCGCCGGGGCCCGACGAGCGGAAGACGTCGATGCGCAGGTCCTCGTCACGGACGTCGACGTCGACCTCCTCGGCCGCGGGCAGCACCGCCACGGACGCCGTCGAGGTGTGGATCCGTCCCTGCGACTCGGTGACCGGGACGCGCTGGACGCGGTGGACGCCGGACTCGTGCTTGAGCGCCCCGTAGACGCCCTCCCCCGCGATCTCGAGGACGGCCTCCTTCACCCCGCCGATGTCCGAGGCACTGCGCGACAGCTCCTCGACCTGCCAGCCCCGGCCCTGCGCGTAGCGGCGGTACATCTCGACCAGCTCGCCGGCGAACAGGCCGGCCTCGTCGCCGCCCGCGGCGGCCCGGACCTCGAGCACGACGCCGCGACCGTCGTCGGGGTCGCGCGGGACCAGCAGCCGGCGCAGGCGCGCCTCCAGCGGCGCGACGCGTGCCTCGAGCCGGTCGGCCTCGGCCCGCCACGCAGCACGGTCGTCGCCGTCGGCGGCGTCGGCCAGCTCGGTCGCCCCGTCGAGGTCCTCGCGGACGGCGGCCAGCTCGTCGGCGACCGCGAGGACCTCGGCCAGCGCGCTGTGCTCCGTCGCCAGTTCGGCCACACGACGACCGTCCGCCGCCACGGCGGGGTCGGCGAGCTCGGCCTCGAGCTCGGCGTGCCGGTCGCGCAGGTCGGCGAGCCGCTGGACGAGGGCCTCGTCCACGTCAGGCCTGCTCGGCGGCTGCCTCGTCCGCGGCCTCGTCGCGCGGGACCGTGGGCGCAGGCCCGGCGAGGCGCGACGGCAGGTCGGGCACGCGACCGTCGAGCTTCTCCGGCGGCACCACCGCCTGGAACGAGCGGATCGCGACCTCGATCTGGTCGCGCTCGGGCTGGCTGGTCGTGATCTTCTGCAGCCAGATGCCCGGTGCCACGAGGGCACGGACGAGCACGTTGTCGCCGTTGCGCGCACCGAGGCGCAGCCCCTCGTAGGCGAGGCCGGCCACGACCGGCAGCAGGACCACCCGAAGCGCGACGTGGTAGGCGATCGCGACGCCCAGGCCGCCGTCGGGTGCCGGGACGAGCACGCCCGCGAGGGTGTAGACCACCAGCGCGAGCAGCATCACCATGATGAGGAAGTTCGTGCCGCAGCGGACGTGTTCCGGCGGGTACTTCGCCACGTTCTCCGGCGTGAGCACCTCGTCGTGCTCCCACGCGTGGATCGTCATGTGCTCCGCGCCGTGGTACTCGAACACGCGGCGGATGTCGGCCAGGAGCGAGATCAGGAACAGGTAGCCGATGAAGATCGCGATGCGGACCAGCGACTCGATGAGGTGGAACAGCGCGCCGTCGCCCATCGCGCCGGGCGTGATGGCGTCGATGCCCTTGGTCGCCGCCGACGGCAGGAGGATGAAGATGCCGATGAACGCGACCAGCGCGACGACCAACGAGACGGTCGTCGCGGTCGAGCCGAGCTCCTCCTCGCCCTCCTCGGGCTCGTAGGCACGCTCGGCGGCGATGCCGAGTGCCTTGGTGCCGATCGCGAGCGAGTCACCGAGGGTGTACACGCCGCGCAGCATCGGCTTCTGCAGCCAGGGCCGGCGGCGGGGGAGGTCGCTGACCTCGTGCGTCTCGACCCAGATCGAGTCGTCGGGCTGGCGCACGGCGACGGCCCACGTGTCGGCACCACGCATCATCACGCCCTCGATCACGGCCTGTCCGCCGTAGTAGTCGGGGGCGAGCTGCGGGTGGTCGTGGGCGTCGCTCACAGAGGGAGGAGCGTCAGCTCTTGCCCTCGGCCTTGGCCATGCGCCGCTTGAAGCGGTCGACGCGACCACCGGTGTCCACCAGCTTCTGCTTGCCGGTGTAGAACGGGTGGCACTCGTTGCAGAGCTCGACCTTGATGGTGTCGACGGTCGCGCGGGTCGTGAACTCGTTGCCGCACGAGCACGTGACGGTCGTCTCGGTGTACTCGGGGTGGATGCCCTGCTTCATGGGAGGCTCCTTGGAGGCGTGCGTCGCGTCAGCACGCCGGTTGCATGGCTGGAGGATTGCAGTGTGGTGCAACGCAGGCGGCGACACGCGAATGCCGCCGGACCCGGCGGCGAGCGCCCAGCGTACCCGGGTCGTGCGCCACGGGCGACCGGTCGGTGCGGGACCGCACACGACCCGGCCTGTCAACCCAGGGCAAGCACGAGCGCGTGCCGTTGCACGGTCCGGACCCGGATGGTGCACACTTCGCCGGTCACGCACCCGGGGTCCCCCGTTACGGTCGTCGACAGCGAGACGAGGCACACGGTTGCACGAGGTGACGGTCAGGACGCAGCTCCGCGTCCCCGCCGAGCGTGTGTTCGACTTCCTGGTCGACAACCGCAACGACCCGCTGTGGTGTCCGCTCGCGAGCGATGTCGAGCTCGTCGAGGGTGAACCCGGTGTCGACGCGGTCTACCGCTACCGACAGAGCCAGGGGCCGGGCAGGCCCGCCGTGACCACCTGGATGCGCACCGTGGACGCCAACCGTCCCCACCGACTCGAGTGGGACGAGGCCGAACGGGGCATCCCCTACCGCGCCGTCATCGAGCTCACCGAGCACGACGGCCGGACCCTGGTTCGCCACACCAATCGCGTGACACTTCCCTCACGCGCCGAGCAGCTGGCCTGGTGGACGATCGCCAACGTCGTCCTCCGCATCCAGCTGCGCAACCTGAGAAGAGAACTGGAACGTTGAACGTGCTCCTCCTCGCCGCAGACGCCGCCCCCGGCGGCAGCTTCGCCCAGATCGACGTGCCCGGGTGGGCCTGGATCGCCCTGGTCGTCTCGATCGTCGTCATGCTGCTGGCCGACCTCTACCTCGTCCACCGCGTGCCCCACGAGATCCCGGTCCGCGAGGCCCTGGTCGAGTCCGCCGTGTGGATCGCCATCGCGCTCGCGTTCGGGCTCGTGGTGTGGTGGGGGTTCGGCACCGATGCCGCCTCCGAGTACTACGCGGGCTACCTCATCGAGAAGAGCCTCTCGATCGACAACGTCTTCGTCTGGGCGGTGATCTTCTCGTTCTTCGGGGTGCCCAACCGCTACCAGTTCCGCGTCCTGTTCTGGGGCGTGTTCGGGGCACTGGTGCTCCGCGCCATCTTCATCTTCGCCGGCGTCGCGCTCCTCGAGCGGTTCAGCTGGCTGCTGTACGTCTTCGGTGCACTGCTGCTCGTGACCGCGTGGCGACTGGTCAGGTCCGAGTCGCACGGGCCGGACCCGGCCAACAACCCGGTCCTGCGGTTCGTCCGGCGCGTCATCCCGTCGACCGACGAGATGGACGGCCAGAAGTTCTTCACGCGGATCGACGGGAAGCTGCTCGCGACGCCGCTGTTCGCCGTCCTGGTCCTCGTCGAGTTCACCGACGTCATCTTCGCGGTGGACTCGGTCCCGGCGATCCTCGCGGTCAGCCGTGAGGAGTTCATCGTCTTCGCGTCGAACGCCTTCGCGATCCTCGGTCTGCGCGCGCTGTACTTCGCGCTCGCCGGCATGAAGGAGAAGTTCCGCTACCTCGACCGCGGTCTTGCCGCGATCCTCGTCTTCGTCGGCTCCAAGATGATGCTGCTCGAGGTCTACCACGTGCCGACCGCGGTGAGCCTCACGGTCATCACGGTCATCCTCGGCATCACCATGTGGGCCTCGGTCCGCGCCGACGCCGAGGAGCGCGAGCCCGTGGACGTCGGGAGCGGTCACCCGTGATCGTCGTTCGCGGCGTCCAGCCGACGGACCTGCCCGCGGTCCGCACGCTGAACGCCGCGAACGTCCCGGCCGTCGGGCCGCTCGACGACGACCGCGTGTCGCTGTTCCTGGCGCACGCGGACGCATGGTGGGTCGCCGTCGACGGCGACGAGGTCGTGGCCCACTTCGTGGGACTGCTGGCCGGGCACGACTACGCCAGCCCCAACTACCGCTGGTTCGCGGAGCGGCACGCACGGTTCGCGTACGTGGACCGGATCGCCCTGGCACCGACGGTCCGGGGCACCGGGCTCGCCGACGAGCTCTACGACCGCTGGGAGGAGCTCGGCAGGAGCGCGGGGGCCACGGCGGTCTGTGCGGAGGTCAACACCGCGCCACCGAATCCCCGCTCGCTCGCCTTCCACGAGCGCCGCGGCTTCAGCCGGGTCGCCGAGCTCCGCCCCTACGGCGACGAGCAACGGGTGGCGATGCTGCAGAAGGAGCTCTGACGCGTCGTCGGCCTGCCTCAAGACCGGGGCGGAACGAGCCGATGACAGGGTGTTCATAGACCTTGATGGACACATGCACCCGACACCAGCTCCCAGCGGCCCGACACGCATCCACGCGTCGTCGGTCCTCTTGACGTTCCTCGTGATCGTCGGGCTGGCGATGCTCGTCCCGCCCCGCGGCGCCTCTGCCTCCGCCCCCCTGCCAGCAGGGGTGTACGAGGTCCAGCTCGGCAGCCGGCTGGTCACCATCGAGGCGGAGCTCGACGGCGACGCTGCGCTCGACGTCCCCGAGGACGTCGTGGTCCGGCTGTCGTTCGACCAGGACGGCCGGGTGCTCGGCGCCGTGGTCATCAGCACGCCGACCGAGAGCTTCGACGTGGTGATCGAGACCTTCGGGTCCGGCGCCTACCGCGCCCGCGTGGACCGCCAGCAGAACCTCCGCGTCGACCTGCGTGACGACCAGGTCGTGCGCGAGGTCGCCGCATGCACCCCCAGCGGCCTCGTGGCCGCCACCGTCGGCCTGCCCAACCACGGCACGACCGTCAGCCAGGCCGCGAGCGGCATGGACACGACCCTCACGGTGCGCAACCCGGTCGACGGCCGCACCACGGAGGTCCGGGCAGACTTCCGCTCGCTCGCCGGCGCCCGCGCCTACTGCGAGGCCGTGCAGCTCGCGGTGCCGTCGGTCGAGGAGATCCGGGCGTTCGTCGCCGAGGGGCGAGCCGCCGGCCTGGGGCCGGAGGCCGCCCGCGCCGCCGCGGCTGCCGCGGACGAGGCCACCGCCACGAGCGACTGACTCACCCGGCCGCGTCGCGCGCGGCGGCCAGGACGTCCTCGACGGTCCCGTCGTCGGCCAGCTCGGCCGCCAGCAGCGCCCAGGCGGCGCCGGGGTCGAGCTGGGCGAGGAGGCTGCGCGCCTCACCGGCCGCACGTGCAGCCTCGTCCCCCACGAGCGCCTCGTTGCGCCGCGTGCCCGAGCGGGCGACGTCGAGCGCCGGCAGCTCCCCGTCGGCGCCGAGCGACGGCGCGAAGTGGAGCTCCGCGTTGCCGGCACCACGCAGGTGGTCGAGGATGGTGCGGTCCGTCTCGGACTCCGGGTCCAGCCCGGTCAGCGCCAGCAGCGTCAGCGAGCCCTCGCCGTCGATGTTGCGTGCGCTGCCGAACAGCTGCTTCAGCGGTGCGATCGCACCGGTGTCCAGACCGCCGGGCAGCGAGCGACCGGACGACGAGCCGGCCAGGTTGTAGGCCCGGCCGAGCTGGGACAGCGAGTCGAACAGGACGACCACGTCGCGACCGCGCTCCGCGAGTCGCTTGGCGCGCTCGACGACCAGCTCGGCAGCAGCGACGTGGTCCTCGGCAGGTGCGTCCAGCGGCGAGCCGACGACCTCGGCGTCCAGCGTCCGCTCGCACTCGGTGATCTCCTCGGGACGGGCGTCGACCAGCGCGACGAAGAGGTCGATGCCGTCGTCGTCCGCCAGCGCCCCCCCGATGGCACGCACGAGCGCACCGGCGTCCGCCGCCGGCGGCGTGAGCAGCAGCGCACGCTGCCCGCGTCCGAGCGGCGCGAAGACGTCGATCGCGCGCAGGACCGGGGAGCCCCCGTCGCCGAGCACGAGCTGCTCGTCGGGGAACACCACGTCCAGGTCGACGAAGTCCGGGCGGTCCCGCAGGATGGGGTCGTGCTCGTTCTCGACGACCTCGCCCTCGCAGGTCTCGAGCCGGGCCAGGGCCGGGAACTTGTCGTTGCCCTTGTTGAACTTCACCGGACCGCCGAGGAGGTCACCGCGGCGGAGGTTGAAGCGGCGGACGTAGGACTGCGAGACGTAGACGTCCTTGTCGCCCGAGACGTAGGCCGTCGTGCGGAGGAACCCGTAGCCCTCCGGGAGGAGGTCGAGCACGCCCTCGCGCTCCTCGAGGCCGTCGAGCTCGCTGGGGCGGTTGCGGCTGCGCTTGCGACGGTCACGGGAGCGGGCGCGCGAGCGGCCGTTGCTGCTGCTGTCGGCGTCGTCGTCGCTGTCGTCGTCACCGTCGACGTCCGCGTCGTCCGCCGAGTCGTCGGCGTCCTCGCGGTCACCGTCGTCGTCGGTCCCGCCGTTGCCGTTGCCGTTCGTGCGGTTGCGGGTCCTCGAGCGACGGCGCTGGATGACCTCGTCGCGCGCGCTGTCGCGGGCGTCGTCACCGTCCTCGTCGTCACCCGCATCGTCCATCTCGCCGATGATCGTGTCGATCAGGTCAGCCTTCCTCAGGCGGCCCACGCCGCTGAGGTCGAGCTGCTTGGCGATCTCGCGCAGGTCGTCGACCGACTTGCGCTCGAGGGTGGAACGGTCCATGTGGCGGCACCTTCGGGGAGCGTCGAGCTGGGAGGCGGAGAGGCCCGGGAGGCGGGACGGCAGGGCGCCGGACGCGCACCCCTGGTGCGTCGTCCGGGGTCGCAGAGGACACCCGACCGTGCTTCTCGAGCGTGGCGCGGCGACCATGTGGTGCCGGGCCCGGGGGCCGCATCGGACGATGCGGGGAACCCGTCGGTCAGCGTAGCGACGGCAGCGGGCAGTCCGCGCAGCCCGGGGAGCCGGCGACGCCGCACCCGTCCGGCACGCAGGCGCGCACGCCCTGCCGGTCCCAGTCGAGCACGTGGACCTCGAAGCCGGCGGCCGTGGCCGCCTCGGTCAGCGCAGCCGGGAGGCCACCCGCACGGGGCGGCACGACGGCCGCGAGCGATGGTCCGGCCCCGGAGAGCCAGGCGTGGTGGCCGGTCGCCCGGAGCCGCTCGAGCAGGTCGGACGTGGGCGCTCCCAGCGCCGCCAGCCGGGCGGGCTCGTGGAGACGGTCGCCCGCGAGCCGGGCGTCGACGGGCCACGCGCCGGTGAGACCGGCCAGGACGTGCCCGGCACGGGCCGTCTGTGCCACGACCTGGTCGCGGTCGAGGGATGCCGGCACCACACCGCGTGCCTCGGCCGTCAGCGAGTGCCCCGCGGGGACGAGCAGCACGGGGCGCCCCTGCGGCGGTGCGGCCAGCCGTGTGACGAGCTCACCGTCGTCGGTCGTCGCGCAGGCGACGAGACCGCCCAGCACCGCCGGGGCCACGTTGTCGGGGTGCCCCTCGAGCTCGGTCGCGAGCCGGACGAGCTCGCGGTCGCCGACCGCGTGGTCATGCACCTCGACCGAGGCGTCGGCCCCCGCGAGGACCCGCGCGAGCGCGAGCCCCCCGACGATCGCGGCCGACGACGAGCCCAGCCCCCGTGCCTGCGGGATGGGGCTGTCGACGACGACCCCCACATCGGGGACGTCCCAGCCGAAGTGCTCGCAGGCGGTAACCAGCGAGCGCCAGACGAGGTTGTCGTCACCGGTCGGCAGGTCGTCCCCGCCGTCGCCGGTGCTGCGCACCCGGGTGTCCTGGCTGGCCGGGTCGACGGCGGTGAACGTCGCACGCAGCGCGAGGGCAGCACCGAACGCGTCGAACCCCGGCCCGAGGTTCGCCGTCGTCGCCGGCACGGCGACCGCCGCTCGCTCCGACGTCACTGGAGGTCCAGGAGCTCGGCGGCGCGGTCGACGTCCATCGGGATCGTCGGCGGCTTGGAGGCACCGGCGACCGCCCAGTCGGGGTCCTTGAGCCCGTGGCCGGTCAGCACGCACACGACGGTCTGGTCGGGCTCGAGCTCGCCGGCCTCGTGGAGCTTCAGCAGCCCGGCGACGCTCGACGCACTGGCGAGCTCGCAGAAGACACCCTCGCGGGCGAGACGGCGGTAGGCCGCGAGGATCTCGCGGTCGGTGACCTTGCGGATCGACCCACCGGACTCGTCGCGCGCCTCCTCGGCGAACTCCCAGGACGCGGGGTTGCCGATGCGGATCGCGGTGGCGATGGTCCGGGGCGACTCGACCGCGGCGCCCTCGACGATCGGCGCGGCCCCGGCGGCCTGCCAGCCCCGCATGACCGGCAGGTCGTCGATCAGACCGTCCGCCCTGTACTCCTTGTAGCCCCGCCAGTAGGCGGTGATGTTGCCGGCGTTGCCGACCGGCATGCAGTGCACGTCCGGGGCACGACCCAGCTGGTCGCAGATCTCCCACGCACCCGAGCGCTGCCCGTCGATGCGGTACGGGTTGACGGAGTTCACGAGCTCGACGGGGAACTTCTCGTCGAGCGTCCGGCACATCGACAGCGCCTGGTCGAAGTTGCCCTCGATCTGGATCACGCGTGCGCCGTGCACCAGCGCCTGCGCCATCTTGCCGAGCGCGATCTTGCCGGCCGGGACGATGACACCGCAGACGAGGCCGGCGTACCCGGCGTACGCCGCCGCCGACGCGGACGTGTTGCCGGTCGAGGCGCAGATGACGGCCTTGGCGCCGCCCTCGACGGCCTTGGTCATCGCCATCGTCATCCCGCGGTCCTTGAAGGACCCGGTCGGGTTGGCGCCGTCGTACTTCAGCCACACCTGCGCGCCGGTCTCCTCCGACAGCTGGCAGCTGTAGATGAGCGGCGTGCCGCCCTCGCGGAGGGTCACGATCGGCGTGTCGTCACTGACCGGCATGCGGTCGCGGTACTCCTCGATGATCCCGCGCCACACGTGCCGGCCGCCGGCGAGGTCGCCGCCGCCCGACGCCTCGGTCGTGCCGGAGTGGCCGGGCGGGTTCGGGCTGACGCTCATGCCGACACCTCCGACTCGACCCGCAGGACGTTCGCCACGGTGCGCACGCCGTCCGTGTTCGTCTCGAGGTCGTAGACCGTCGCCTGGAGCGACGCCTCGAGCGCGCGGTGGGTCACGATGACCAGCTCCATGCCGTCGGCCACGGCGTCCTGGTGGACCTGGGCGATCGACACGTCGTGCCGCCCGAAGGTCCGCGCGACGTCGGCGAGCACACCGGGCTCGTCCTCGACGTCGAGCCGGACGTAGTACTGCGTCTCGATCGTCTCGAGCGCCCGGACCGGCCGGTCCGCGTGCCGCGAGATCAGCGGTGCGGTCGTGCCCTGCACGAGGTTGATCGCGGCCTCGACCACGTCGCCGACGACCGCCGACGCGGTGGGCAGCGACCCTGCGCCGCGACCGAGGAACATCAGCTCGCCCGCAGCGTCGGCCTCGACGTAGACCGCGTTGAACGCGTCGTCGACGCCGGCCAGCGGGTGGTCCTTGGGGAGGAACGTCGGGTGGACCCGGACGGCCACCTCGCCGTGCTCGTCGGTGGCGATGCCGAGCAGCTTCACGACGTACCCGAGGTCGTCGGCGACCTTGATGTCGCGTGCGGTCACGCCGGTGATGCCCTCACGGGGCACGTCCCCGCCGGGCACGACGGTGTCGTAGGCGATGCCCGCGAGGATCGCGAGCTTGGCCGCGGCGTCGTGGCCGTCGACGTCGGCGCTCGGGTCGGCCTCGGCGTAGCCCAGCGCCTGCGCGCGGGCGAGCACGTCCTCGTAGGAGGCGCCCTCGTTGCTCATCCGTGTCAGGATGTAGTTGGTCGTGCCGTTGAGGATCCCGACGAGGCGGCGGATGCGGTCGCCCGCGAGCGAGGTCCGCATCGGCCGCACGATCGGGATCGCGCCACCGACCGCGGCCTCGTACAGCAGGTCGACGCCGCTGGCGTCGGCCGTGGCGTGCAGCAGGGCACCGCGCTCGGCCACCAGGGCCTTGTTGGCGGTCACGACCGGGGTCCCCGCCCGTAGTGCGGCCTCGACGTACTCGCCGGTCCCGTCGACGCCGCCGATGACCTCGATGACGAGGTCGACGTCCTCGGCGGTCGCGACGGCCATGGCGTCGTCGGTCACCTCGACGTGGTCCGGCAGACCACGGTCGACCGACGTGTCGCGCACGGCGACGCGCACGAGCTGCAGCTCGGCACCCACGCGCTGTTCGAGGTCGTGACGGATGTCGGTCAGCAGCGCGACGACGCCGCGTCCGACGACGCCACACCCGAGCATCCCGATGCGGATGGTGTCCACGTGCTACTCCTGGCGGCGGACGCCGAGGCTAGCGGCGGGCCCCGTCCGGACCGTCCCCGACGCGGGTCAGGACGGCCAGTTCCTCCGCCGTCTCCCACCCGCTGGGCGTCGCGGGCGGCGGCGCGGCACCCGCGTGCTCCCACAGCCCCGTGACGCAGGCACGGGGGAAGTCCCCCAGGTGGTCGGTGACGAGGCGGTCGGTGATCGCTCGCGCGATGCCCAGACGACGGTGTGCCGGGTGGACCACGACGTCCGCGACGACGGCAAGGCCAGCCTGCCCGTCGGGGACGGCGGCACCCGGCGCCCAGTACAGGACCCCGGCCGCGACCGGTGTCCCGAAGCGCTCCGCACGCAGCACGCGGGCGCGCCCCTCGCCGACGAGTCGCCGCAGGCCGTCGACCCACCACCGCAGCCGGTCGTCGGCCGCGCCGCGGGCACGGTCCTCACCCGCCGGGGCGGCGTGACGGTGCAGGACCGTGAGGCCGTGCCACGCCCGGTCGTCCGCGGGGGCGCCGATCGCCAGGTCACCGCGGCCCGGACCCGCGGCTCCGGTGCGGCGCAGGACCTGCACGACGGACGGGTCGTGTCCCGTCACCGCCGGGACGCCTGCGGGGTCCAGCGGCGCCACCACGCGTGCCCGACCCGTCGGGAAGCGCTCGTCGAGACCGGCGACGGCAGCCGCCGCCGTGCCGGCCGTCAGCGGGACCGAGAGGTGCAGCGCGTTGCCGGCCGGGTGGTCCGGTCGAGCGGTCGTGCG
>JBFKQZ010000015.1:0-23431 GCA_041627475.1 Nitriliruptoraceae bacterium | reverse complement strand
GGCTGTTGCACCGGTCGAACAAGGTGATGTTCGACCTCGGGACCCGGTCGATGATCGACACGTTCACCGGCCGTGCCGTTGCTGGACCGCTGCGTCGAGCCGGGGTCGTGCTGCAGCCCGTGACGGTCGTGACCGCGACCTGGGGGGAGTGGCGGACTGCCCACCCCGGCACGACGATCGTCGCCGAGGACGGAGGCATCGGTCGGACGTACGACCGCGACCCCCTCGGCGACCGCGACGTGGACGGGCCCGTCTTCCCGGTCGGCCAGATCGACGCGCGTCTGCCTGCGCAGCGCCTCGTCGTCGGTGTGAAGGCGCCGGACGGTACGTCGGTGGCCTTCGACGCCGCGGCCGCGCGGGCCGCCCTGCAGATGGGGCGCGAGGTGTCGGCGGCCGGCGTGCGGCTCGACAGCGACGGTGGCGGTCTGGTCGCAGCCGCGTCGGACGGCACCCCCCTGGTCGCCAACGAGGCCTACTGGTTCGCTTGGAGCCAGTTCCACCCCGGCACGAGGCTGTGGTCACCGGGCGGGTGAACCGGGGGACGGGGCACGCTGCGTGCGGTGCGATGCCGACGGGCCGCGCTGCGTCTCGGGCTCGGTGCGTGCAGGGCGGCGTCGCCGGTCACGTCACGCGAACAAGCACGGGAGACGGGCGACGAAGCTCACGGGTGGGGAGGACCCGACCGGCTGGTGCGCTGTCCACAGGCTGCTGGGATCTCGTCGGTCGGGTGTCACAGGTCGTACGTATGTTCTGGTCATGCGCTCGAGCCCTGACCAGCCGGACCACGGCGGCCCTGATGTGGCCGCCGACGGGTCCCCGCTGCGAGCGATCGATGAGACCGCTGCCGTGCTGCACGGCGCGCATGCGCGGCTGCTCGAGTTGACGTGCGAGGCGTTGCGGTGGGGCGGCACCGCCGCCACCGCTGGGTGCACGGTGGAGGACTACCTGGTGTGGGAGGCCGGGCTGCCCCGGCCGCTGGCGAGGCGGCTTGTTGCGGTTGCGCGGCGCCTTCCCGCTGTCCCTGCTGTGGCGGAGCTGTTCGCGGCCGGGGTGCTGTCGTTCGACCAGCTCGCCGGGTTCATCACCGCCACGGCCGCCTACAACGGGGAACTGCTGGCGCGGCTCGACGCCGAAGGGGCGTCGCTGGCCGAACAGCTGGCCCACGAAGGGCGGCTACACGGCTGGGTGGTGCAGGTCGAGCTGCTGGTCGAGGAGCTGAAGGCGCCCGGGTGGCGCAGCCGACAGGAACGGCGGCTCACGTCCGGTGAGCGGGTGGTGGCGCAGCAGGACTTCGACGGGGGTGGGTTCATCGGCAAGACCCTCGGTCCGGTTGGGTACGCCACCGAGATGGCCGCGATGGACGCCGAGATCGACCCCGCAGAGGTCGCCCAGTTCGGCGTCCAGCGGGCCCGCGCCCGTGCGTCGGTCCGGATCGCCCAGGCGTTCCTCGCCGGTGATCTGGGCGGCGGCCGTGCGGCGCGGCCCACGGTGGTGTGGCACGTCGACGTCGCCGACGCCACGGTCGACCGGTTCGGCCAGCAGCTGCGTGCCGTCGGCACGAACCGGACGATGGTCCCGATCTCGCAGCGGCTCCTCGCGACGCTCGCCGACCAGGCCGACCACATCATCCAACTTCGTGACGGGGCCCGGCCGCTGGACGAGCTCGCGGTCGACGCCGACGACGTCCCGGACAAGGTTCGCCGTGCGGTGCTGCGGCGGGACCGGGGCTGCCGGTTCCCCGACTGCGGGCGGGCCCGGATGCAGGTCCACCACATCGTCCCGCGGTCTCGCGGCGGGACCCACGCACCCGACAACCTCATCGGGCTGTGTTCGTTCCATCATCTTCGTTACGTGCACCGGTTGGGCTGGCAGATCCACCTCGACCCGAAGACCGGGCTGGTGACGTGGACCAACAGCCGGACGGGGACCGAGATCGGGACGATGCCGATCGGTGCCCGGCCGCCGCCGCGCCGTGACCCGTCGCTGCTGCCTGTCTGGGCTGCGCCGCCGTTGGCGCCGCCGCCTGACCACACCGAACCGCCCGGACCGGACCTGGTGCCGGTCGGCTGGACCTGCCCGCCCCACGACCTCCACGACCGTGACGACCACCGCACCTGATCCCGCACCCCGACGCCAGCCGGCGATCGGGGCACGGGCGCTGCGTCAGTCCGCGAACTCGTCGAAGGCAGCCAGCGCCCGCGGGGCCCAGACCGAGGCCGGTCCGCCGGCCATCAGCAGGGCGACCTCGAGGACCTCGACGACCTCCTCACGGGTCGCACCCTTCACCGCCGCACCCTTCGCGTGGTACGCGACGCAGCCGTCGCAGTGCGTCGCGACCGCGATCGCGAGGGCGACGAGCTCCTTCATCGAGGCGCTGACGGTGCCGTCCGCGACCGCCGCCCGGTGGAGCTCGCCGAAGCCCGCCCATGCGTCGCCGGCCGCGCGGCGGAACTCGCGGGTCGGCTCGCGCAGTCCGTCGATGATGTCGTGGAACGGCTGCGGGGCCTCGGTGGTCTGGCTGGTCATCGTCGTGCACCTCTGGGTTCGGTTGCCACGACACGGTGACCCAGCGACGTCGCCGCGACCACGGAGAACCGTCCCGTGCAACCGGGACCGACGTCCCCCGTCACCAGTGCCGGGTCCGCTTCACCATCGCGAGCACCACCGGGGGGACGAGCCCCCCGACCGCGATCGCCCCGAGTGCTGCCGCTGACGGGACGACGGTGTCGAACACGATCTGGGCCGCCGGGACGACGAGGATCACCCCGTGCAGCGCCAGGGCGCCGATGGCGGACCAGACCAACCACGTGTTGCGGTCGCCCGAGAACGGGCGGCGGGAGACGACGAATGCGTAGAGGACCTGGGCGACCACGAGGCTGGTGAACAGCACGGTCCGGGCCTCCGGCGTCGGGAGTCCCTCGGCACGGGCGATCGCGAGGCCGCAGAGCGCGCCGCCGGCGAGGACCACCGCACGCAGCGCCAGCCGGCGCAGGTGGGGGAGGCCGAGCAGCCGGTCGCTGGCGCGACGTGGGGGCCGCTGCATCAGGTCGTCGTCGACCGGGTCGACACCGAGCGCCAGCGCCGGCAGCCCGTCGGTCAGGAGGTTGATCCACAGCAGCTGCAGCGGGAACAGCGGGACACCGAAGGCGGGCAGCAGCAGGAGGGTCGCGATGACGACCGTGACCTCCGCGAGGTTGCTGGCCACGAGGTAGTCGACGACCTTGCGCAGGTTGTCGTAGATCCCCCGGCCCTCGCGGACCGCCGCGACGATCGTGGCGAGGTCGTCGTCGGTGATGACCAGCGCCGCGGCCGCACGGGCGACGTCGCTCCCACTCGCTCCGAGCGCCACGCCGATGTCCGCCCGCTGGAGGGCCGGTGCGTCGTTCACACCGTCGCCCGTCATCGCCACGGTGTGCCCGCACGCCTGCAGCCTGTCGACGAGCGCGAGCTTCTGCTCGGGGGCGACCCGGGCGTACACCCCGACGTCCGTGGGCTCGTCCGGGACGCCGTCGTGATCCAGGTCGGTGCCGGCGAGGCAGCGGTCGGTGGCGATCCCCACCTCGTCGGCGATCGCACGGGCGGTCGCAGGGTGGTCGCCCGTGGCCATCAGCAGGGTCACCCCGGCGGAGCGGACCTGTTCCACCGAGGTGGCCGCATGGTCGCGGGGCGGGTCTCGCAGGGCGACCAGGGCGATCGCGGTCAGCTCCCGCTCGGCAGCCTCGACGTCCGTCGGCACCGCCGGGAGTCGCCGCCGGCCCAGCGCGAGGAGGCGCTCCCCGCGGGCGGCGTGCTCCTCGGCCTTTGCCAGCAGGCGTGCGTGGTCGGCCGGGGTCGCCGGACGCGACGTGGTGCCGTCGAGGACGTGGCTGCACCGTGGCAGCACCTGCTCGGGCGCGCCCTTGACGAGCAGCCACGGCCCGTCGCCGAGGTCGTGCACCGTGCTCATCCGCATGCGTTCGGACGTGAACGGCGCGGCTGCCAGACGTGGCCGGGTGTCGCGCAGTGCGGCTGCGCGGTCCGGTGTGGCCAGCGCCAGCAGGGCCTGCTCGGTCGGGTCGCCGGTGGGTGGGTCCAGTTCGGCATCGTTGCACAGGACGGCGACGTCGAGGAGTGCGTCGGCGACGGCGTCCGGGAGGGCGTCCGGGGCGTGGCCTGCGCCGTCGGGCGTCGTCACCGAGGCCAGACGCATCCGGTTCTCGGTCAGGGTGCCCGTCTTGTCGACCACGAGGACGTCGACGGCCCCGAGCGTCTCGACGGCCGGCAGTTGCCGCACGATCGCCCCACGTCGCGCCATGCGACGGACCCCGAGCGCCAGGGCGACGCTGGTCACGGCCGCCAGTCCCTCCGGCACCGCGGCGACCGCCAGCGCCACGGCCGTCAGGAACGCGTCGTCGGCGCTGCCCGACCCGTTGCGGAGCAGGATCAGGAGGAACGTGCCGCTGGCCACGAGGACGGCGGCCCCACCGAGCCGCCGGGTCAGGCCGGCGAGCTGTCGCTGCAGGGGGGTGGGTTCGCGCTCGATCTCGGCGAGCTGCTGCGCGATCGCGCCGAGCGCGGCCTGCGCGCCGGTGGCGACGACCTCGCCGCGGCCCGCGCCACGGGTGACGAACGTCCCACTGTGCAGCAGCCCGTCGCGGTCGCCGATCGGGACGTCGGGGGCCGTCGCGCCGCCGGCACGTTTGGCGGTCGGCAGCGACTCGCCGGTCAGGATCGACTCGTCCGCCTCGAGCCCGTCGCCGGCAACCAGCTCGAGGTCGGCCGGCACACGGTCGCCGGCCTGCACGAGGACGAGGTCGCCCGGGACGAGCACGGCTGCGTCCACGACTCGCTGGCGCCCGTCTCGGACGACGGTGGCCGTCGGCGCCTCCAGCTCCTCCAGCGCTGCGAGGGCCTCGGCCGCACGGCCCTCCTGGACCAGCGCGATCGCGGCGTTGACCAGCACGATCAGCACGATGGCGACCGCGTCCACGACCTCGCCGAGCACCGCGCCGGAGATGGTCGCCGCGGCCACCAGCAGCACCGCCATCGGCTCGCGGAGTTGGGCGAGGGCGCGTACGGCCAGCGACGCGGTCTCGGCGCGGGGCAGCTCGTTCCGGCCGTGCTCGGCGAGCCGACGGGCTGCCTCGTCGCCGGACAGTCCGGTGCCCGTCGGCGTCGGACGGTCACGCAGCGGGGTAGTCACGGGCGATCCTCGGGGGGCCATCCGTCACCGTCGCCGCGCGACGCACGACACCGGAAGGGGCCAGCGGCCCGGCCCCCGGGGCCCTTCGCCCCTCAGACGACCTCGAACGTCATCCCGGCATGGTCCACCAGACGGGCCCGCAGCGCACCACCCAGCGCGCTGGCCGGGGTCCACGACCCGCCGCCGACGGCCGACTCGCCCTGTGCGAGGGTCAGCGCCGCCTCCCCGAGCATCCGCGACGTCGCGCCGTACCCCGGGTCACGGTCGCCGGTGACCTTGACGACGACGTCCCTGCTGCGGTCCTCGGGGTGCTCGGCGACGATGCGCATGTCGAAGAAACCGGCCTCGCGGGCGGCGGCGTCGGGCCCGGTGCCGCTGTCGGGCAGCACCCGGTCGGCAAGGTCGCGCACCAGGCGGTTCGACAGCGCCAGCGCGCCACCGCCGGTGCCTGCCGCGATCGCCGTCGCGCGGGCGCGTCCGGCGATGCCGTCGCCGGTCAGGACCGCCTCGCCGTAGACGAACTCGCGGCCCCACGGGTAGCCGAGCAGCGCGTTCGTGCGGCGCACCACCTTCGCGTTGATCATCTCCATCACGAACGGGCCGGTCCACGACGAGAAGGTCTCGTCGTAGGTCGGCCGCGCGGAGGTCGCCACGTGCGGACCGACGCGTTCGCCTGCGGGGAGCAGGCTGTACGGGTCGGCCACGACCCGGGCCACGGCCGGGTCGGCGCCAGCCTCCTCCATGACCTGGACCATGCTGGCGAGCGTCCCACCGGAGGCACCGCCGCGGGCGCCCTTGACCCGCAGCCGCACGCGCGACGCGTGGGTGCCGTGCACCTCGTGCATCGTCTGCTGGGCGAACGCCGTGCCGAGGTCGGAGGGGATCGAGTCGAAGCCGCAGCAGTGGACGAGCCGCGCGCCCGACGCGACGGCGGTGTCGTGGTGGGCGTCGATCATGCGGCGGACCCACTGCGGTTCCCCGGTCAGGTCGACGTAGTCGGTCCCCGCCTCGGCGCACGCGCGTACGAGGGGCTCGCCGAACCGCGCGTACGGACCGACGGTCGTGCACACGACCTTCGTCGAGGCGGCCATGGCGGCGACCTGCTCGTGGTCCGTTGCGTCCACGACCAGCTGGGGGACCTCGACGCCGAGGTCGGCGGCGACCGCGGCGAGCTTCTCCGCGTTGCGCCCGGCGATGGCCCAGGCTCCTGCCGCCTCGCCACGGCTGGCGAGGTGCTCGGCGACGAGCCGGCCGGTGAACCCCGTCGCGCCGAAGACGACGACGTCGTGCGTGCGGCCGCTCACGGCCGCGGGGCCTCGGAGAAGACGATGTTGGCGTCGCAGCCGCCGGTGCCGTCACCCTCGTAGTCGACCTGGAGGCTCACGTTGCCCTCGGCGGTCTGGCTCCACGTCACCTGCTGTGGTCGCACGCAGTCCGGCTCGCCCTCCGGGAACAGGTCGGGGACGACGATCCCGCCGGCCACGCCCAGGACCAGCCCGACCACGAGACCGAGGCCGAAGGTGGTCCGGCGCTTCGGTCCGCGCTGGCGCTTCGGGGTCGGCTCGTCGGCAGGGGTGGCGACGTCGTCGATGCTCATGGTCGTCCTCGTGGGTGTGTGGACGCGAAGGTAGGCCGCCCACAGGGGCCGGTGTCAGTCCGACGGGTCGACGCGGTCCGCATGCTGGGCCTCGACGGCCGAGATCGTGTTGGGGAAGAAGTTGGCGTCGCCGATCCGCTCGTGCAGGCCGTAGTTGCGCAGCCGGTCCTGCACGGGGTCCTTCAGCCCGGCGAAGGCGAACGTGACGCCGCGACCGTCGAGGTTGTCGAGCACCTCGACCAGCACCTCGGCGCCGGTCGAGTCGATGTCGGTGATCGCGTTGCCCACGACCACGATCCGGTCCACGGGTCGGTCGGCGTCGGCCAGTCGCGCCTGCAGCCGTCGCCCGAAGTCCGCTGCGTTGGCGAAGAAGAGCGGTGCGTCGTAGCGCAGCAGGAGCAGCCCGTCGGTGACGCGCGCGGACGGGTGCCGGGCTCGGTCGTGGTAGCCGGGGACGCCGGCGACCTTGCCGAGCTCCGCGAAGTGGGGCCGCCACGCGCGGCGGACGAAGTTCGCCAGCGAGAGTGCGATCGCGACCCCGATGCCCTCGAGGACGCCCACGGTGAGGACGGCGAGGGCGGTCGCGGCGGACAGGAGGAACTCCGACCGCCGCACCCGCAGCAGCCACCGCCATCCCGCGAAGTCGAACAGCCCGAACGACGCGCTGATCACGATCGCGGCGAGCGTCGGGGCCGGCATCCGCTCGATCGCACCGGGGACCGCGATTATCAGCACGACGACGCCGGCGGCGGCGACCAGTCCGGTCACCTGCGTCCGGGACCCGACGGCCATCGCGACCGCGGTGCGCGACGAGCTGGCGCTGGTCGCGAACCCCTGGAAGAGCCCGGACAGGACGTTGGCCACGCCGAGGGCCTTGATCTCGCTGTTGGGGTCGACCCGCTCGCCGGAGGACAGGGCGGTGGCGGTCGACAGCGCCCCCGTGTCGGCGAAGGAGACCAGGGCGACCGCGATCGCCCCGCCGACCAGCGACGGGACGACGTCGAGCCCGATGACGGGCAGCGTCAGCGGCGGGAGGCCGGCCGGGACGTCGCCGACGGTCGCCACCCCGCGCGCGGTGAGGTCGAAGACACCGACGGCCAGCACGGACCCGACCGCGGCGACGAGGACACCGGGGCGCAGCCGCGAGACGCGGTTGAGGACCACGATGGCGGCGAGGCAGGACACGGCGACGACGAGGGCCGGCGCGAGCACCCGCGCGTCCGCGATGCCCGCCACCGTGCCGCGGACCAGCGCGACCGTGGACTCACCGTCGACCGAGAAGCCGAGCGCCTTGGGCACCTGCGAGGTGAACACCAGCACGGCGATGCCGTTGAGGTAGCCGATCCGGATGGGCTTGGAGAGCAGCTCCGTGATCGCGCCGAGGTTGAACGTGCCGGCCAGGAGGCAGGCGATGCCGGCCAGCACGCTCATGGCCGACGCGAGCACGACGGCGGTCGTCGCGTCCCCCGCTGCGAGCGGCAGGACGACGGCGGCGATCACCGGGGCGAGCGACGAGTCCGGGCCCAGCACGAGCCGGCGGTTGGGGCCCACCAGTGCGTAGCCGAGGAGGGCTGCCACGGTCGTGTAGATGCCGGTCACGGCGGGCAGGCCGGTCAGCTCGGCGTAGGCCATGCCCTGCGGGACGAGCATCGCGGCGAGGACGAGTCCGGCGATGACGTCGGGCCGCGCCTGCTCCGCGTCGTAGCCGCGCAGGGTGGCAACGATCGGGATGCTGTCCACGCCTCGTGCCATCGGCCCCCCTGCGGTGCGAGCCCCATGCCTAGCAGACGCGTGGTCGCCGGTCAGTCACTCCAGCAGGTCGCGGGCTGCGAGGAAGACGCCGTCGAGCATGTCCTCGGTCAGCCGACCGGTGAAGGTGTTCTGCTGGCTCACGTGGTAGCTGCCGAGCAGCGTGGCGCCGTGGGGGAGGAGGTCGCTGGCCGGCAGTGGTGCCTCGGCCCCGTGGCCGAACTTCGGCTTGCGGGGGGTGTCCCAACCGAAGGCCTGCAGCGTGACGTGCCAGCCGAAGCCGCCCAGCGCGACGACCACCTGGACCGGCAGGGCCGCGACCTCCCGGTCGAACCACTGCCGGCAGCGGTCGCGCTCGTCGGTGGTGGGCTTGTTCTGGGGCGGTGCGCACTTGACGGGTGACGTGACCCAGCAGTCGCTCAGCTCGAGTCCGTCGCCGACGTGCGTCGAACCGGGCTGGTTCGCGAAGCCAGTGCGGTGCAACGAGGCGAACAACCAGTCGCCGCTGCGATCCCCGGTGAACATGCGCCCGGTCCGGTTCGCGCCGTGGGCCGCGGGCGCGAGTCCCACGATCAGCAGCCGCCCCGTCGGGTCGCCGAACCCGGGGACGGGTCGTCCCCAGTACTCCTCGTCCGCGTAGGCGGCGCGCTTCTCCTCGGCCACCTGCTCCCGCCATGCCACGAGGCGTGGGCACGCACGGCAGTCGACGAGGTCGGCGCGGAGCTGGCGCTGGGTCGCGGCGGGGTCCACGGGGCCTTCAGGGTCGGTGGCTGGGCGGGCGACCGTACGGGATGCGGCCAGGACGGCCGCTGGGGGAGCAGGCGGCCCGTCAGCGCTACCGCCCGCAGCACCGCGGCCACGCCTCGCAGGCGGCGATCTGGTGCGTCGTCCCTCCCGGGCCAGCACGATCGGAAAGTCTCACCCTCTGGTGGCAGGTGAGGTTCGCACCGCAGACCGGCGCTCGTCCGTGCACCAAGTGCTCGTGATGTCCTGACAGATCACGAGCAACGCACACTCAACCTCTACTTGAAGGTCAGAAATCTCGACTCAGAACACTGCAGATGCATCGTCGAGGGTCGAGAGTGCGTCCTCGACCGGCTCGTCCCCGGCGACCACCTCGAAGACGCGCCCGATCGTGTGCTCGTCGGCCAGGGACGCGGCGAGGACGGCCGCCACGTCGGCGCGCGGGACCTCACCGCGCTCCACGTGCCGGGCTGCCGCGACCCGTCCGGTGGCCTCGTCGTCGGTGAGGCGCCCCGGGCGCACGATCGTCCAGGCGAGGTCGCTGTCGGCGAGATCCGCGTCCGCCCGCGCCTTGGCCCGGAGGTAGACGCTGAACACGTCGTCGTCGGCGGGCGGGTCGTCCGTCCCCATCGCCGAGACCATGACGTAGCGCTGGACGCCGGCCTGCTCGGCGGCCCGGCGCAGCTTCACGGCTGCGCCGAAGTCCACCGTCTCCTTGCGGGCAGCGCCACTGCCGGGCCCGGCCCCCGCTGCGAACACGACGGCGTCGCTGCCGGCGATGGCGGCGGCGTACCCGTCGACGTCGGCGGCCTCGAGGTCGAGCAGGGCGGGCTCGATGCCCCGCTCCCGCAGGTCGTCGGCCTGCTCCTCCTTGCGGATCAGCCCGACGACCTCGTCGCCGCGTGCCGTCAGCCGTTCGCCCAGCAGCAGGGCGATCTGCCCGTGTCCGCCAGCGATCGTGATGCGTGCCATGGGTGTGCTCCTCGTCGTCACCACTACGGTGCCCCGACCGCGTCGTGCCACACCGTCCGAGGAGCCACTGGATGATCGTCACGCTCGAGCAGGTCCGTGCCGTCCACACCGTGACCGAGCTCGTCCACGCCATCGCGTACCTGTGCCCCGAGGTGCAGGACGAGTTCGAGGCACTCGGTCTCGAACCCCGTGGCCAGGGCTACGTCGCCGGTCGGGCCGCGCCCTTCGGTCCCGTGGGGCCCGAGGTCGCGATCGCGACGTTCTACAACTTCAACCCGGCGCTGCACCGCTACGCGCTCCCGTCCGCGTGGGACATCGCCTCGCCCGCCGAGGTCCTCGCAGCGCGCTTCCGTGGCATCCAGGCCGTGTACGAGCGCGTCGACGCCCCCACCGAGGGGCTCGACGAGCTCACCGACCTCGCCCTGCGCGCCGCGGACGGCCTCGACCTGGCGGGGCGGCCGCTGGCGGCGGCGAACGCCGGGGTCGAGCTGCCCGAGCAGCCCTTCGCGCGGGCGTGGCAGGCGCTCACCGTCCTGCGCGAGCACCGCGGTGACGGCCACATCGCGGCGCTCGTGGTGGCCGAGCTCGGCCCGGTCGACGCGCTCGCGCTGTACGCGGCATGGCAGTCGACGGTGTCGGACCGGTTCCTCAAGGCCAGCCGGGGCTGGGACGAGGACGTCTGGGCGGCCGCCGAGGAGCGGCTGCGGGACCGCGGCTGGATGGCGGACGACGGCACGCTGACGGAGGAGGGCGAGCGCGAGCGCAACGCGGTCGAGGAGATGACCGACCGTCTCGCCGCGGCGCCGTACGAGCAGCTCGGCCGCGACGCCACCGAGCGGCTCTTCGACCTCGCGCGCCCGCTCGCGCAGGCGCTCAACGACAACGGCGGCTACAAGCGTCCGGCGCCGATGCCCGAGACGTTCCCGGGCTGACTGCGCGCGACCCGACCGGCGTGGCAGCCTGTTCCGAACGCCGCGGCGAGGAGGCACCGTGTCCGACCTGACCATCAACCTGCTGGGGCTCGCCGGCGGCATCGCGCTCGCGACCGTCGTGTGGGTCGGGTCGTACGTGCGGGAGGACGTCTCGCTGGTCGACCGGATCTGGGGCCTGCTGTTCCTCGTCGAGGCCGTGGTCTGGGCCGCGCTCGGCGACGGCCTCGAGGCGCGGCAGTGGCTGCTCCTCGCCATGGTCGCGGCGTGGTCGATCCGGCTGAGCGGCTACATCACCTGGCGCAACTGGGGGGAGGGCGAGGACAAGCGCTACGCGATGATGCGGAAGCGCAACCCCGGCACGTTCCCGTGGCGCAGCCTCGTGACCGTCTTCTGGCTCCAGGCCGTCCTCGCCTGGGTCATCGGTGGGGCGCTGTACTACCCGATGGTCCGCACCGGCGACGGGCTCAACTGGCTGGACGCCGTCGCCGTGGCGGTGTTCCTCGTGGGCCTCTACTTCGAGGCGGTGGGGGACTGGCAGCTGACGCGCTTCCTCGCCGACCCGTCGAACCGGGGCAAGGTCATGGACCAGGGGCTGTGGCGGTACACGCGTCACCCCAACTACTTCGGCGACACCGTGGTCTGGCTCGGCTTCTCGTTGGTCAGCGTCGCGTCGGGCGCGTGGTGGGGCCTCTACAGCGTCG
Organism: Nitriliruptoraceae bacterium; assembly: GCA_041627475.1. Classification (GTDB taxonomy): domain Bacteria; phylum Actinomycetota; class Nitriliruptoria; order Nitriliruptorales; family Nitriliruptoraceae; genus JBFGFG01. The sequence goes on along the minus strand of JBFKQZ010000015.1, from coordinate 11,554 downwards.
TCCTGATGGGGCTGATGATCGTGCGCGTGTCGGGCGTCGCCATGACCGACAAGGTCATGGCGAAGAAGGACGCCAAGCGCGAGGGGTACGACGAGTACGTGCGCCGCACCAACGCCTTCTTCCCGGGCCCCCGGAAGCCGGCATGAGGTGGCCGTGGCGCCGACGGGCGGTCCGGGGCTCCTCGGTACCGTCCGGTGCGGCCAGCGCAGGGGCACCAGCCGTGGACGAACCGCTCCGCATCGACCGCGTCACGTGGGACGCGTTGGTCGCGCACGCCGAGTCCGACTACCCGTTCGAGGTCTGCGGCCTGCTCGGCATCGAGGCGGACGGCACGATCCGGCACTTCCCGATCGACAACGCCGAGCGCTCGATGACGTACTACGTCATGGATGCCAAGCAGATGCTGAAGGCCATGCGGGAGATCGAGGACGACGAGCTCGGCCTCGTGATCTACCACAGCCACACCCACACCCAGGCCTACCCGTCGGCGACGGACATCCGGCTCGCCGCGTACCCCGAGGCCACCTATGCCATCGTGACGCTGCAGGACCGCGACGCCCCGGACATCCGCGCGTTCCGGATCCTCGACGGCGAGGTCACCGAGCGCGTCGTCGAGCTGGTCGAGCCGGCGACGGCCTGACTCAGCCGGTCGTGCTCGCCGCCCGCTGGTGCAGCTGGGCGAGGGCGGTACCGAGGTTGCCCACGAGGTCGTGCCGGGCGTGCTCCGCGGGGACGTCGACGGCGATGGCGTCGACGTCGGCCGTGGAGAGCACCTCGGCGAGCAGCGCGCAGACGTCGTCGGCGCGGTTCGCGAGTGCGCCGTCGTCGAGTCCCGGCGCGACGAGCATGGCGGCGTCGGGCGGTACGTCGACGATGATGTCGCCCACACGACCGATCTCGCGGGCGTGGCGCCGCAGCGCGCCCGTCAGCCCCGGCTCGCCGCAGCGCACCACGATCATGCCGAGGCTGGGTGCGCGCGGCCCCGCGTCGCCGAGCCACGCGGCCAGCCCGGCGAGGCCACCGGTGTCACGCTGGTGGTCGACCTCGTCACGCCGCGCGTCGTCCGCGGCGTTGATCGCGTCGTCGACGGCCTCGGTGAGCCGGTCGACGTGCTCGCTGCCCTCGATCGTCGCGCCGACAGCGGTTGTCGCCGCCGCGAACTGCACGGCGACCTCCGGGTCGAGGCGCGCACCGAAGATCCGCTGGAGCCGACGCGCGTGCGCGACGACGACGCGGGGGTCGTCGGTCGCGTCGTACCGGAAGGCCCGACCGCCCTCGACGGTGGAGGCAGGCAGCGTCGCCGGCACCTCGTTGGCGACCAGGGCGGCCCCACCGCGCGGGGAGGTGGCGACGAGGGACCACTCCGCCGCCAGCGGGTCGTCCCGTTCGAGCTCGACACCCTCGGCCCCGTCGGGCAGGTCGGCCCGACCCACGCAGGCGACGACGAGGGAGCAGGTCGCGGCGAGTCGCTCGAGGAGCCCGGTCGGCACGTCGAGGTACGCAGCGTCCTGCCAGCAGGCGGTCACCACGGGACGGTCACCGTCCGCGGCGAGGTTCTCCACGGCCAGGGCGAGCGCCTCCATCCCGCGGGCGATCGCCGCCCGCGAGGCCACAGGCTCCTGGTCCGCTGCGCGCCACCCGGCCACGTCCGTCACCGCTCCTCGTCGGTCACCGCTCCTGTCGGCGAGCGTGCCACGGAGATGAACGTTCGGCGGCCGGTCGGCCACTGGTGTCAGACGTGGCGCCCGAGCGCGGTCGCGAGATCACCCTCCGGTGCGACCTCCACGTCCGAGCACCCGTGCCAGCGCGCGTGCTCGTGCAGTTCCCGCGCGAGCTCCCGGGCGACACGCTCCGGGTCGTGCCCCACCTCGACCCACGACGCGGCGACCTGCAGTCGCCCCGCACCCCGGTCCGCCTTCAGGTCGACCCGCCCCACGAGTTCGCCGTCGAGCAGGAACGGCAGCACGTAGTAGCCCCAGCGCCGCTGGTCGCGGGGCACGTAGATCTCGATGCGGTAGTCGAAGTCCCAGAGTCGTTCGAGGCGCGGGCGGAACCAGACGAGCGGGTCGAACGGGTTCAGCAGCCGTGCCCCGGTGACCTCGCGCGGCATCGGGACCTCCGGGTGTCGGTACCAGAGGTCGTCGGTGCCACGGACGCGCGTCCGCACCAGGGCGCCCTCGTCGGCGAGGTCCTCCAGCAGCGCCCCGACGCCACGCAGGTCGCGCCGCCCGCGGACGTTCAGGCGCCAGTGGTCCGCCAGGTCCTTCGCCGTGCCGATCCCGTGGGCCCGCGCCGCCAGCAGCAGCAGCCGGCGGTGCGCCTCCTCGACCGGAGGTTCCTCGGCCTCGAGCACGGCCGCGGGCAGCACGCGCTCGACGAGGTCGTAGCTGATCCGGAAGGCGGTGTCGCGGGTGATCGCGAGCCGACCGCGCGCGTGCAGCCACGCGAGGGCCATGCGACCGGGGCTCCAGCCCCACATCCCCGTGCCACGCGGGCCACCGCCGTCCTCGAGCTCGCCCGTCTGGAGCGGTCCGCGTTCGGTGACCTGGCGCAGCACGTCCTCGACGTACCCGGGCCGCTCCTGGCGCAGCCGCTCGACGGCCTTCCAGCGGTGCCGGTCGACCCGCTCGTCGGCGAAGAGTGGCCACAGCTCGACCGGCACGACCGACTGCTCGTGCGCGATGATCTCGACGTTCTCGGCGCCGTCCCACAGCCAGGCGTCGCGTCGCGCCGCGTCGTGGTGGCCGAGGCGCGACCAGAACGGCATCTCGTGGGCGCGCGCGGTCACGCTCACCGAGTCGAGCTGGACGACGTGGTTGCGGCGCATGACCGCGCGCAGGTGGCGGACGTCGACGCGGTCGGGCCGGGGCTCGTGGAGCCCCTGCCCGGCCAGCGCGAGCCGGCGGGCGCGGTCGATCGTGGTGGTGGCGGTCACCGCACGGACCGTAGGCGGCGGGACGCTGCGCACGGTTCCGCGCGTTCCCACCACGCGGTCCTGCCGGTCGACCCGGACCGGTGGCTACCGTTCCTCCCACTTCCTCCCCGCAAGGCACAACGAGCCATGCCAACCGTTCGCATCCCCACCGTGCTGCGCAAGCACACCGACGGCAACGCCAAGGTCGACGCCGATGGCGACACCGTCGGCGAGGTCTTCGCCGCCCTGATCGACGAGCACCCCGGTCTCGGTGACCAGCTGCTCGAGGACGGCAAGGTCCGCGGGTTCATCAACGTCTACGTCGAGGACGAGGACATCCGCTACATCGACGGTCTCGACTCGCCGGTGGAGCCCGACGACGAGATCGCGATCATGCCGGCGGTCGCCGGCGGGAGCGCCTGAGCCGCACGTGCGCTTCGACGACGTCAGCCAGGCGATCGGCAACACCCCGTTGGTGGGGCTGCCGAACCTGTCGCCCGATGGCTACCAGGTCTACCTCAAGCTCGAGGGCCACAACCCGACCGGCTCGGTGAAGGACCGTGTCGCACGTTCGCTGCTCGAGCACGCCCGCAAGGACGGCTCGCTGCGCGAGGGGCAGCGGGTCATGGAGCCGACGAGTGGCAACACCGGCATCGCGCTGGCAGCGCTCTGCCGTGTCCTCGGGCACCCGCTGACGTGTGTCATGCCCGAGAACACGTCCGAGGAGCGCAAGCAGATCCTGCAGCTCTACGGCGCGGACATCGTCTACTCGCCGGCCGACCAGGGCTCCAACGGCAGCGTGCTCATGGCCCAGGAGCTCGCTGCGGAGGACCCGGACGTCTTCATGCCGTTCCAGTACGGCAACCCGGCCAACCCGCTGGCGCACTACGAGACGACGGCGCCCGAGATCATCAGCGACCTGCCCGACGTCGCCGCGTTCGTCGCAGGTCTGGGCACGGGCGGCACCGTGACGGGCGCGGGCAAGCGGCTGAAGCAGTACGACCCGTCGATCAAGGTCTACGCCGCGGAGCCCGAGTACGGCGACCTGGTCTACGGGCTGCGCAACCTCGACGAGGGCTACGTCCCCGAGGTGCTCGACATCGACGTGCTCGACAGCCGCATCAAGGTCAACTCGCGCAAGGCGCTCACCATGACCCGGCGCCTCGCCGCCGAGGAGGGGATCTTCGCCGGGGTGTCGACGGGCGCGTCGCTGCACGTCGCGATCCGCGTGTGCAAGCGTCTTCCCGAGGGGTCGAAGGTCGTGGCGCTGAGCCCGGACGGTGGGTGGAAGTACCTCTCGACCGGTGCCTACGCACCGGGGGACGCCGACGAGATCGCCGAGCGCATCAGCGGGACCCTCTGGGCGTAGGGAGGAGTGGGGGCCACGGACGTCGAACTCCTCCAGTGCCCCCACACCAACGGAGCCACCCATGCGCCGCCTGAGCGCCCTGTTCGCCGCTGCCCTGATCCCGGGTGCACTGGCGTTCGCCGTCACCCCCGCCGAGGTCGACACCTGCGCGACCCACGACGACGGGGGCACCACCGACGACACGACCGACGACACGCTGCTCTGCGAGTCGGTCAACTACCTGTCCTGCGAGGACACCCTGGACCCGGCGGGCAAGCTGCACGACATCACCATCCCCGTGAAGCTGACGCCGGTCGCGCCGGACACGTCGTTCACTGCCGGTGGTGGCTGCGGCGTGCCGGAGATCCCGCTGTTCAGCGGCGTCTACCAGAACACGCCGTACGACTTCGACATCGCCGGCTTCTTCGAGGGCAACGTCGACACGCTCACCTTCGAGCTGCACGACATCCACGCCACGCAGGCCCGCGCCACGGGCGAGATGACGCTCGCGGTGCGCATCACCATCGACGGTGAGAGCCCGTTCGGCTCGGAGGAGAACACCAACGTCGCCGGTGACCCGTTCGACTCGCCGCTGACGCTGAACATCCCCGTCGAGACGGTCACGTCGTCCACCGGCCTGTCCGACGGGCTGTTCTTCACGGTGACCAACATCGCCGACGACCTGCCGGGCCTCCTGGACGTCGGCACGGGCGACTACCACAGCATCGCCGTGACGATCGGCTTCAACGCCACGAACGCCCGCGGCCTCCAGGTCCCGGTGTGGGGTGCCACCGAGGTCCCCGCCTCGATCACCGTCAACGGTGAGGAGAAGGGCACCGTCGTCGACGCCACGCAGCACGGCTGACCCTCGGCACGACCCGACGCCCCCGGCCGCGTGCCGGGGGCGTCCTGCGTGATCGCGGTGACCGGGAGGCACCACTACCGTCGGCGGTCGTCGCGACCTTGCGGGAGGGCACGTGCGGCTCACGGTGCTCGGCAGCAGCGGGACCTTCACGGGCCCCGGGTCGGTGTGCTCGGGCTACCTCGTCCGCACGGCGGCGACCAACGTGCTCGTCGACGCGGGCAACGGGTCCACCGCGAACCTCCAGCGCGAGGTGGGGCTCGAGGACCTCGACGCGATCGTCATCAGCCACAAGCACGCCGACCACTGCGTGGACCTCATCGGGCTGCACCACGCCGTCCGGGCCCGCGGTGACGCGGCGACGGGCATCCCGCTGTACTCGCCGCCGGGCGTCGCCGAGCTGCTCGCCGAGCTGACCTCGCGGGAGGCGCCGTACGTGTTCGAGGAGAGCTTCGAGCTGCGGCCGGTGACGGCCGGCGACGAGATCACGGTCGGCGACGTGCGCATCGAGCTGTTCGACTCGGTCCACCCGCCCCCGACGCTCTCCATGCGGATCCATGGTGACGACCGGGTGCTGACGTACTCGGGCGACTCGTCCGGTGGGGCCCAGCTGGTGACGGCGGCGCGGGACGCCGACCTGTTCCTGTGCGAGGCGACCTGGCAGGGTGATGCCGACGCCCACCCGCCGGGCATCCACCTCACCGCGGCCGCGGCCGGCCGGGTCGCGACCGAGGCGGGGGTCCGGCGGCTGCTGCTCACGCACATCGCCGGCAACCTCGACCGCGAGGTGTCGCGTCGTGAGGCGGCCGCGACCTACGACGGCCCGATCGAGCTGGCCGTCGACGGCCTGACCGTGGACGTCTGACGACGCCCTACCGTCGCTGGTCCGCCCACTGCCGGAGCTCCCGTGCCACGTCCCGACGGTCGCGCCCCCGCCGACCTCCGCCCCGTCTCGTTCGAGGTCGACGTCCAGCCGTCGCCGGCCGGGTCGGTGCTCGTGTCCTTCGGGGCGACGCGCGTGATCGTGTCGGCCTCGGTCGAGGAGGGGCGGCCGCGGTGGAAGCCCGCGGGCGGCTGGCTGACGGGGGAGTACGCGATGCTCCCCGGCGCGACGACGGATCGTGCGCGTCGTGAGCGCCGTGGCCCCTCCGGACGCTCCAAGGAGATCGAGCGGCTGCTGGGCCGGTCGCTGCGGATGGCCGTGGACCTCGACGCGATGCCCGAGGCGACGATCACGATCGACGCCGACGTGCTGGTCGCTGACGGTGGGACCCGCACGGCGGCCATCACCGGCGGCTGGGTCGCCCTCGCCCGTGCCCTGCGCTCCATCGACGGCGAGGGCGCGCTGGTGCGGCAGGTCGCGGCGGTCTCGGTCGGTGTCGTCGACGGGCAGTGCGTCCTGGACCTGCCGTACGTCGAGGACAGCGCCGCCGACGTCGACATGAACGTCGTCGCGGCCGCCGACGGGACCATCGTCGAGGTCCAGGGGACCGCCGAGGGTGCGCCGTTCGACCGAGCGCAGCACGACGAGATGCTCGACCTCGCCCTCGCCGGCATCGAAGAGCTGTGCGCGCTGCAGCGGGCGGCGGTGGAGGCATGACGACGAGGATCGTGCTGGCCACCAACAACCCGAAGAAGCGGGTGGAGCTCGAGCGGATCCTCGAGGGGCTCGACGTCGAGCTGGTCCCCATGGGGGAGCTCGGCCTGCCGTCCCCCGTCGAGGACGGCCACACCTTCGAGGCCAACGCCCTGATCAAGGCCCGTGCTGCTGCTGCCGCCACCGGCATGCCGGCACTGGCCGACGACAGCGGGCTGGAGGTCGACGCGCTCGGCGGCGAGCCGGGGGTCATCTCGTCGCGCTGGGCGGGCCGCGACGGTGACGACGCGGCGAACAACGCGAAGCTCGTCCGGGAGCTGGTGGACGTCCCCGAGGACGAGCGCACGGCACGGTTCGTCGCCGTGGCGGCGCTGGTCACGCCGGCGGGCGACGAGCACACCGTTCGCGGGACGATGGAGGGCCGCGTCCGCGACGTCCCGACCGGCGAGGGCGGGTTCGGCTACGACCCGTACTTCGTCGCCGACGGCAACGACGTGTCCAACGCCGAGCTGACGCCGGAGCAGAAGGACGCCATCAGCCACCGCGGTGCGGCGTTCCGCGCCATCCGGCCGCTGGTCGAGGACCTCCTCGCGGGCTGAAGCCCTCAGGCGTCAGCAGTGAGCAGCTCGGCCCCGAGGTCGAGCAGCGCCAGGAAGCCGGGTGCCTCCACGACCCGACAGGTGGCGTCGGGGATCTCGTCGGCTGCCCAGCGGGCGCCGCCCGGCGGGTGCACCGAGTCCCCGGTCGCTGCCCAGGCGACCGTGGGGACGCGAACGCGTCGTGCGTCGTCGCCCCACGACTCCGAGAGCAGCTCGCGCTGCTCCCGCGCCGCCACTCGGCCGTCCCCGAACAGCTCGGGCGTCATCTCGACGAGCGTCGGCAGGAGCGGACCGAGCATCCGCAGTCGGTCGTCGGGCGGGCGCTGTCCGGCGAGGGCGCGGGCTGCAGCGGACGGCCGTGCGCGAGCCTGGTGGGCTGCGGCCCGGAGCAGTGCGGCACCCAGCCGCGGGGCTCGACGGCTCATGACGAGCGATCGCCGCAGCGACGGCAGCATCGTCCGGTCGATGCCGACCTCGACCGCCGGGGCCACCGGCCCGACCAGCACGAGGCGCCGGACGAGCTGCGGGTGGTCGGCCGCCATCCGGACGGCGTACGGCGTGCCGGCGGAGGCGCCCAGGACCTGGACGTCGTCGACGCCCATGCGGTCGAGCACCGCCGGGAGTCGGGCGGACCACGCCGCTCGCCCGCCGGGTGCGTCCGGGGTCCCCCAGTAGCCGGGCCGGTCGAGGTTGACGATCCGGCGGCCGGTGCGTCCCGCCACCGGACCGAGGAGGTGGGCGACGAGCCGGGAGCCGTAGCCGTCGACCACCAGGGTCGCGGGCCCGTCGGACGGGCCGGTCGCCACTCCGCTCACCGGGCCGTCGGCGTCCAGCACGAGGTCCTGCACGACAGCCCCCTCGGCCCGGTCCCCACCGTGGTCATCGTGATCGGGGGACCGGGTTCGTGCAAGGCCGAACGCTGTGGTGCTGCGCTCGCAGCGGTTGCGGGCGCGCTGCTTCTGCGCACGGGTGCGCGGTAGGTGAACGACGGCGTCCTCCTGGGCGGCGGGGGTGTCACCGCCGAGGCGTCAGGTCGTTGGACCGGGTGACGTCGACCCGGACCGCGGAGGTGCCCCGTGCGACGCACCACCGGCGCGCTCCTTGCCGTCCTCGCCCTGCTGGCGACCGCCTTCGCGCCGGTCGTGTCGGGGACGTCCCCGACCGTGGATCGCACGATCGTGGTGCTGGGTGACGACGTCGACGCGGTCGCCACGGCGCAGCGACTGCTCGCACCGCACGGCATCGTGCCGGCACACGTCTACGTCCACGCGCTGCGCGGGTTCGCGGTCGACGGGACGCCGGCCGACCTGGCCGACGTCCTCGACGACCCGGCCGTCGTCCACGTCGAGGCGGACCGCGCCGTCCGCACCGCCGCGCAGACGCTGCCCCGCGGTGTCCAACGCATCGACGGCGTCGCGGCGGCCGGCATCGGCAGCGGCCGCGACGTGGCCGTCGACGTCGCGATCATCGACACGGGCGTGGCCGGCCACGGTGACCTGCGCATCGCTGGTCGCTTCGACTGCACCGACCGCAGCATCGAGCCCTCGGTCGACTGGGTGGCCTACGCGCTGTTCGGGACGTGCAAGTCCGGCGGCACCGACACCGACGGTCACGGCACGCACGTCGCGGGGATCGTGGGCGCCCGCGACAACGGCACTGGCGTCGTCGGGGTCGCACCCGGTGCTCGCCTGTGGTCGGTCCGGGTCCTGGAGCGCACGGACGGCGGCCGCCTGTCCGACGTCATCGCCGGTGTCGACACGGTCGCGGGTCGGGCCGCGACGATCGAGGTGGCCAACATCTCACTGGTGGCCAACGGGCGGTCCGTCGCGATGGACCAGGCCATCGAGGGTGCGACCGACGCCGGCGTGGTCGTGGTCGTCGCCGCCGGCAACGGCAGCACGAACGCGAGCGGTGTGACGCCGGCCAACAGCCCGGACGCGATCACCGTCAGTGCGGTCACCGACCTCGACGGACTCCCCGGTGCGCGCAAGCCCTGCAGCGGCAACTGCCTGGGTGGTGACGACCGGTTCGCGAGCTACTCGAACTTCGGGCAGGTGGTCGACATCGCGGCGCCGGGGTCGTTCATCCTCTCGACGACGCTGGGCAACGACACGCGGACCCTCAGCGGCACGTCGATGGCGTCGCCGCACGTCGCAGGGGCCGCGGCCCTGCGGATCAGCCAGGCCGGGTTCGCCCGGTCCGCGACGCGTGCACAGCGGGTGCTGGACGACCTGCTGGCGACCTCCGCGCCGGAGAACACCGCCTGTGGCTACAGCGGCAGTCCCAGCAACGAGCGGTTGCTGGACCTGCGGCGGGGCTGCTGACCGGCGCAGCGCGTTAGGGTCGGGGGCTCGCCCCTCCGGACCCTCCCGCCAGGACACCGACCGTGGCCGCTGCCGCACCCACCGCCCCACGCCACCCGATGCGCCGGCTCTGGGAGCACGCCGACGCCTTCCGCGGGCGGATGGTCGTCGCGTCCGTCTTCTCGGTCCTCAACAAGCTGTTCGACCTGGCCCCACCGTTCCTCATCGGTGTTGCCGTGGACATCGTGGTGCAGCAGGAGGACTCCCTGCTGGCCACGGAGTTCGGGGTCGAGGGGCTGCGCACGCAGGTGGTGGTGCTGGCCGTCGTCACGGCCGTGATCTGGCTGTTCGAGTCGCTCTTCGAGTACCGCTACCAGGTGGCGTGGCGGACGCTGGCGCAGGACCTGCAGCGCGAGCTGCGCGTCGAGGCCTACGACCACACCCAGCGCCTGGAGCTCGGGTGGTTCGAGGACAGCTCGACCGGTGGGCTCCTGTCGATCCTCAACGACGACGTCAACCAGCTGGAGCGCTTCCTCGACCGCGGCGCGAACGACATCCTCCAGGTGCTGACGACCGTGATCGTGATCGGCACCTCGTTCTTCGTCATCGTCGGGAACCTCGCGTGGTGGGCGTTCCTGCCGATCCCGATCATCCTGTGGGGCTCGTTCCGCTACCAGTCGACGCTGGAGCCGCGGTACGCGGACGTGCGTGAGCGCGTGGGGCTGCTCGGCACGACGCTGGCGAACTCGCTGTCGGGCGTCGCCACGGTCAAGGCCTTCACGGCGGAGGACCGCGAGACCGCCCGGGTCGCCGAGCAGTCGGACGACTACGTCGCCGCCAACGCCGACGCGATCCGGTTGTCGAGTGCCTTCACGCCGCTGATCCGCATCGCGATCCTGCTCGGCTTCACGGCGATCCTGGTCCTCGGTGGCTTCCGGGCACTCGAGGGCACGCTCGAGGTCGGTGCGTACTCGGTGATGATCTTCATCACGCAGCGGCTGCTGTGGCCGCTGACGCGGCTGGGGGAGACGTTCGACCTCTACCAGCGCGGCATGGCCTCGACGCGACGGATCCTCGACCTCCTCGACGTCGATCCCGCCATCACCGACGGGTCCCGCGAACTGCCGACACCGGTGACCGGACACGTCCGGCTCGAGGACGTCCAGTTCGCCTATGCCAGCGGTGGCCAGGTGCTGCGCGGCCTGGACATCGACGTGCCACCGGGGGAGACCCACGCCATCGTCGGCGCCACGGGCGCCGGCAAGTCGACGATCGTCAAGGTCCTCCTGCGGCTCTACGACGTCACCGGCGGGCGCGTGACCGTCGACGGTCACGACGTGCGCGAGCTCACGCTGCGGTCACTGCGCAGCGCGTTCGGCCTCGTCAGCCAGGACGTGTTCCTGTTCCACGGGTCGGTCTGGGAGAACGTGACCTACGGCCGCCCGGACGCCACGCTCGACCAGGTGCGCCAGGCGGCGGAACTGGCCGAGGCCCTGGACTTCGTCGAGGCCCTGCCGCAGGGCTGGGACACGATCGTGGGCGAGCGAGGGCAGAAGCTCTCGGGTGGCCAGCGCCAGCGGTTGTCGATCGCCCGAGCGATCCTCGCCGACCCGCCGGTGCTGCTGCTCGACGAGGCGACCTCGGCGGTCGACAACGAGACCGAGGCCGCGATCCAGCGCTCGCTCGCGCACGTCGCCCGCGACCGCACCACGATCGTGATCGCGCACCGGCTCTCGACCGTGCGGCACGCCGACCGGATCCACGTGCTCGTCGACGGGCGTGTCCACGAGTCGGGCACGCACGAGCAGCTGCTCGACCACGCCGGGCTCTACCAGGACCTGTGGAACGTCCAGACCGGCGAGGCCGTGCCGCACTGCCGCGTCAGCTGACGCGCCGGCCGCCGAGAGCCCGTGCCCGAACTGTGCGCATGC
>JBFKQZ010000014.1:0-24116 GCA_041627475.1 Nitriliruptoraceae bacterium | reverse complement strand
GCGACGTCCTCGGCGCGGCCATGGAGGACCCGGACCGGCGACTCCAGCTCCACTTGGCGGTGAAGGCACGCCAACTGGCGTGACGCAGCGAAGGCACGCCAGCTGACATGACCGACGCCCGCCACGAGGGCGGGCGTCGATCGGCAACGGTGCGGAGTCAGCCGATCTCGTGACCGCTCGCGCTGCACGGCTGCGGGCCGAAGCCCGGGATCCCGTACCCACTGCACGCCTGGACCCACAGGTGCGTCCCCGCCCCGTCGATCGACCCGGCGAAGCTGCCGTCGCCGTCGGTGTCGAGCAGCACGTAGGTGCCCGTCGGACCCTGCGCGTCACCCAGTGCGACCGAGACGACGGTCCCCGGGTAGTACGTGCCCCAGCCGTTGATGAACTGCGACGTCAGCGTGTTCGAGACCACGGCCTGGCCGCTGGCGGTGATGCTCATGTTCGCCGACTGCGACTCGGTGATCGGCGTCCCACGCTGGAACGTGCCGGCGACGAGGCGCCCGATGGCGTCCTCCGCCTCGTAGGGCAGGTCCATCGAGACGGTCCCGGCGGCCGTGTCGACCGCGCCGTCGAAGAACCCGAGGTGGTAGCACCCGGCGACCGGGCTGCCCGGCACGAGGTACGCCGGCGTGCAGGCGCCGCGGAGCTGGAAGAACCAGTCACCCTCGGTGAACTCGGTGACGTGGTCGATCGGCGCCTCGGCCGTGGAGATGTTCAGCAGGTTCGAACGCTTCACCTGCAGCTGGTAGGTCTGGTCGCCGGCCTGGAAGGCCCAGTTGTAACGCACGGCCTCCGGGACGCCGTCCACGGGCAGGGCGGTGGCCATCTGCCACGTGAAGCGCAGGCCCGAGCCGTCCTCCAGCTCCTCGACGAAGGCGTCCTGCAGGTCGATGCCGATCGCGTCCGCGACCGTGGCGTCGGAGAAGTCCGTCCGGAAGAAGTCACCGGGGATCTTGCTGCGGCCGGGGTCGACCGTGTTGGCGAAACCGCTGAACGCGACGGTGTCACCGTCGCGGGCCGCGCTGACGACGGTGTCACCCTCGGCGACCGTCACACCGAACGCGAGCGTGGACAGGGACAGGGCGGCGGCCAGGCCGGCCGCGAACAGGGCACGGGTGCGCATCAGGGCTCCGGATCGAGTGGGGCACCCGGAGGTGTTCGACACCGGCCCCACCGACTCCTGCGCGGATCAGGCCTCGCGCGACTCGCGGACCACCTGCTCCAGCGACTCCTGGTACGCGGTGACGATCGCCTGGATCGTCAGCGGTCGCAGGGCACGGGCCGTCTCACGCAGCCGGGTGCGCTCCGCGGGGTCGGGGTCGTCGTACTCGCTCAGGATCCGGCGCTCGAAGAGGTCCTGGAGGTCCTCGGCGAGGCGGCGAGCATGGCCCCGGACGATCTCGCCCGCCTCGATCAGCGCCTCGAGCGGCGCGTCGACCGCGAGCATGCGACGGGCGAACTCCGCCTGCGACTGTGTCAGGTGCACCGTCCCGTCGTCGGCGACGGTCAGGAGGTTGGCGCGCTCGAGCCCGGCGACCTGGTCGTCGTCCAGCGTGCGGTCGAGTCGCTGGTCCAGCTCCTCACGCGTCAGCACGAGCGCCGGCCCCGAGGAGCCGGGCGCTGCGAGCGTCCCGACGAGCTCGACCGCGTCCGCGTCGGCGTCGTCCGGCAGGTCGCCGAGGAAGTCCTCGATCGCCGACAACGTGTAGCCCGCCTCCTGGAGGTCGGCGATCAGCTGCAGGCGGGCGAGGTGGCCCGGGCCGTACAGCCCGGTCCGGCCCTCCAACCGCGGCGGTGGGAGCAGCTTCTTGCCGGCGTAGAACCGGATGCGGCGGACGGGGATCCCCGCCGCGGCGGCGAGCTCGTCGACGGTGAGCTCGTCCTCGCCACGCACGGACGTTGCCACGTCAGGCTGCGCGCTCACCCGTGCTCCTCGGTCGGTTCGGCAATGTTACACCAATGGTGTAACGTAACAGGTGTCACACAAGATCCGCGCCAGGAGCACCGCCCGTGACCGATGCCTTCGTCTACGACGCCGTCCGCACACCCCGGGGGAAGGGCAAGCCCACGGGCGCCCTCCACACCGTCAAGCCAGTCGACCTCGTCAGCGGCCTGCTCGACGCCGTCCGCGAGCGCAACCCCGAGCTGGACGCGTCGCAGATCGACGACATCGTCCTCGGTTGCGTCGGCCAGGTCGGTGACCAGGGCGGCGTCATCGCCCGGACCGCCGCCATCAAGGCCGGCATGCCCGAGGGCGTCGCCGGCACCACCCTCAACCGCTACTGCGGCTCGGGCCTCGAGGGCGTCAACCAGGCCGCGGCCCGCGTGCGGTCCGGCTGGGAGGACATGATCCTCGCCGGTGGCGTCGAGTCGATGTCCCGCGTGCCGCTCGGCACCGGCGGCGACCCGTGGGCGACCGACGTCGCGACCAACCTCCAGACCGACTTCGTGCCGCAGGGCATCTCGGCCGACCTCATCGCCACGATCGAGGGCTTCAGCCGCGAGGACGTCGACGCGTTCGGCGTCGAGTCGCAGGAGCGTGCCGCCAAGGCCTGGGCCAACGGCTACTTCGACAAGTCGGTCGTGCCGGTGGTGGACATCGCGGGGCAGACCGTGCTCGACCACGACGAGCTGATGCGACCGGGCACCTCGATGGACGACCTCGCGAAGCTCAAGCCCTCGTTCGCCGGCATCGGCGAGATGGGCGGCTTCGACGCGGTGGCGCTGCAGAAGTACGTCACGGTCGAGGACATCAACCACGTCCACCACGCCGGCAACAGCTCGGGCATCGTCGACGGCGCCGCCCTGGTGCTGCTCGGCAACGAGGAGGCGGGCAAGCGCAACGGTCTGACGCCGCGTGCGCGCATCCGCTCGGCAGCGGTCGTCGGCTCCGAGCCCACGATCATGCTGACCGGCCCCGCCCCGGCCTGCCGCAAGGCGCTGGACAAGGCGGGCATGACGATGGACGACATCGACCTCGTCGAGATCAACGAGGCGTTCGCGTCGGTCGCGCTGAAGCTCATCCGTGACCTCGACGCCGACCCCGAGCGCACGAACGTCAACGGTGGCGCCATCGCCATGGGCCACCCGCTCGGAGCCACCGGCGCGATGCTGCTCGGGACCATGGTCGACGAGCTCGAGCGCCGCGACCTCTCCACCGCCCTCGTCACGCTGTGCATCGGCGGCGGCATGGGCATCGCCACGATCGTCGAGCGCGTCTGACCATGGGGCGCTGTGACGCCAGACCCGCGCGACTGCGGCGCTGGCGTCACAGCCCAAGACGTGCTGTGACGCACGAGCCGCGAGGCAACGGCGCTGACGTCACAGCAGGTCGCGCAGCACGCACAGACTTTGCACCAAGGATTCACACCACATGAGTGACACCACCACCATCAAGTACGCCAAGGACAGTGACGGGATCGTCACGCTGACGATCGATGACCCGTCGGCGTCCGCGAACACGATGAACGAGCAGTTCCTCACCGACTACCGCACGGTCGTCAACCAGCTGCAGGACGAGGAGGACCTCGCCGGCGTGCTGCTGACCTCGGCCAAGAAGACCTTCTTCGCCGGCGGCAACCTCCAGATGCTCCTGTCGATGGGGCCCGACGACGCCGACGCGTTCTACGAGGGCATCCTCGAGACGCACCGCGCGATGCGTGCGTTCGAGCTGCTGGGCGTGCCGACCGTCGCCTGCATCAACGGCGCAGCGCTCGGCGGCGGGCTCGAGCTCGCGCTGGCCTGCAAGCACCGGATCGCCACCGAGAACCCGTCCACCAAGATCGGCCAGCCCGAGGTCAAGCTCGGCCTGCTGCCCGGTGGCGGCGGCACCGTCCGCGTGACCCGGATGCTCGGCTACGTCAACGCGCTGATGAGCGTGCTGGTCCAGGGCCAGGAGTACCGCGTCGACAAGGCGAAGGAGCTCGGCCTGATCGACGACGTCGTCGCCGACGACGACGCGATGCTCACCGCGGCCAGGCAGTGGATCAAGGACAACCCCGACGCCAAGCAGCCGTGGGACACCGACGGGTACCGCGTGCCCGGCGGCACGCCGAAGCAGGAGTCGTTCCTCCAGCAGGTCCCCGGCGTCCCGGGCAACGTCAAGAAGCAGCTGAAGGGCGCGGACTACCACGCGCCCAAGGCCATCGCGTCGGCCGCGTTCGAGTCGCTGCAGGTGCCGTTCGACCGGGCGCTCGAGATCGAGGCCCGCTACTTCGTCGACCTGGTCTGCCACTCGCCGCAGTCCAAGAACATGACGCAGGCGTTCTTCTTCGACCTGCAGGCGATCAACAAGGGGCGTTCGCGTCCTGACGGGATCGAGCAGCGGTTCGGGAAGAAGGTCGCGGTCCTCGGCGCCGGCATGATGGGCGCCGGCATCGCGTACCAGTGCGCGAAGGTCGGCATGGAGGTCGTCCTCAAGGACGTCAGCCTCGAGGGCGCCGAGAAGGGCAAGGACTACTCGGTCAAGCTCGTCGAGAAGGGCGTCTCGCGCGGCAAGATCTCGGAGGAGAAGGGCCAGGCCCTGCTCGACCGGATCACGCCGACCGCCGACTACGAGGACTGCGAGGGCGCCGACGTCCTCATCGAGGCCGTCTTCGAGAACATGGACCTCAAGCACAAGGTGTACGCCGAGGTCGAGCCGTTCCTCGCCGACGACGCGCTGCTGTGCTCCAACACCTCGACGCTGCCCATCACCAAGCTCGCCGAGGGCGTCAGCGACCCCAGCCGCTTCGTCGGGCTGCACTACTTCTCACCGGTCGACAAGATGCCGCTGATCGAGATCATCGCCGGTGAGCAGACCTCCGACGAGACGCTGGCACGCGCCTTCGACTCGGTCATCCAGCAGCGCAAGACCCCGATCGTCGTCAACGACAGCCAGGGCTTCTTCACCTCGCGCGTCATCGGCACCTTCCTCATGGAGGCGCTCGCGATGGTCGGCGAGGGCATCAGCCCCGTGCTCGTCGAGCGCGCCGGCCAGCAGGCCGGCTACCCCGCCGCGCCGCTGCAGCTGCAGGACGAGCTCACGCTCACGCTGCCGCTCAAGATCGACGCGGAGGCGCGCAAGGCACTCGGCGACGACTACGTCGAGCACCCGGGCATCGTGGTGATGAAGCGGATGGTCGAGGAGTTCGAGCGCGAGGGCAAGAGCGCCGGCGCCGGCTTCTACGAGTACGCCGACGGCAAGCGGACCGGCCTCTGGCAGGGCCTGTACGACGCCTTCGGTGGCACCGAGACGATCCCGCTGCAGGACGCGATCGAGCGCATGCTCTTCGCCGAGGCGATCGAGACCGTCAAGTGCTTCGACGAGGGCGTCCTGCGGACGTTCCCCGACGCCAACATCGGCTCGATCTTCGGCATCGGCTTCCCGGCGTGGACCGGTGGCGTGGCGCAGTACATCGACCAGTACCCCGGCGGCACCACAGGCTTCGTGGCGCGCTGCAAGGAGCTGGCCGACGCGTACGGCGACCGCTTCACCGCCCCGCAGAGCCTCGTCGAGAAGGCCGACCAGGGCGAGCCCTACCGGCCCGAGGACACCCGGGTCCCGAAGAAGGCCTGACCAGCGGCACAGCGACGAGCCCCCGCCGGCTGGCGGGGGCTCGTCCGTGCTGCGCGTCGGTCAGTTCTGGCCGAACTCGGTGCGGATGACCGTCGCACCGGCGCTGGTGTGCGCGTTGATGTAGTAGTCCGACGGCGCGCTCAGCACGCCGCGGATGAACTCGCGGTCGGCCTCGACGCAGCCCTGCGAGGACTGCCCGTCCTCGGCGAGCAGCCCGCCGAGGTTCACGACCACGCCACCGTTCTGCGAACCCTCGGCCTTCTCGTGGAGGTGGAGCGCCACGATCGACACGTCCTCGGGCAGGTCGAAGTCGAAGAAGGCGCAGAAGCGCTCCTGGCCGTGGTTGAGGTAGACGGCGCCCTCACCGGACGAGCCCTCGGGGGCGACGCCGAAGTTGTCCCCCG
Source organism: Nitriliruptoraceae bacterium (assembly GCA_041627475.1). Taxonomy (GTDB): domain Bacteria; phylum Actinomycetota; class Nitriliruptoria; order Nitriliruptorales; family Nitriliruptoraceae; genus JBFGFG01. The sequence goes on along the minus strand of JBFKQZ010000014.1, from coordinate 18,152 downwards.
CCTCGATGGCGGCCTCGCGCGTCAGCTGGACGTCGAGGTACTTCTTGCCCTTCGTGTGGTCGGCAGCTGCCGGGCCTGCGACGAGCGCGAGGCTGGTGGCCGCGATGGCGGCGCTGGCGAGGATGGTGCGGATGCGCATGGGTGGAGCCCTTCCGGGGTCGGTGTCTGTGCTGCTCGTTCGCACGGTCAGGCCGGGCCGGATGGCCCTGATCACACCACGCCACGGCGGGTGACGGTCGGTGAGCCGCTGCACCCATGGCCGAGCGGCCGACCGCGAGGTCGACCGCTCGGTCCGTGCCCCACTGAGGGGGTCTTGGGTGGTCAGCCCAGCGTGCTGACCACGTCGTCCACGAGGTCCGTCACGTCCTCGACGATCGTGCCCAGCGTCGTGGCCGGGGACGTCCGTCCCGTGCCGCTGCCACCGGTCCCGCCCGATGTCGCCGACGAGCCGCCCGACGACGGCGAGGACGGCTGCACCGGACTGACGTCGCCGACGAAGCCGTCGACGTCCTTCCTGGTGTTGTCGACGTAGTTCTTGCCGGGCTTCCAGTCGTAGTTCACCTGGTCGTCGACCTGCCGATTGGTGTCCTCCACCGATTCCTCCCTCGTCTCCTCGGCCTCGTCGTGGGCCTCCTCGACGTCGGACGTGGTCGCTGCAACGCGCTCCTCGGCCCGCTTCCGCTCCCTCGCGGCACGGTCCATCGCCTCCTGCTTCGCCTCCTCGGCACGTCGCGCGGCGTACCCGCCCGCCGCGTCGACGGCCGCCTGGATCGCCGCGCGGTCGTCCTGGAGTCCGGCCGCCTGGTCGTCCGCGAACGCCCGCACCATGTCGGTGCGGCTCGGGTAGTCGAGGTACTCGCGGTAGAACTGGCGGTTGTTGTCGTTGACCTGCTGGCCGAACTCACGGGTGCGATCGCTGATGGCCCTGGCCTTGTCGACCACCGTGAAGGGGTCGACGTCCAGCGCCTGTTCGACCAGGCAGAACGCGGTCTCGAGATCTGCGGCGACCGCACAGCCGTTCGCCGCGGCCGCGCCGGGCAGCGCGACGACGCTGGCCGCCACGGCCGTCGCGACGACGGCCGTCGCCGACCGCTTGTGCCTCGTGTGGATGGATGTCATCGTCGTCCCCTCTCCTGGTGTGTGGTGCACGGTGACGACGACAGCCTCACGCCGACGGTGACCTGCGCCATCCGTCGTGCCTACGGAACGCTGGGGCGCGACGGCTACGGACAGCGCGCCCCCGCGGCCCCCCGCTACCGACCGCACTACCGAGGGACGGCCAGTCTCAGCGCTGGACCTGACGCATGCGCTGCCGCAGCGACTTCTGTCGCATGCGCTGCCGCACGGCACGGACCGTTCTCCACAACGCGACCACGATCCCGATCGCCAGCAGCGTCAGGACGCCGACGACGACGAGGGCCACGAGCGGGTGCTCGACGGCCACCCAGACGACGGCGGCGACCAACCCGTCCTCGAGCAGCGACACGATGCTGTTGGAGAACGGCTCCGGTGACGTGTTGATCGCCACACGGGTCGACGCCTTCGCCGAGTGGGCGGTGAGGGCGAGCACCCCGGCGAGGCCACCAGCGAGCGCCTCGTTGATCGCAGTGGTGTCACCGTCGACCAGCACGATCGCGAGCATCCCGGCACCGACGGGGCGCACGACGGTGTGGATCGTGTCCCACACCGAGTCGAACCAGGGGACCTTGTCGGCGAGGAACTCCACGCCGGTCAGCACCCCCGCGAGCACGAGCACCTCGGTGCTCATCAGCACCTCGGGGACCGCGGCGCTGTCGAACCAGCGCCCGTACAGGCCGACGAGCAGCACGGTGGCGTAGAGGTTGAGCCCGGAGGCGAACCCGGACCCGGCCACCAACCCGAGGACCTCCGTCACGGCAGCGGCGTGAGGGTCACGACGGACGCTGGCTGGCCCGGCACGTTCGTGCAGGCGAAGTCACCCGCCCCGACCGCGGCGATCGCGGCGATGCACGCGCCGGCGGCCTGCTGCCCGAAGGCATTGGGGTGCAGGGACTCCTGTGCGTCGCCCTGGCCGTAGCCGGTGTTCAGCCACCTGACCCACTCCTGGTCGACCGACGTCGGCGAGCCGTCGGAGTGACTGGCCGTCCTCGCGCACACCTCACGCCCCTGGAGCAGGTCCTGCTGGTCGAGGAAGTCCACGCCCTTCGTCGCTGCGACCTGCGCCAGCTCGCTGGCCAGCTGCGGCACCAGCTGGTCGCGTGCCCAGTCGGCGTCCTCGTTCCAGAAGGGACAACCGCCGGCGTCCCACCGGCTCCACCCGGACTCGCTGTAGCGGATCTCGCTCCCTCGCGGGATCGGTGACGCGTAGCTGCGCAGCACGATCCGGTAGGACGTGTCACCCGCCGCGTCCAGCACGGCACGGACCTCGTCGATCGCGGTCGCCACGTCGGCCATGGCCTGCGGCAGGCGTGCGTCCACCTTCGGCTGCTCGTCGTCGTGGCAGTGGTTCTCCCACCACGAGGGCGAGGTGAACCAGTCCTCGGTGCAGGCGATGATGATGTCGGAGAACCCGATGTCGTTGCCGCCGGCCGAGATGACGACCAGCTCGACGTCGTGCGTCGCCGCGACCTGGGCGAGCTGGTCGGCCTGCGGCGCCCAGCCCTTCTGCCACGTCCCCCCGCTGGCTGCCCGCCAGAGGTTGCGGGCGACCGCACCGCTGCACGCGAGGTTGACCGTCACGTCGACACCGAGCCCGGCCGCACCGGCGCTGTGGACGTCCGCGACGTCGGCGCGGTGGCAGCCGTCGCTGTCGGTCCCCTCGAGGTAGACCCGCGACGTGTCGTAGTACCCACCCTGCCGCTTGACGAAGGCACGGTCCGTCCCGGCACGGTCGCCCCGGTTGTCGAGGCTGTTGCCCTCCCAGCGACCTGCCTCCCCCGAGATGTAGGAGTCACCCAGCGCGACGGCCGCCGTGGGGACACCGCCACCACCGCCACCACCGCCACCGTTGCCACCGCCCTTGCCGGGCTTGGCCACGGCCGGCGCGGCCGCCAGGGCGAGCGCGAGCAGCACGGTGGTCACCAGCAGGGTGGGACGAGGACGCATCGACGGGCTCCCGCGGTCGGTCACGCCGTCCGGACCCTAGATGGGCCGTCCTCATGGGGGAAGGGTCAGCTCGCGACGTCCCGTCGGCGCGCCGCGAGTCCGGTCGACGCGATCGCAGCGGCCAGGACGAGGAGGGCCGGCAGGGTGCCGCTCCCCTCGGCCGGCGCCGGTGCACTGCGCGGGGCGGCCACGGCCACGGTCCCCACGGCCGGCGGTGCTGCGAACGGTGTGGTCGTGGTCGCCAGCTCACCACCGAGTGCGTTGGCGAGCACCTGGTAGCCGGTGTCGAGGACGCCGTACGACTCGAGGCCGTGGTCGATCGGGTCGGCGCCGTCGTCCTTGACGGGCGGCGTGAGCAGCCCGATGAGCGCGACCTCACCGGCACCGAGTGGCGCGGTGCCGGCGACGACGTCGTCGCCCTTGGTGATCTCGGTCGAGCCGCCGAGGCCGCGCCACCGTGCCCCGTCGACGCCCCAGATCGGGAGGTCGTCGCCCCGGGCCAGGGACCGTGCGTAACCCAGCGTGACCGGCTCGACCAGCATGAACGCACCGTCGCGGACGCCCTCGGTCAGGGCGCCGTCGGCGATGTCGACGATGCCGGCGCTGTCGATGCGCGCCTCGGGCGCGAGCTCGGTGTCGGTGAACAGGGCGTCCGCGAGGACGACACCCTCGTCGGTGAGCAGGACACGACCGCCCTCGGTGGCGAAGGCACGCAGGGCAGCGACCGCGTCGTCCGACAGCGTCGGGCCGCTCACCACGACCGTCTCGAGGCCGACGAGCGCGTCGGCGGTGACCTCCGCCGGCGCGAGGCGCTGCAGGCCGTCCTCGGTCTGCAGGGCGAGGTCGCTCCAGAAGTCGGCGGACGACAGCTCGACGAGCCGCACCGGGTCGGTGACACGCTCGTGGGTGTCGACCCAGGCGACGGGACCGGTGCCGACCAGCGCCGTGTCGTGCGTGAGGACCGCCTCCTCGATCATCGAGGCGAGGATCTCCCGCACGATGTCGCGGTACAGCTGCATGACCTCCTTGCGGGCGGTCAACGAGTTGACGCCCGGCGAACCGATGAAGTTGTAGAGCTCGATCGTCGACAGCGACGCGGCGTCGCCGCCCGAGGCCATCGAGACCCAGTCGCCGAAGTAGCCCGTGTCGGTCCCGCCCCCGAGGAACTCCGAGGAGGCGATGAGCTCACCCGCGGGGTAGTCGCCCAGCGCCTGGGTCAGCATCGCGGCCTGGCTGTCGTCGAGCTCGGCGAAGAGCCGGTCGACCATCGCCTCGCCCTGCGTCCGTGCCTTCATGGCCTCGTCGAGGTCGTACTCGCCGGCCGACAGCATCACGAGCGCACCGGCGTCGGTCACCTCGCCGTGGATGTCGGTGGCAGCGATGATGTCATTGGTCGCCGCGAGGTCACGGACGAAGTCGACGTACGCCTGTGCCTCCGGTGCCGCGACCGGCCCCGGGTTGCGACGCGACGGGCCGGGCCACGGTGCCTGCCGGTTCAGGTCGACGCCGAGACCGAGGTCGCCAGCTCCACCGATCGTGCCCTCGCCGTTCTGGCGGATCCACAGGTAGGCACCGCCGTCGGTCTGGACGTGGTCGTGGTCACCGGCGGCCCAGCCGTCGGGGTTGATGAACGTCTGGATCAGCCGCACGTGCCCGAGCAGCGCGGTCCGGTCCTCGTCGCGTCCGGTCACCAGGTCCTCGAGGTAGCGCAGCCCACCCTCGCGGCCACCCGGCTCGTTGCCGTGGATCGACTGGTTGACGAGCACGACGCGGCGCTCGGCGAGCGGCAGCGCGCCCGGGGCGTCGGCCGGGGCCGTGACCTCGACGGCGAGCAGGTCGAGGTCGTCGGCGGAGTCGCCGATCCGCTGGACGGTGATCCAGTCGGGGTGGTCGGTGGCGAGCTGGTCGATGCCGGCAAGCGCACCGGCGTAGGTCAGCGCGGTCGCCGACTGCAGCGGTTCGGCGAAGACACGGCCGCCGCACAGCTCGCGCGGCGTCGGGTCGGCACAGACGGGGTTGGCGGCGACGGCCGGGGCGGCGAGGGTCGCGAGCGACGCGACGAGCGTCGCGCCTGCCAGGAGGGAGGTCCGGAGGGTGCGCACGGGAGGATCCTGCATCGGGAGGTTGCCCCCGACTTCCCCGTCCGCACCCCCGATTCCTCCCGCGAACGGCCACTGCCACGTCCCTGCGCGCACCACCGCACGTCGGTTGGCCCTCCGCAGCCGTGGTCAGTCGACGGCGGCCGCGAGGGAGGTCGGTGCCGCGGCACCCGCCGGCCCGTCACCCGCCAGCAGCAGGTCCCGCCAGGTCTCCTCGTCCCAGCGCCGCGGCGTGGTGGACGCCATGAAGGACCGCAGCGTCGCCACGAAGTGCTCGGCATGGGACCGGTGCGGGAAGTGCCCCGCGCCGTGCACGAGCTCGAGCCGGCTGCCCGGGAAGGCCGCGTGCGCGAGCCGGGCGTGGTGCGGCGGGATCAGCGGGTCGTGGTCGCCCCAGAGCACCAGGGACGGCAGCCCCTCGGCGAGGTACGACCGGTCGACCCCGGTCACGACCTGGCCCCGCGCATCCACGACGGCCCGCAACGTGCGCGTGAGGGCCATCCGGGCCTCGTGGCTGTCCAGTCCCTCGAGCACGCGCAGCAGGTCGTCGCGGTCGCCGTCGCCGGCGAGGCCACCACCGGTGAGGCCACTGGCGAGCGCGGTCGTCACCGCCGCCGTCCGACGACGGATCCCCGGAAGGTCCAGCAGGCCCATCACGGTCGGCGCGAACGGCAGCGTCGCAGCCCGCACCACCGGGTGGATCGACCGCGACACGCCGCCGGCGCTGACCAGCACCAGTCGCTCGGTCCGCTCGGGGAACTGGTAGGCGAACTGCATCGCCACGATCGCACCGAGCGAGTGGCCGACGACCGTCGCCCGCTCGATGTCCAGCACGGTCAGCAGGTCACGCAGGCCGTTGGCGAAGCCGCCGACCGAGTAGTCGGCGCGCGGCTTGTCCGAGAAGCCGTGCCCGAGCAGGTCGGGTGCCAGGACGTCGTGGTCCTGCGACAGGTCGCGCACGACCTCCGACCACGTCGTCGACGAGTCGCCGATGCCGTGGACGAGGAGGAGCGTCTCGCCCTCACCACGACGCCGGTAGGCCCGGTCGTAGCCGTGGATCCGACGCACCGTGACGGGTGGCAGCGGGCCCTCCGGCTCGATGATCGCACGGAGTCGTCGTGCACCTCGTCCGACCACGGTCCGGCTCCCCCGCCGACCCGACACCCGCAGGCCCGGCAGCCCGGACACTGCCGAGCCCGTGTTGCGGGGAGGTTGCGACGATGTCGCAGGGAGGTCAGATGTGGCGGCCGCCCGTCACCTCGACGACCGTCCCGGTCGAGTAGCTGGACAGGTCGCTGGCCAGGAACAGCGCCGCTGCGGCGACCTCCTCGGGCTCACCGGCCCGTCCCAGCGGGATGTCGGCGAGCTTGCTGTCCCAGGCCTCCTGCGGCATCGCCTCGGTCATCGCGGAACGGATCAGGCCCGGCATCACGGCGTTGACGCGGATGTCGAACCGTGCGCCCTCCTTGGCGAGTGCCTTGGTCATGCCGACGATCCCGGCCTTCGCCGCGGAGTAGTTCGTCTGCCCGAAGTTGCCGACCTTCCCCGACACGCTCGACATGTTCACGATCGCGCCGCCATGGCCCTGCTCACGCATGACCGCGAAGGCGGCGCGCGAACCCAGCCACGTGCCCTGCAGGTGCACGTCGATGACCTGGCGGAACATCTCCAGCGTCATCTTGCCGAGGCTCTTGTCCCGCGTGATCCCCGCGTTGTTCACCAGCACGTCGAGCCGGCCGTGCGCCTCGACGGCATGGGCGACCATGGCGTCGACGTCACCCTCGTCCACGACGTTCGCGCGCACGCTGGATGCGCCGCGCAGGCCGGCCGCCGCCTCGGCCGCCGCGTCGGCGTCGAGGTCCGCGACGACGACGGTCGCCCCCTCGTCGGTGAAGCGCTCGGCGATCGCGAGGCCGAGCCCCTGTGCGCCACCGGTGACCAGCGCGACCTTCCCGTCCAGCAGTCCCATCGTCGTCCCTCCCGTCGACCGCAGACTGTAGGAGTCAGCCGGTGGTCGGCTCCGGCCGCTGCCCGTCCTCGTCGTCGGCCGCATCCTCCGTTGCTGCTCCGGGGACGGCGTCGGACGACGCGTCGGGCCCCAGCGGCCAGGAGGCCGCGACGTCCTCGGCCTCCAGCTCGCGGCGGGCCTCCTCGAGCAGGCGCGCACGTTCGAGCGCCGCCTCGACCGCGGGCAGCGCCGTCGACCGTGAGGCAGAGGCGGCGTCGGCGAGCCGGGCCGCGGCGTCCTCGACCGATGCGACGGCTGCGGTGGCGGCCGCCATGCGGCCCGCGCGTTCGCGTTCGGCCATGCCGTGCAGCGCCACGAGGTGGTCGTCGACGGCGAGCGCGGCCTGCTCGACCTCGTGCCGCGCCCGGATCAGGGCACCGTCGGGGTCGGGCACGGCACGGGCACCGTCGACAGCCGCCCGCAGCCGTCGGTGCAGCCGCGCCAGCGGCGTGTGGGTCCCGGCCCACTCGTCGGGGGCGTTGGTGGGGACGTCGGGCACCACGCGGTTGCGCCGCTGGCGGTTGCGCGCCACCGCGACGGCGGCGAGGCCGAGCGCGAGCACACCGGCCACGGCCAGTGCGATGCCGATCGTCGCCCAGATCACGCCGACCTCCCGAACGCCAGCCACAGCCCGACCGCGACGGCGATCCCTCCGAGCACCGCCAGCGCGATCTTCACCTTGCTGTAGGGCCGCTGCCCCTGCACCTCGCCGGTCACCCCGTTGATGAAGACCTGGTAGACGGCACCCGAGAAGAGCACCGTGAGCAGCCAGATCGGCAGCAGCAGGTGCTTGTAGGTGAGGTCCCAGTAGCGCGTGTCGACCTTGTGGATCCGCTGGTGGTCGCCACCGATGTCGCGCCGGATCGACTGCTCGATCGCTGCGTCGATGCGCTGCTTCGCCTCGCTGAAGCACTCCTCGACGTCGTGGTCGTACGTCCGGGCGAGATGGCCCGCCAGGTACTGCGGGTTGAAGCCCGTCGCCTGCCGTGTGGGCCACGGCTCGAGGGCCGACACGTAGCGGCGGTCGAGCCCCTCGTTGGCGAGGACGGTCACGTCGTCGAAGTCGTTGCTCACCACGCCAGCGACCCGCCGCCAGCGGATGCGCGTCTCGGTCCGACGGTTCTCGCCGTGACCGACCACGACGGTGTAGTTGTCGCCACGCTGCCCGCGGTAGTGCGACTGCGTCCGGGCGTCATAGGTGAAGTAGGCCCCGTACACGCTCGCGAACGACCCGGTGCGCGAGTAGGTCTTGAAGGCGTTCGGCGCGAACCAGCGGGAGGAGATCCATTCCTGGATCCGGTCGCGGGCGACCTTCGGCGGCACCCGGAACGGCAGCACACCGTCGACCGGCAGCCGGGCTGGGGCCTGGTGCACGTCGTCGCGCTGGATCGGCGTGGCGCAGTACGGGCAGCGCGTCGCGGTCAGCGACCCGGTGAAGGTCGTGTGTCCGCCGCAGTTCTGGCACACGACCTCGTGCTCGTCCGCCGAGGGCTGCACGAGGCGCTCGATGTCACCACTGCGCAGCGCGGCCACGGCCGCCTCGAGGTCCTGCTCCCGCGGCGCCTCCACGCCGGTGTGGTCGATCGGCTGGTGACGCCCACAGTGCGGACAGCCGAGGTCCTGGGCCCCGATGTCGAACTCGAGCTCACCACCGCAGTTGCGGCACGGGTACGTGCGGGTCAGCTCGGTGCGGTGCAGCCGCGCGGGGTCCCCCCGACCGAGGTCGAGGTCGTCGGTGACGACCATCGGGCCGTCGTCCGGCGCATCGTCCGCGTCCCCGTCGGGTGCCGGGTCGGGTGCGGGCGGCGGCGCGGACGGGGGCGGTGGGACCGCCGACGGCGGGGGCGGGGGCATCGGCCCCGGCGCACCCCGTCCCTGCCCGTCGCCGGCCGAGGGCGGCGGCGGCAGGTCGCTCATGACTGGTCGTCGCCACCTGCCGCGTCGTCACCGGCGTCGCCGGCCGAGGGCGGCGGCGGCGCGCTCGCGGAGGGTGGCGGCGGGGGGCTGCTGAACAGCGCGGCGAGGGCAGGCACCTGCGAGGCGGGTGCCCACGCGGCCATGCCGGCCGCCCACACCATCGTCGAGCCGGTCAGCTGCCCCTGCGCGACGGCCTGCTGGAGCTGGGCGACCGTGAACGGTCCACCCTGCTGACCGTTGCCGAGGTCGACGTGGAACGCCGGTCCGGCCGACGGTGCCGGCGGCGGCCCGCCCTGCGGTGCGACCGCACCCTGCATCGTCCCGGCCATCTGGTTGGCCATGGCGAGGCCCATGCCCATCCCGAGCATGTCGCCCATGCCACCGCTCCCGCCCGGGTTCTCGGCGGCCGTGCGCATGGCGTCGGCTGCCGCGAACTGCTGGTAGCGCCCCATGTCGCCGATGCCGTGCATCGCACCGGCAGCCTCGGCGCCGGTCGCAGCACCGCGCGAGATCGCGTCCTGGACCTCCTCGGGCAGCGAGATCGTCATGTCGATCGAGAGGATCTCGAGCCCGTACTCGTCGTCCACGCGCTCCTGGACGATCCCCCTGAGCTGGTTCGACAGCTCGGCCTGCTGGGTCTGGAGGTCGATCGCACCGATGCCCGACGACGTCACCATGTCGCTGAAGGCCTGGGCGATGATCCGCCGCAGGAGCTCGGTGAGCTCGTCGATCTCGATGACCTGCTCGGTGCCGATGACCTCCTTGAGGAACGTCTCCGCGTCCGCCACCCGGCACATCAGCAGGCCGTTGGCGCGGACCTGGATCATGCGGAAGTCGGGGTCGCGGATCGTGATCGGCTGCGGCGTGCCCCAGCGGACCTCGGCCGGCCGGGTCGAGACGAAGTAGACCTCCGAGCGGAACGGGCTCTCGAAGCCGTGCTTCCACCCCTGGAGACTCGACAGCAGCGGCAGGTTCTCGCTGACCAGCTGGTAGTGGCCGGGACCGAAGCGGTCGGCCAGGGAGCCGCGGTAGACGAACACCGCCTCCTGGCCCTCGCGCACGATCAGCTCGGCGCCGTTCTTGATCTCGTTGTCGTGCCGCGGGAAGCGCCACGCAAGGGTGGAACGGCCGGCGTCCAGCCACTCGATGATGTCGACGAGTTCGTTGCGCAGCTTGTCGATCAGTCCCATGGAGCGCCCCTTGTCGCGGTGCTCCGGCACGCTAGTCGCCGTGCAGCCGGCTGCCCTGTGCACGGGCCGCCCTCCTCGACTCGAAGACCTGTAGCCTCGGCCAGCGCCGCCGACGTGCAAGCAGGCCCGGTCACGCGGCGCAGGGGGTGTGCATCCCATGGTGGGAACGACGAGCACGACGGTCGACCGTCAGGCGCCGTTCCGGCGTACCGCGGGTGTCGCGATCATCGCCGTCGTGGTGCTGGTCGAGCTCGCCCTCGCCGCAGCCTGGTTCCAGCTGTCGACGTCCAACGAACCGCGGGAACAGGCGGAGAGCCTCTCGAGTGCGTTCACCGACGTCCGCCGTGGGTTCCACGAGCTGCGCCTGCTCGCCGCCATCGGCGAGCCGTTGGACAGCGAGCTCGCCGAGGTCGAGCTGGGTCTGCTCAGCCGCCAGCTGACCATCGCGGCGGCGCGACTCGAGCGCCCGGAGACCACCCCGCAGCTCCGGGCGGACATCGAGGGTGTCCTCGAGGCCGCAGCGGAGCTGCGACAGCTGCAGGCGGAGGACCCCGCCGACACCGAACGTGCCCTGGAGATCGCGACCAGCGGGCAGCGGGCCGCCCAGGCCGCGACCGACCGCACCGTGTCCGAGACACGTGAGCTGTTCCTCGACGACGCCCTCGCCGCCGAGCGCACCGCCACCATCGTCGCCGCCGTTGGGGCACTGCTGCTGGTGAGCGGGGCCGTGCTCGTCTGGGTCGTCCTGCTGCGGTACCAGCGGTCCTTCGACGAGGCGTGGGAGCTGGCCGAGCTCCGCCGCGACGCGCTGCAGGCCAGCAACGAACAGCTCGCCGCGCTCGCGGACACGCGTGAGCGCTTCGTCTCCGTGCTGTCGCACGAGCTGCGGTCCCCGCTCGCCGTCATCGGTGCTGCCGGCGAGACCCTGCGGCACCACGGCGACGAGCTCGACCCGGACACCCGCAACGGGATCCTGGAGAGCCTGCGTCGGCAGGTCGCGCGCCAGCAGCGGATGATCGACGACCTCCTGCTGGTCGCACAGCACGCCAACGACGAGCCCCAGCCCGCACCGACCGTCGTCGCGCTCGCCGACCTCCTGGCTGCGATCCAGCGCGACGAGTCGATCGACGGGACCGAGATCGAGGTCGACGTGGCCCCCGACGTCCGGGTCCGGGCCGACGAGCACCACCTCGAGCAGGTGCTGAGCAACCTGGTCCGCAACGCGGAGAAGTACGGCGGTGACCGCATCACCATCACCGCGGCGCCGGACGGTGCCGATGTGGTCGTCACGGTCACGGACAACGGCGAGGGAGTGCCACCCGAGCTGCAGGGGACCATCTTCGAGCCGTACACCCAGGCGGACACGCACAAGGGTGGGATCGGCCTCGGGCTCTCGATCACGCGCAAGCTCGTCGAGGCGAACGCCGGGACCATCACCTACCGGGACGCGGAGGGCGGCGGCGCCGCCTTCGACATCCGACTGCCGAGCGCGGAGCTGCACCATGTCTGACCGACCTCGGGCGTTCGGCCCGGCAGCCGTCGTCCTGCTCGCCCTCGTGGCCGGCCTGCTCCTCACGGCCTGCTCGACCGGCCCCGGCGACGAGGCCCGGCCAGCCCTCCCCGCGGCGTTCGACGACGGTGTGCCGGCGGCCACCGGCGAGGTCGTGCTGACGGTGACGGACGCCGAGGGCACGACCGTCGACTGGGACCTCGACACCCTGGCGATGCTGGACCAACAGGACCTGACGATCATCGAGCCGTTCCTCGACGAGGAGCACACCTACACGGGGCCCCTGTGGGCCGACGTGCTGCGCGCCTCCGGCATCGACCTGGACGCCGGCCACGAGATCGAACTCGTCGCGCTCGACGACTACGTCGCCGAGATCCCGACCGATGCCACGACCCTGGACCGGGCCCTGCTCGCGCACCTCCAGGACGGCGAGCCGATGGCGATCGACGACGGTGGCCCCATCCGGCTGGTCTACCCGCCGGACAACCCGGCCTCGGAGAACGCCAACAACTGGATCTGGTCGATCCGGACCGCCCGGGTGCTCTGACTCAGAGGAACCGGCGCAGCAGCGAGACGATGCGCTCAGCGAGCCGGTGGTGCCAGGGGCGGCGCTCGAAGCGGCCGGGCTCCATCTCCTCCGACCGGCCGAGGTCGTCCTCCATGTGCTTGACGAGCTCGTCGGCCACGACGCGGTCGTGCGCCACGACGACGACCTCGTCGTCCTGGTGCATCGAGCGCATGTTGAGGTTCGCGCTCCCGCAGACCGCGACGTCGTCGGCGACGAGCACCTTGGCGTGCAGCATCGTCGGCTGGAACTCGAAGATGCGGACGCCGGCCGCGAGCAGCGGCTGCATCGCCGACCGGGCTGCGAGACGCGAGACACGCTTGTCGATGTGCGGCCCGGGGACGAGCACCCGGACGTCCACACCGCGCTCGACGGCAGCGACCAGCCGCTCGGCCACCGCGGGCTCCGGCACGAAGTAGGCGGACGTGATCCAGAGCCGGTCCTCCACGTCGTCGAGGAGCGCCCGCAGCAGCAGGGCCACGTCGCTGGCGAACCGGCCCGGCTGGCCGCGGACCACCTGCAGCCGGGTGCTGCCCGGGCGGTCGTCGGGGAGGTCGTCGGCGACCGGCAGCGGCTCGCCACTGGCCTCGTGCCAGTTCGTCGCGAACGAGCTGCGCAACGACGCCACCGCCGGGCCCTCGATCCGCACGTGCGTGTCACGCCACTCGTCGGGGGTGCGGGCGTCGCCCTCCCACTCCTCTGCGATGCCGACCCCGCCGGTGAAGCCGACGCGACCGTCGCACACCAGCACCTTGCGGTGCGTCCGGTGCTGACCCACCAGGCCCTCGTCGAGCGAGAGCAGCGCCCGGGCGACCCGGCTCGGGGGACGGAACCAGGCGAACTCGACGCCGGCGTCGGTCATCTCGTCGACGAGGCCCCGGTCCATCAGGCGGCCCCCGATCCAGTCCACCAGCACCCTGACCTCGACCCCGGCGCGGGCACGCTCCGCGAGCGCGGCCGCGAACCGCTGGGCGATCTCACCGGTCCAGTAGACGTACGTCGCCAGCTCCACCCAGCGCTCGGACTGCTCGATCGCCTCGAGCATGGCCGGGAAGATCTCGTCGCCGTTGCGCAGCACGGTCACGGCGTTGCCGTCCGTGTGTGCCACGCCGATCGTCGATGCCACCAGGGCCGCCGGATCGCGTGCCACTGCAGCTCACCTCAGTCGGTCGGGTCGTGGTCCTCCATGGACCTGCCACGATCGCGTGGATGCACACCATCGCAGCGGCGACACGTCGCGCTGAAGCCGGTCGGGTAGACCTGGACGTCCAGGCGGCGCCCGCAGCGGGTGCAGAACCTCGGCGTGTCGAGCTCGAGCGCGGCGGTGCAGCGCTCGTGGCCGTCGTCGCCCGCCGAGCCCGTCCGACCGCAGGCGGCGCACCACATGGTCAGAGCAGGTCCTGCAGGCCGCGCACCGGGATGTCGAGGTCACGCAGCATCTTCACGTCGTCCTGCGGCGCCCGCCCGAGCGTGGTGAGGTAGTTGCCGATGATCAGGCCGTTCACGCCGCCGAGCAGGCCGGCGGACTGCAGGTCCTGCAGTGCGATCTCGCGGCCACCTGCCAGGCGCAGCAGCGTCCACGGCAGCACGAGTCGGAACAGCGCGATCGCGTGCAGCGCCTCGCGCGGGGTCAGCGGCTCGGCGTCGCCGAGCGGCGTCCCCGGGCGCGGGTTGAGGAAGTTCAGCGGGGTCTCGGTCGGCCGGAACTCGGCGAGCTCGAGCGCGAGCTCGGCGCGCTGGGTCGGGGTCTCGCCCATGCCGACGATCCCGCCCGAGCAGACCTCCATCCCGTGGTCGCGGACGAGGTCGAGGGTCTCCCACCGCTCCTCCCACGTGTGCGTGGACGCGATCGACGGGAAGAAGCTGCGGGCTGCCTCGAGGTTGTGGTTGTACTTGACCACGCCAGCGTCGTGGAGTCGCTGGGCCTGCTCCGCCGTGAGGATCCCGGCCGACACCGCCACGTGCATCCGGGTCTTCTCGTGGACGACCGCGGTGAGGTCGAGGATGTTCTGCATCAGCCGCTCGTCCGGACCCCGGACGGCGTAGACGATGCAGAACTCCGTCGCGCCCTCGGCCTCCGCCGAGGCCGCCGCCTGCAGGACCTCGGCCTCCGTCAGCAACGGTTGGGGCTTGACCAGCGTCTCGAAGACGCTGGACTGCGAGCAGAACGCGCAGTCCTCGGGGCAGCCGCCGGTCTTGCCGCTGACGATCGACTCCAGTGCCACCTCCTCGCTCGTCCACGCGACACGCACGCGGTGAGCGAGGTCGAGCATCGCGTCGAGGACGGTGCGGTCCTCGCCGTCGTCACCCGGCAGCGTCGCGTCGACGTCGACCTCGGCGAGCGCGTAGGCCTGGTCCGCCGAGATCGTCTCGCGACGGTCCAGCAGCGCCTCCTCGACGGTCCGCAGCAGCTTCTCCGGGTCGGCGACGAGGGCGGCGACGGCTGCGGCGTTGCGTTCGGGCGTGGTGGCTGCGACGGGCACGTGGGACCTCCGGTGGCTGCAGCGAGCCTACGGCGCGGGGTCGCCGGCCGACCACCGCGCAGGGTCCGCGGTCCCGCCGAGCGCCGCCGAGAACCAGGCGGACGCCCCTGCGAGGGCTGCGGCGTCGACGGTCGCCAGCCGCGGCACGACACCGGCGAGCCGCTCGTCGCTGAGTCGGGCCAGCTCGGCGAGGTTCGTCCGCGTCGCGACGTCGGGGTCGGCCGGGTAGCCGCTGACGACCACGCCGGCGACGGGCAGGCCGCGACGGTCCGCCTCGGCCAGCGTCAGCGCCGTGTGGTTGAGCGTGCCGAGCCCCGGCCGGGCCACGACCACGAGCGGCAGTGCGAGGGCGGCAGCGAGGTCCGCACACGTCGTCCCGTCCGTCCCGAGCTCCACCAGCAGCCCACCGGCACCCTCGACCACGAGCGGCTCGGCGTCCGTCGGCACCGGCGCCAGCAGGTCCGCCCGGGTGACGGTGACGCCGGCGCGCTGCCCGGCGACCGACGGCGCGAGCGGCTCGTCGAGGACGGTCCCGACCACCGTCCGCGTGCTGGGCGCCCACGCAGCGACGTCGCGCGCGTCGTCGTCGCCGTCGGCAGCGCCGGACTGCGCCGGCTTCACGTACGTCACCGTGCCTGCCGCCGCCCAGCAGGCAGCGAGGGCGGCGCTGACGACGGTCTTGCCGACACCCGTGTCGGTCCCGGTGACGAAGGCCCTCCTCATGCCGCCAGCTCCTGCGCCGAGCCGAACGCGCGAAGGGCATGGTCGATGTCGGCGTCGGTGTGGGTGGCGAGCGTCGTCGCCCGGACCCGCGCCGTGCCGACCGGGACGGTCGGTGGACGGATGGCAACGGCCAGCACGTCGTGGTCGAGCAGGCGTCCCATCAGCTCCAGCGCCGCACCGGCGCTGCCGACGACCACGGGGACCACGGGGCTGGCCGTCGGCGGCACGTCCCAGCCGGCCTCCCGCAGCCCGGCCGCGAGTCGCTGCGCGTGCCCGAGCGCCCGGGCGCGCCGCCACGGCTCGTCGCACGCCACGCGCAGTGCCGCGCGAGCGGCACCGACCGCGGCCGGTGCGGACGAGGTGTCGAACACGAAGGAACGGGCGCGGTTGCGCAGCCACGCGACCAGGGCGCTCGACCCCGCGACGTAGCCGCCCTGGGACCCGAGCGACTTGCTCAGCGTCGCGACGAGCGCATGGACGCGGCCCTCGCACCCGAGCGCGGCGACCGTGCCGCGACCGTCGGGGCCGAGCACGCCCGAGCCGTGGGCGTCGTCCACGACCACGGCAGCCCCGTGCCGCTCGGCGACGTCGCAGAGCTCGGGCAGTGGGGCCAGGTCCCCGTCCATCGAGAACACGCCGTCGGTCACCAGCACGCGCCTGCCGGGCGCGTCGGCGAGCAGCGCGCCGGCGTGCTCGGCGTCACCGTGGCGGTAGACCCGCACCTCGGCGCGGGACAGCCGGCAGCCGTCGACGATCGAGGCGTGGTTGAGCTCGTCGCTGACGATCGTGTCGCCGCGACCTGCCAGCGCACTCAGCACGCCGAGGTTCGCGAGGTAGCCGGACGAGAACAGCAGGGCGTCCTCGGTGCCCTTCCACGCGGCCAGCTCCTGCTCGAGCTCCCGGTGCGCCCGCTGGGCCCCGGTGACGAGTCGCGCCGAGCCGGTACCAGCACCCCACCGCTGCGTGGCCTCCACCGCGGCCGCGACGACGTCGGGATGCGTCGCGAGGCCGAGGTAGCCGTTGGAGCACAGGTGCAACACGCGGCGTCCACCGTCGCGGTCGAGCTCGAGCCACGGCTCGGCCCCCGACCCGTGGTCGCGCAGCACGCGCAGCAGGTCCGCGCGCTCGAGGTCGGCGAGGGCCTCGTCGAGCCACGCGAGAGGTCCTGCACCACCGCCGTCGTGCACGTGCGGTCCTGGTCGTCGGGTCCACCGTCGGAGGCTACGAGCGGCCGTGCGCTGGCGCGAAACGCGCTTTTCGCGTCTCCGGGCCGTCCACTACCCTTTGTGACATAAGTATTGCCTGTCTGCTGGGAGCATCTGTGGCCGTGCCGTTGACCGAGGACCTGAAGGGCCTGACCGTCGTGTCGATCGAGGGGGACGACATCGCGGTCGTCGACGGCCTCGTCCGGGACGGTGACGACGTCCTGGCCCTGCAGCTGGTCAAGACGGGCCTCTTCGGTGGGTCGATGGACGAGGTCCTGCCCGCGACCAACATCGTCGGCGTCGGACCGGACGCCGTGGTCGTGGCCGACGCCGAGCCGTTCGTGCTCCCAGAGGACCTCGACGAGGTCGACGGCACGGTCGACATCGTCAGCGAGGACGACCCGCGCCTCGACGACGACCCGGGCACGGGACTGCGCTTCACCGAGGCCCGCCACCGCGACGTCGTCAGCGCCGAGGACGGCGAGGCCGTGGGACGCGTCGACCGCTTCGTGGTCCACCCGACCGAGCACCGCGTGTGGTCGATCCGGCTCGACAAGGTGCCGGACATGCACCGCTACCTGTCGTGGCGCGACGTCGACGAGTTCGGCGACGTCGTGACCGTGTCCAGCGGCAAGGTCCTGCGCCTCCCCGACGGCCCCCGGGAGGAGCGCATCCGGCGCGACTACGGGATGCTGACCAAGTGCGTGCTCACCGAGACCGGGCACGAGCTCGGCCGCATCGAGGACGTCGCGTTCGACCCGGCGGACGGCAGCCTGACGACGCTGTTCCTCGAGGGCGGCAGCACGGTCGCGGGTGACCGGGTCCGCGGTGTCGGCCCGCACGCGGTCGTCGTGGCGCGCTGAGGGCTCATCCCACCGCGGCGACGACCTCGGCGGTCCGCGCGGCCGCCCGCTCGCAGAGCAGGCGGATGTCGTCGTCGTCCATGGCCGGCGCCGGCAGGATGACGAGCACGTCGCCGAGCGGCCGCAGGATGATCTCGTCCTGCCGCAGGGCGTCGCAGACCCGCTTGCCCATCGTGAGCGCCGGGTCGAACGGCTCCTTCGTCGCCACGTCCGCGACCAGCTCGACACCGGCCATGAGGCCGCGCTGGCGGACGTCGCCGACGCCGGCGACGCCCTCGAAGGCCCGCAGGCCCTCGGCGAGCACCTCGGCCTTCGCGCGCACGGTCGCGGGGACGTCCTCGGCCACGAAGAGGTCGAGGTTCGCGACGGCAGCAGCGGCCGCGAGCGGGTTCCCCGCGTAGGAGTGGCCGTGGTAGAGCGTGCGGCCGGCGTCGGGCGCCCCGAGGAAGGCCTCGTAGATCGCCTCCGTGGTCAGCGTGGCGGACATCGCGGTGTAGCCGCCGGT
>JBFKQZ010000013.1:0-25379 GCA_041627475.1 Nitriliruptoraceae bacterium | reverse complement strand
GGGGCGCGCCCCCGCCGTTGGGGCGGGGCCTCGCCGGTGCGGCCGGGTCGGGTCAGCCGGTGACCTCGACGTTCGTGCGCATCGACGGGTGGAAGCCGCAGAAGAACGCGTAGCTGCCCGTGTCCTGGACGGTCAGCGAGACGGACTCCCCGGTCGCCGCTGCCTTGGTCTCGCGCCCGCTGGACTGGTCCTTGAGGGTGTGCGTCCCCTCCTGGTTGTCCATCACGATCGTGTCGCCGGAGCAGACCTCACCGAGGCTGCCCGGGGCGAACGAGAAGTTCGTGGCGACGATCGTGAACGTCCGGGCCTCGCGGTCGCAGGCCGCGGCCGGCTGGGGTTCCGGCTCGGGCTCGGGCTCCGGCTCCGGCTCCGGCTCGGGCTCCGGCTCGGGCTCGGGCTCCGGGGCGGGCTCGAAGCACGCGCCACCGGGGGCCACCCGCTGCTGTCCTTCGGGACACGGCGACGGCGACGGCGAGGGTTCCGGTTCCGGCGAGGGCGTCTCGGTCGCCGTTGGGGACGGCGTCGGTTCGGGCTCGGGGGACGGCTCGGCCGACTCGCTGGCGGCGCCGACGAGTTCGTCCACCTCCAGGGCGGGGTCGCTGGTGCAGGCACCGAGCAACAGGGCAGCGCTCGTCAGCAGCACCGCGAGTCTGCGTGGGTGGTTCGTGGGCACGTCGTCGTCCTCGTCGGGGTGCCCAGCGTTCGGAGGCATGGCCCGTCGGGATCGCCGCCATCGTCCGATCGGTCGACGGACCGTGCCCGGTCGCGTCCCCTCCCCTACACCTCGATGACGACCGGGAGGATCTTCGGGCGGCGGCCGATCTCCTGGCGCCAGTAGCGACCGAGCGCCTGGACGACGTGGCGCGACACCGCGTCGCTGTCGGTGAACTTGTTGCCGCCGAGACCGTCCAACTCGACCTCGACGCGCGCCTTGGCGGCGTCGAGGATCGGCTGCTCCTCCTCGCTGAAGACCACGCCCTGTTGGAGCAGCACGACGTCACCGACGACCTTCCCCACGTGCGGGTCGATCTGGACGATGCAGACGCAGACGCCGTCGTTGGCCAGTCGCTCGCGGTCGCGCAGGACCGACGGGCCGACGTCGGGCAGCAGGCCGTCGATGAAGACCATGCCCGCGCGGATCGGCTCGCCCCGCGATGCCACGCCTTCCTCGAGCACGACGGTGTCGCCGTCCTCGCAGATCAGCACGTGCTCCGGGATGATCCCGGTCGCCACGGCGATGTCGGCGTGGGCGACCAGGTGCCGGTACTCACCGTGGACGGGCACGAAGTACTCGGGCTCGACGAGGTTGTGGAACGTCAGCAGGTCGTCGCGGTTGGCGTGCCCCGACACGTGGACCTGGGCGGTGCCCTTGTGGACCACCCGCGCCCCACGCTTGCTGAGCCCGTTGATCGAGCGGTAGATCGCCCGCTCGTTCCCCGGGATCAGCGACGACGCCATGATGATGAGGTCGCCCTCACCGATGTCGATCTGCTTGTGGTCCCCGGCCGCCATCAGGCTCAGCGCCGAGAACGGCTCGCCCTGCGACCCGGTGCAGACGATGATGAGCTCGGAGGGGTCGTGGTTCGGCACGTCGCGCAGGTCGACCTCGAGCGCGGGGTCGAAGTCGAGGTAGCCGAGCTCCTCGGCGATGCCCATGTTGCGCACCATCGACCGGCCGACGAAGACCGGGCGCCTCCCGACCGCCAGTGCCGCGTCGAGCACCTGCTGGATGCGGTGGACGTGGCTGGCGAACGAGGTCACGACGACCATGCCGTCGGGGTGCTTCTCCAGCTCGTCGCGGATGGTGCGGCCGACCACCAGCTCGGTCGGGACGTGGCCTGGCTGGTCGGCGTTGGTCGAGTCGGCCAGGAGCAGGTCCACGCCCTCGTCTCCGAGGCGGGCGAAGTGGGCCAGGTCCGTCGAGTTGCCGTCGACCGGCGTGTCGTCCAGCTTGAAGTCACCGGTGTGCATCACGATGCCGTGCGGCGTCCGGAACGCGAACGCGACGCCGTCCGGGATCGAGTGCGTGACCTGGATCACCTCGACCACGAACGGACCGTGCTCCACGGTGCTGCCGGGGACGAGCTCGACGAGCTCGGGGGTCTCGACGTCCGGCCACTCGTCGAGGATCGCCTCGACGAACGCCAGCGTGAGCCGGGTCCCGAAGACCGGCGTGCCCGGGAAGTCGGTGAGGAAGTGCCCGATCGCCCCGATGTGGTCCATGTGCCCGTGGGTGAGGAAGATCGCCGCGACGTCGTCGGCGCGGTCGCGCAGCTCGGACCAGTCGGGGATGATCAGGTCGACGCCGAGGTGCTCGGGGTCGGGGAAGAACACGCCGACGTCGACGATGGCGAGCTGCCCGTCGACCTCGATGGTGGCCATGTTGCGGCCGATCTCACCGAGCCCACCGAGGAAGCCGACGGTGACGGGCGGTGCGGTGCTCACAGATTGTTCCTGAGGTTCTCGGTGGCGGTGACGACGGCGTCGACGGTGGCCTGGTCGGCCGCGGCCAGCGGCGGCCGGACCGGGCCGGCGGGCAGGCCGTAGTGGGCCAGGGCGCCCTTGAGCGGCCCGGGCGACGGCTCGCTGAAGAGCGCCGCGACAAGGGGCAGCAGGTGCTGGTGGATGGTCGTGGCCCGCTGCGGGTCCTTCGTGGCGGCGACGCACAGCTCGGCGAGCTGCGGTCCGACCAGGTGCGACGCGACGGACACGATGCCGCTGGCGCCGACGGCGAGCAGCGGGAGGTTCAGCTCGTCGGCGCCCGAGTACACCTCGAAGCCGCCCTCGACGCCTGCGGTCTCGCGCAGCAGGTTCCCGGCCTTGACGACGCCGCCGGTGGCGTCCTTGACGCCGACCACGTCGCGCCGCTGGGCAAGCTCGACCAGGACATGGAACGGGATCTCGACCCCGGCGCGACCCGGGATGTCGTAGAGCAGGACCGGGACCTCGGCGACGTCGGCGACGGCCGAGAAGTGGGCCAGCTGCCCCTTGGCGTCCGGCTTGTTGTAGTACGGCGTGACGACGAGCACGCCGTCCACGCCCGCAGCGTTGGCACGCTCGGTCATCTCCAGTGCGTGCCGGGTGTCGTTGGAGCCGGTGCCGACCATGACCTGTGCGTCCCCGTCGACGGCGTCGAGCACCGCGCCGAGCAGGTCCCAGGTCTCCTCACCGTGCAGCGTCGGCGACTCGCCGGTCGTGCCGGCCACGACGACGCAGTCGGTGCCGGTGTCGACGAGGTGGCGCGCCAGGCGCTGGGCCCCGTCGAGGTCGAGCGCCCCGTCGTCGTGGAAGGGCGTTGCCATGGCGGTGGCGACGTGACCGAAGACGGGCATCTGTGCGGCTCCCTGACGGCAGAGGTCGGCTGCGCCCGGTGCGGCGCGGCCGCGGACACCGGCACCCCAGAGGGACCAGCGCGCCCGGCCGTATCCTAACGGCGCCGGCCCCGTCGCCGGCCGTCGGACCGATCGTCGAGGCACCCGTTGACATCGTTCACCCCCCTGCTCGCCCACGCACTCTCCCCCGAGAACCCGTGGATCGGGCCGATGACGATGGCGGCAGCGGTGCTGCTCGTCACGTTCGTGCTGGTCGTCGTCGACCGCGTGCAGGTGGACGCTCCCGGTGACCTGCTGCTTCCCGCCGCGGCCGCCGTGCTCGTGGCCGGCCTCGCCGGGTCGGTCGGCGGCGACTTCGTCCTCGACCAGGGGCGCTGGGCCGTCCCGGCCGGCATCGTCGTCCTCGTGGCACTGCTCGTCGCGGCGTTCCGCGACGTCGACTACGGGCCCACGTCGCGCAGCACGTTCGCCGTGCTCGGCGTCGCCGTCGTCGCAGCCGTCGCGCTGTTCCAGCCGCTCGACAGCGCGTGGTTCCCCGCCGACGAGGACGAGCCGCTGCCCATCCCCGACGATGCGGTGGTCGCGGCCGAGGTGGTCCAGCCGCTGGGCGCCGACGGCGTGGTCGTCGTCCGTGTCACGCTCGAGGGCGCGACCTTCGGCGACAACGTCGGCGTGGAACGACCCGAGGACCCCGAGACCGGGCTGAGCCCGCGGTTCCAGGTCGGGCCGGTCTACCTCCAGCCACCGATCCCCGACGACTGCGCCGCGGCGCCGACGTGCACCGAGGCCGAGTTCGAGCTGACGCTGCCCTCGGGCTTCGTCGACGACCCGCCCGAGACCCTGATCGTGGAGATGCTGACGGCGGACCGACTCCCGTTCGCGCCGCCGGTCCAGGCGCGCTTCGACCTGCCCGTCGAGGAGTGACCACGGGTAGGGTCGCCGCGGACGCGGAAGGACCCGGTGTGACGACGGACGTGGCAGCCCGAGCAGCAACGACGACGGTCCCGAACGCGACCGTCGTCGCCGACAGCGTCTCGCCGGCCGGCGTGCGGCTGACCACGATCGAGGTCACGCTGCACCGCTTCGTCCTGGCCGAGCTGAACACCCACCGTGTGTTCTCCCGCAACTCCGCGTCGTCGCGGGCGATCCCGGTCCGCAAGCAGGTCGCCCGGGTCGTCGACGACCCGGCGCTGCCGGTCGAGTTCGGCGCGAACCAGCGGGGCATGCAGGCCGGCGAACCGCTGCAGGGCGAGGACCACGAACGCGCGCTGGCGGCCTGGCTCGAGGCCCGCGACCACGCCGTCGCGGCCGTCGAGCAGCTGCAGGAGCTCGGCGTCCACAAGCAGGTGACGAACCGACTGCTCGAGCCCTTCATGTGGCACACCGTGATCGTGACGGCCACCGAGTGGGACGGGTTCTGGGAGCAGCGCTGCTCGCCGCTCGCGCAGCCCGAGATCCGGGTCGCCGCGGAGGCGATGCAGGCCGCGTACGACGCATCGACCCCTGCCGAGCTCGCCGAGGGCGAGTGGCACACGCCGTACCTGCGCGAGGAGGACGGCGACCTCGACCCCGAGACCGCCCGTCAGGTGTCGGCCGCCCGCTGCGCCCGGGTCAGCTACCTCACCCATGACGGACAGCGGGACATCGACAAGGACCTCGAGCTGTACGAGCGCCTCGTCACCGCCCGCCCGCCGCACTGGTCCCCGCTCGAGCACGTCGCGACCCCCGCGACCGAGGGCGAGCGGACGCTGGGCAACCTCCGCGGCTG
The DNA here is from genome assembly GCA_041627475.1 of Nitriliruptoraceae bacterium. Lineage (GTDB taxonomy): Bacteria > Actinomycetota > Nitriliruptoria > Nitriliruptorales > Nitriliruptoraceae > JBFGFG01. The sequence continues at coordinate 20,279 of JBFKQZ010000013.1, read as the reverse complement.
GCGCCAGCTGCGCCACGAGGTCGTCGCGTACTGACCGCCGCCTGACGCACGACGCTCCGCGCGAACGGCCGATCGGCCGGGACACCCGCCCCAGATGGGCAAAACGGGCTCAAGTCGGCCCCCGAACGGGCCGAAGTGGGGTAGGAGTCCACCAGGAGGACCAACATGTTGGCGCGCGTGAAGATCATGACCGTGTTCGTGACGATGGTCGCGATGTTCGCGATGCTCCCGGCGCTGAGTGCCGTGGCCGCGGAACCGCTGGACGACGGCACCTACACGGTCGCGGTCGAGGACCAGTCGCTCCGACTGGCCGTCGTCGACGGCGAACCGCTCGTGTCCGACGCCGCAGGCGTCGAGTGGGTCTTCTCGTACGACGAGGACGGCCGTGTCCTGGACGAGTTCAACGTCGTCGTCGACGGCACTGCCTACGAGGTCGAGATCGGCGAGGACGGCACCGCGTTCGTCAAGCCGGCCGACGAGCCGGTCGTCGTCGAGCCCGACCCGACCGTCCCGCTGGCCGACGACGAGGTCGAGGTCGACGAGGACGACGAGGCCGAGGAAGAGGTCGAGGTCGAGGACGAGGAGGACGAGTCGGAGGAGGACGCCGGCCACGGCGAGCTCGTCTCCGCCGTCGCCAAGTGCGTCCCGAACGGCCGCACGGCCCGCGACGCCGGTCTGCCCAACCACGGCGCGGTCGTGAGCGCCGTCGCCAAGGGTGACACGCTCGAGTTCACCGTCGCCGACACCGACTACGTGCTCGACCCGGCCGAGGGCGCCGAGGCGGTCTGCGCGACGATGGCCGAGGCGCTCGCCGCCGGTGAGGCCGCGGCGGCCGAGGCCGCCGAGGCCGAGGGCAGCGAGGACGCCCGCCCGGGCAACGGCAACAAGAAGTCCGACGGTGAGGCTCCCGGCAAGTCCGGCGACGCCCCCGGCAAGGCGAAGAAGAACGCCGACGGCTGACGCGCCGCCTGCACACGCGACGAACGCCGCCCACCGGGCGGCGTTCGTCATGGTCGTGGTGCGGTCAGACGGCTTCCTCGTGCGCGCCCCGACGGCCCGGCAGCTCCCGGTCGAGCAGCAGCGTCGCGGAGCGGCTCTCGGCGACCATCTCGAGCTCGGCGATGATCGTGCGCACTGCTGCCTCCTCCCCCACCTGCTCCTCGAGGAAGCGGGTCAGCAGCGGGATCGAGCGGATGTCCCCCTCGGCCTGTGCGCTGCGGTAGAGCTCGCCGATCGCCTCGGTCACCCGCTCCTCGTGCGCGAGCGCGGCCCGGAAGACGTCGACCAGACCGTCGAACTCGCGGGAGGGCGCCGGCAGCGGCTGCAGCGTCACCTCGCCGCCACGGTCGAGCACGTGGTCGATGAAGATGTCCGCGTGCTCGTTCTCCTCGGCGGCCTGCGAGGCGAGCCACTGTGCCGAGCCGGTGTAGTCGTGCTCCTCGGCCCAGATCGCCAGCTGGCGGTACGCGCGGGCGGACTCCTGCTCCAGGGCGATCTGGTCGTTGAAGGCGGCAACCAGCTTCTCGTTCACCGACAGCTCCTCGTCGAGAGTTCGTGCGTCGGGGTCGAGCGTATGTCGCGGGTACGGCGTGCCGCGTGGTTCCTTCGGCCGTGCCCACGAGCCCGGAGGGAACGTGACCGCCGCGCTGACCGCCTTCGCGGTCGTCTTCGTCGCGGAGTTCGGCGACCGCACCCAACTGCTGCTGCTCGCACTCGCGACGCGGCACCGGCCGGCACCCGTCGTCGGCGGGTTGCTGGTCGGCTACGGCCTCATGACGGTCCTCGCCGTCGCTCTCGGCAGTGCGGTGGGGGCGGCCCTGCCCGAGACGGCGGTCCGGGTCGGCTCGGGACTCGTGTTCCTCGGCTTCGCCGTGTGGACGCTGCGAGGCGGTGAGGACGAGGACGACGACGGCGTCGACGACCGCACCCAGCGCCATCCGCTCGCCCTGCTGGCCTCGATCGCGGGCGCGATCATGGTGTCGGAGCTCGGCGACAAGTCGATGCTCGCCACGGCCACCCTCGCCGCCGACGGCGACCCGCTGCCCGTCTGGCTCGGTGCCACCGCGGGGATCCTCAGCGCCGGCGCGATCGGTGTCCTCGCCGGCCGACTGCTGGCCGACCGCCTGCGCCCCGAGTTGCTGCGCCTCGGCAGCGCTGCGCTGTTCGCCGTGTTCGGCATCGTCCTGCTCGTGCGCGCGCTCTGACGTTCAGTCCGCCGGCAGGTGCAGCCGGAAGGTGGCACCGCCCCCCGGTGTGTCGACGTAGTCCAGCGACCCGTTGTTCGCGACGGCCAGGTCGCGGCAGATCGTCAGGCCGAGCCCCACACCTGCCGAGCTGCGACGGTCACCGCTGTCGCCCTGGACGAAGGGCTCGAGGAGGCCGCCGTCCAGCCCGCCGGCGAGGCCGTCACCGTGGTCGACGACCTCGACCACGACCTCGGCACCCGCCCGGTGTGCACCGAGCTCGATCGGTGGCACCCCGTACCGGTGCGCGTTGACGAGCAGGTTCTCGATCATCTGCTGGAGGTGCGTCGGGTCGACGAGCGCGTGCACGGGCGTCGACACCTCGACACGGACCGCGAAGCCCATCTCCGCGGCGACCTCCTGCAGCACGTCGTCGACCCGGGTCCGTGTGGGCTCGGGCGGCGCCGACCTCGCCATCGCCGTCGTGACCGCGAGCACGTCGTTGACCAGCCGGAGCTGCCGCCCGGCCTGCCGGTCGATGACCTCGACCAGCTGCCAGCGCTGCTCGGGCGACAGCAGCTCCCAGCGCTGCCGGAGCGTCTCCGTCGAGCCGAGGATCGCAGCGAGGGGCGTGCGCAGCTCGTGGGAGACCGTTGCGACGAAGCGGCTGCGATGGCCGTCGGCGAGCTGCACCTGCGCGACGGCCTGCTCGAGCCACGCCACCGCTGCACCGGCGAGGAGCCCCGTGACCCCCGCGGCACCCCACGTCACGGTGAGGACGCCGAGCAGGTTCGGACGATCGCTCACGACCAGCGCCCCGACGTGCATGGCGAACGCAGCCGGGATCACCCAGACCGCGTGCCGCCGCAGCGCGATCAGGGTGAAGCAGGTGACGTAGACGTAGTGGATGCCGTAGGCGGCGGCACCGGCCTCGCCGCCCCACAGCACGGTGAGCGAGATCGCCGCGGCACCGACGACGGTCAGGCCGACGTACACCGCCTCCGGCAGCCGTCGCGGGCCGAACGAGAGCAGCGCAATGCCGACGACCGGTGCGACCACGCCGACGGCGAGGACCCCCGGACCCCAGCCGCCGTCGGCGAGTCCCCCGAAGTGGCCGAGGAGCACCCACGAGCCACCGGTCAGCCACAGCGCCCCGAGCAGGCGGTTGAGGCGCCCGTCGAGCACCTCTCCCGGGTGGACCAGCCGCGCGGCGAGGCCCACCAGCCCCGACCCGGCCGCACCCGCACCCATCACGCCGCGCCCTCCCGGTCCCGACGCCGCTCGGCAGCCTAGGACCGCAGGAGGCCTCGACGGCCGCGTCCGACCGGTCGGACTACGGTCCGATGGCCGTCGAGCCACGACCGAGGACCCCCATGTCGACACGCCCGGACCCGGCCACCCTGCGGGAGATCGAGCAGCGTGTCCTGTGGCTGGCGGTGCGGATCGTCGACCACGCGAACCGTCGTGCCGAGACGGCCATCAAGGTCGGCGGCCACCAGGCGTCGAGCGCATCCATGGTCAGCCTGATGACGGCGCTGTGGTTCGGGCACATCGACGGCCGCGACAAGGTCGCGATCAAGCCGCACTCGTCGCCGGTCTACCACGCGATCAAGTACCTGACGGGCGAGCTCGACCGGTCCTGGCTGACGACCCTTCGGGCCAAGGGTGGCCTCCAGGCCTACCCCAGCCGCACGAAGGACCCCGACGTCGCCGACTTCTCGACCGGGTCCGTCGGACTCGGCGCCGTCGCGCCGCTGTTCGCTGCAGCGACGCGCCGGTACGTCGACGCCCACTTCCCCACCGAGGGTGAGCGCCCCCCGCGGTTCATCGCCACCGTCGGGGACGCCGAGCTCGACGAGGGCAACGTCTGGGAGGCCATCGCCGACCCGGCGATGCAGGGCCTCGGCAACGTCACGCTGATCGTCGACCTCAACCGCCAGAGCCTCGACCGCGTCGTCCCGGCGATCCAGGCCACCCGTCTCCAGAGCTTCTTCGCCGACGCCGGCTGGCACGTCACGCAGGCCAAGTACGGCAACCGGCTCGCGGCTGCCGACGAGGTGGTCCGCGCACGGATCGACCAGCTCTCCAACGAGGCCTACCAGGAGCTGTTCACGCTGACCGGCGACGAACTGCGGGCGGCGTTCACCAAGGACGCAGACGCGGCTGTCGGACGGGCACTCGACGAGGTCGCCGACGACGACCTTCCGGGCCTGCTGTTCGACCTCGGCGGCCACGACCACGACGTCCTGCTGGACCGGTTCGCCGAGTGCGACGCCGAGACCGACCGTCCGAGCGTCCTGTTCGCCTACACGGTCAAGGGGTGGGGCCTGCCGATGGCGGGCGACCCGCTGAACCACGCCGCGCTGCTGAACGAGGCGCAGGTCGACGAGCTGCGTGCCCGCGTCGGGCTGGACGTCGAGACCGAGTGGGACCGCTTCGACCTCGACTCGCCGGCCGGCCGACTGTGCGCCGAGGTCGGCGCCGAGGTCAACAACGAGCCGCCGCCGGCCCGCCCGACGATCGACGTCCCGGCCGCTGCCGGCAACTTCCGGGCGACGGGGTCGACCTCGACGCAGGAGGCCTTCGGTCGCGTCCTCGCTCGCCTCGCCAACCACGAGGACGTCGCACGCCGACTGGTGACGACGTCGCCGGACGTGTCGATCTCGACCAACCTCGGTGGCTGGATCAACAAGATGGGCGTGTTCGCCCCGGAGGAGCTCGACCCCCACGGCGGCGACGAGCGGCTGCTCCAGTGGGCGCCCAAGCCGTCCGGCCAGCACGTCGAGCTCGGCATCAGCGAGATGAACCTGTTCCTGATGCTCGGCGCGCTCGGCCTCAGCCACGAGCACCACGGCGAGCTGCTGCTGCCCGTCGGCACGGTCTACGACCCGTTCGTCCTGCGCGGTCTCGACGCGTTCATCTACGCGCTCTACAACGGTGCCCGGTTCGTGGTCGCCGGGACGCCGAGCGGCGTCACGCTGGCGCCAGAGGGCGGCGCGCACCAGTCGATCATCACGCCGAGCGTCGGTGCGGAGCTGCCGGGCGTCGACGCCGTCGAGCCCGCCTACGCCACCGAGGTCGACTGGCTGCTGTGCGACGCGCTGCGCCAGGTCGGCGGCCCGGGCCCCGACGACGACGAGCACGCCGAGCGCCGCAGCTGCTACCTCCGACTGTCGACCCGCCCCGTTGACCAGGCACCCTTCGGCGCGGCGCTCGAGCGCATCGGTGAGGAGCGGCTCCGCCGTGACGTGCTGGCCGGCGGCTACCGGCTGGTCGACGGTGCGCCGGACGACCGCCCGGGTGTGACGATCGCCACGACCGGCGTGAGCGCCGTGGAGGCCGTCGCCGCTGCCGAGGAGCTCGATCGTGAGGGCGTGCAGGCGACGGTCCTCATGCTGACCTCGTCCGACCGGCTGCACCGTGGGTGGCGCCGCACCTTCACCACCGCCGTCCGGACCGCCCGGATCACCCGGCCCGTCAGCCACCTGCACCGGCTGGTGCCGGCAGCGGAGCGACGCCGACCGATCGTCAGCGTCCACGACGCGGCGCCGAACACGCTCGCATGGCTCGGCTCGGCGCTGGGCACATCGCAGCTGACGCTCGGCGTCGACCGCTTCGGCGAGTCCGGGACCATCGAAGAGCTGCACCGCGTCGTCGGCATCAGCGCCGACGACGTCGTGAACGCGGCGCTCGTCGCCGTCCACGAACAGGAACTGTGACGCAGCCCGCGTCCCGACTCAGCTGGAAGACCACCCGAGGGTCGAGCGACGTGGCACCAGGACGGGTGGGAGCGAGAGCGGGGGGTCCGGCCTGTGGTCGTCCTCGATGAGGGCGACAGCGGTGTCGGCAGCCATGCGTCCCAGCTCGTAGCCGGGCAGCCGGATCGTCGTGATCGGCGGATCGGTGAACTCGGTCATGATGGTGTCGTTGTAGCCCACCACGGCGATGTCGGCCGGACACGACAGCCCGTGGGCAGCGAGTGCCTGCAGCGCACCGAACGCCATCAGGTCGTTGTGCGCGAAGACCGCCGTGGGCAGCTCGTCGACCTCGTCGATGAGCAGCTCCATCAGCCGCCGCCCCTCGGAGAGCACCGGGTGCCGACCCGACTCGCTCGGCTCGACGAGCTCCACGTCGCTCTGCTCGACGTACTCCGCGAACCCCCGGCCGCGACCGCGGAACGAGGAGATGTCGTCCGAGCCACGCAGCTGGGCGACGCGGCGGTGCCCCTGCTGCACGAGGTGCTCGGCAGCCAGACGACCACCCCGCTCGTCGTCGTGTGTGATCGACACCAGCCCGGACCCCGGGAGGTGGCGCACGGCCAGCACCATCGGGACCTGCTCCGCCACCTGTCGGAGCAGGCGTTCGTCGCCGAGCCTCGCGGCCGTGGTGATGATCGCATCGACGCGCCGCCCGAGCAGGCTGTCCAGGACACGGCTCATGCGTCCGTGGTCGTCCTGGGACTCGGTCACGAAGAGCATCTTGTTGCGGCCCTCGAGGTTGTTCTCGATGCCGCGCACGACCGGCGCGATGAAGGGGTTGCCGATGTCGGCCACGACGAGACCGATGGTGTTGGTCCTTCCGCGGCGCAGGCCGCTGGCGACCGCGTCGCCGCGGTAGCCGAGCTCGCTGGCCGCGGCCCGCACGCGCTCGCGCGTCTCCGGGTTGACCAGATTCGCCTTCTCGGGGTCCAGGGCCCGCGAGACCGTCGAGGCGTGCACTCCCGCGTGAGCGGCGATGTCCTGCAGCGTCACCTTCGGCATGCGCCCTCCGTCTACGACAGCCCGACTCTCACTGACGGCCGTGGCCGGACGACCATAGCAATCCTGCAATCGTTCGCATACCACTTGACACTGACACCGTGCCACTTTAGGGTTGGCGACGACAAACGATTGCAATCCTGTTGCATCGTTCCGCCACTGCCTGACGGGAGCAGACGTGGCAACACACTCGGACGTCGCGGGAACGCCCATCATCGAGGGGCGGGGCCTCGTCAAGCGCTTCGGTGGCGCGGTGGCCGTCGACGGCGTCGACATCCAGGTCTACCCCGGCGGCATCCACGCCGTCGTCGGTGAGAACGGCGCGGGCAAGTCCACGCTGATGCGCATGCTGTCCGGGATCCTCACCCCGACGCAGGGCACCGTGCTGGTCGACGGCTCCCCACTGGAGATGGGCAGCGCCAAGGCAGCGCTGGAGGCAGGCATCGCCCTGGTCCACCAGGAGCTCAGCCTCGTCCCGGAGATGACGGTCGCCGAGAACATCTCGCTCGGGTTCACCCCGACGAGGGCAGCCGGTGTGATCGACCGGGCCGAGCAGAAGCAGATCGCACAGGCCGCGCTGGAGGAGATCGGCGTGCGCGTCGACCTCGACGAGCCGATCGCCCGCCTCTCCGTCGCCCTGCGGCAGTTCGTCGAGATCGCGCGGGCGGTCGCACGCCAGCCCCGAGTGCTGATCCTCGACGAGCCCACCGCCACCCTCACGCCGGCCGAGACCGACTACCTGCTGCAGATGCTCGAGCGGCTGGCCGAGCGCGGCATGGCGATCATCTACATCTCGCACCGGATTCCCGAGATCTTCGCGATCTGCAAGCGGGTCACGATCCTCCGTGACGGCGAACGGGTCCACAGCGGCAACGTGGAGGACCTCACGCCCCAGGAGATGGTCGACCTCATGGTCGGTCGCGAGCTGAAGTCCGAGATGCAGGCGGATCGTGAGGCCAACGAGCCCGGCGAGCTCGTCCTGTCGGCCCGCGGGATCACCGCCCCCGGCGTGAACGGCGTCGACCTCGACGTCCGTGCGGGGCAGATCGTCGGCATCGGCGGTCTCGTCGGCGCAGGGCGCACCGAGCTCGTCCGGGCCATCATCGGCGCGGACCCGCGGACCGGCGGCACCGCGACCCTGACCATCGACGGCCAGACGACGGCCATCCGCAGCTACCGCCAGGCGGTCGAGCGGGGACTGGCGTACGTGCCCGAGGAGCGGCGCTCGGACGGTCTCGCCCTCACGATGACCGTCAAGGACAACATCACGCTGCCCAACCGCAGGCGCCTGTCCAACTTCAGCGTGCTGCTGCCGGGCAAGATCAAGCGTTTCGCGCAGCAGCTCGCGGACGCGGTCGGCCTGCGCCCGCCGATCATCACCGCCGAGGTCGGCAGCTACAGCGGCGGCAACCAGCAGAAGGTGGTCCTCGCCAAGTGGCTCGGTCACGAGCCGAAGTTCATCGTCCTGGACGAGCCCACCCGCGGGGTCGACGTCGGCGCGAAGGCCGAGATCCACCGCCTCGTCCGCAGCCTCGCGGACGAGGGCACCGCGGTGCTGGTCGTCAGCTCGGACCTGCCCGAACTGCTCGAGCTCGCCGACGTCATCCACGTCGTGCGTGACGGGAAGATCGTCGGGACGTTGCCACGCGACGTGGCCGACGAGTCCGCCGTCATGGCGCTCGCAGCCGGCGGCACGAGCATGGTCGGCGCCTGATGACGACCCGGACCAGGAGACTGCCATGACGACGCGCCGGGATCGCATCGCCGAGTACTTCACGCGCATGTACGACACGAAGGTCGGCACGACCGACGAGAACGTCGAGGGCATGTTCGCCGAGGACCTCGTGTTCCACCTGACCGGTGACCGGACGATGGGGCGGCCCGAGCTCATCATGCTGAGCAACCTGCTGCGCCGGACGCGGCACGACAGCACGGTGACCGTCGAGGAGTTCGAGGCCGACGGCGACGTCGTCTCGTTCGTGCTCCACATCCACGCCCAGGACCCCGTCACCGGCCACACGGTCGCGGTCGGGACCCGGACCTACTACCGCTTCGGCGACGACAAGGTCGTCGAGGCGTGGCAGGACGACCCGTTGCAGACCGAACAGGCGGTCCGAGCACTGGGGGTGCGGCTGTGAGCGCACCGGAGCAGCCCCCCGTCGAGACGCAGGACGCCGTGGCGACCGCGCTCGAGGAGCCCGCCGGGCTCGAGCAGGAGCAGGAGTTCAAGCTCCTCCCCTGGCTCGCTGACCGCGGCATCGTGCTGTTCACGCTCGTGCTGATCCTCTTCGCGGCAGTCTTCGTCGACGGCTTCGCGTCGCTGGCGAACATCACCGACGTGTTCAACCGCGCGGCGCCGATCGGCATCGTCGCAGTCGCGATGACCTTCGTCGTCATCAGCGCCAACTACCTCGACCTGTCCGTCGTCGCGATGGTCGCCACCGCGGCCGTGACGCTGATCGCGGTCAGCAACTCGACCGGCAGCATCGCCATGGCGATGCTGGCAGCGCTGGGCATCGCGCTGGTGTACGGCCTCGTCAACGGCGTCGCGGTCGGTGTCTTCAAGGCCAACGCCGTCATCGTGACGTTGTCCACGACGTTCATCGGACTCGGGATCCTGCGCTGGGCGAGCGGCGGGTCGATCTACTTCGGCCCGCAGGACGGGGCGATCCGCGAGTTCGGTCTGGCGAAGCTGGGCCCCTTCCCCCTGTCGATGCTCGTGCTCATCCTGATCACGCTGCTGCTGTCCTACGTCCTGACGCGCACCACGTTCGGGTTCCTCGTCAAGTCGTACGGGTCCAACCGGGCCGCGACGCGGCTGGCCGGCGTCAACACGGCCTGGGTCGTCATCGGCGCGTTCGTCATCTCGGCGATCGGTGCGATGATCGGCGGCTTCGTGCTCGCGGCCTTCTCGAACACGGCGGTCTCGACCAACGGCACCGGGTACGACTTCCGCGCGCTGGCCGCCATCGTCATCGGCGGCACGAGCGTCTTCGGCGGCAAGGGTTCGGTGCTCCGGACGCTGCTCGGGGTCGTGTTCGTCAGCGTCCTGACGAACCTGATGGTGTTGTCCGGACTCGGCTTCGGCCTCCAGCAGATGGCCATCGGCGCCCTGATCGTCGCGGCCGTGTCGCTGGACGCCCTGGCCCGGAAGGCAGGTGCGGCATGACCGACCAGCAGCAGGACACGGCGCCCGGCCTCGACCTGGTCTCCAGCGAGGGGCTGAGCCAGTGGCGCAAGGTGCTGGCACGACGCACCGAGGGTCGGGCGGTCGCGCTGCTCGTGATCGTCTCGGCCGTGACGCTGGTCATGGAGCCGATCGTCTTCACCTCCTACGAGGTGACCCTCGGTCGTCTCGCGCTGATCGGGCTCGTCGCGCTCGGGCTGACCGCCGTCATCCTCATGGGTGAGCTCGACCTGGCCGTGGCCAGCACGCTGGCGTTCTCCGGCGTCGTCATGGCCAGCATCGACAACCTGGCACTGGGGATCCTCGCCGCGCTCGCGGCTGGGCTGCTCATCGGCGTCGTCAACGCGTTCTTCGTCGTCGTCGTCGGCATCAACTCGTTCATCGCCACGCTCGGCATGCTCTTCTTCCTGCGCGGTGCGGCCTTCGTGCTGTCCAACGAGGAACCGGTCCGCCTCGTGGCCCGCGATGCCGGCATCGCGTTCGGGCGACCGCTGCTCGGGCCCCTGACGCCACGCATCCTCATCTTCATCGCCGCCTTCGCCGCCCTGCAGCTGTTCGTCACCCGGGTGCGCGCGGGGCGCGAGTTCTACGCCGTCGGCGGCAACCGCGAGGCCGCGTACGACGCGGGCATCCCGGTGCGGCGGCGCATCTTCACCGGCTTCATGATCTCCGGCTTCGTCTCGGCGCTGGCCGGGATCATCAACACCCTCGAGCGGACCGCCGCGGACCCCACCGCCGGATCCACCGTGCTGCTGGCCAGCTTCGCCGCAGCGATCATCGGTGGCGTGCTCCTCACGGGCGGCCGCGGGTCGATCGTCGGCACGCTGATCGGCGCCGCGTCCCTCGGGATCCTCCAGGTCGGCCTGACGCTCTCCGGGGTCCAGGTCGACGTCCAGAACATCGTGATCGGGGCGATCCTCTTCATCGCCGTCATCACCGACCCCTCCACGCTTCGAGCCGTGCTGGGGAACGCGCGAGCGTTCCTCAGGAGCGGCTCGGAGGCGCAGCCACAGACCGGCTGAGCCGACCGCTCGCCAGCGGCGAGCACTGCAAGAACCCCCCCTCAGAAAAGGAAACCCACCAATGAAGATCCGACTCGCAAGAGTGGTCGGTGTCGTCATGGTCGGCGCCATGGTGCTGTCTGCCTGCGCAGGCGACGGCGACGACGGCGGCGACGACACGACTGCCACCACGGAGGACGACGGCGGCGACGACGACGCCGGTGACGACGGGGGTGACGACGACGCGGCTGCGAGTGGCGACACGTTCGACGTCTACGCCCTGCTGCCCCAGGGCAACGACCAGCCGTACGGCACCACGTACCTGCCGCCGTTCGAGGCAGCGGCTGCGGAGCTGGGGCTGAACCTGACCATCACCAACTCGCAGTACGACGCCGACAAGCAGGCCAGTGAGTGCGAGGTCGCGGTCGCGGCCGAGCCCGACGGCATCATCCTGTGGCCGGCGGTCGCCGACACGGTCCGGCCCTGCCTCGAGGCAGCAAGTGCGGCCGGCATCCCCGTGACCATCACGAACTCCGACGTCCTCGAGGAGGACAAGGAGCTGACGGCCGCGTACTCGGGCCCCGACACCTACGGCCAGGGCGTCGCCTCGGCAGAACTCATGTGTGAGTTCGCCGGTGGCGAGGAGATCGGGATCATCATGGTCAACGGTCTGACCGGCAACACGACCGCGATCGACCGTGAGAACGGCTTCGAGGACACCGTCAACGAGCAGTGCCCCAACGTCGAGATCCTCGCACGTCAGCCGGGCAACTGGAACAAGGACGAGTCGCAGATCGCGGCCTCCGAGATGATCACCGCAGTCGGCGCCGAGAACATCGACGGTGCCTACGCCGCGGACGACACGATGGTCGCCGGTGTCATCGACGCCTTCAAGGCCCGTGACTTCGACATCGACAGCCTGATCATCACCTCGATCGGCAACACGTTCCTCGGCAACCCGCTCGTGCTCTCGGGCGAACTCGACGGGACGGTCTTCCAGTCCTCGTCGTGGGACGGCGAGAACGCGGCGCGGACCATCTACGAGGTCCTGACCGAGAACCCGGGCGAGCGCATCGTGCGCTTCATGCCGGACGTCAAGGTCACCGCGGAGAACGCGGAGGACCCGTCGGTCGCACCCGAGTGGTGATCCACGACTAGACCAGCGACGCGGCCCGGAGGGGCCTCCCACCCGTCCGGGCCGCGTCGCTTCGACACAACGACCGGCTGGTCCACCAGCAGGAAAGGGAGCACACGATGGACACGACACGACTGCAGGGCAAGAAGGCCCTCATCACCGGCGCAGCCCAGGGCATGGGTGCTGCCGTCGCGAAGCACTGGGCCGAGCAGGGTGCCCAGGTGTGCCTCGGCGACATCAACGTCGAGGGCGTGGCGCAGGTCGCCAAGGAGATCAACGACGCCGGCGGCGAGGCCACGCACGTCAAGCTCGACGTGACCAGCGAGGAGGACGCGCAGGCGGCCGTCGACCACACGGTCGAGGCGTTCGGCGAGATCAACGTCCTGCTGAACAACGCCGGCGTCAACAAGCCGAAGTGGTTCCTGGACATCACCAAGGACAACTACGACTTCATCATGGGCGTCAACGCATGGGGCAAGGTCAACGTCATGCAGAAGGTGGCCCAGCAGATGAAGGACCAGGGCCCCCGCGAGGACTACCCCTACAAGATCATCAATGTCGGCTCGATCCTGTCGCGTGACACCTTCATCGACGTCATCGTCTACGGCATGAGCCAGCACGCCGTCCTCGGCCTCATCAAGGGGGGCGCGAAGGGGCTGATCGAGTTCAACATCACCGTCAACGGCTACGCCCCCGGCGTGGTCCGGACCGAGATGTGGGAGCAGCTCGACAAGGACCTCGTCGAGATGGGCATGTTCGAGGAGCGCGGCCAGTCGATGGACGACATCGCCGAGAACCTGATCCTCATGAAGCGGTACTCGTACCCGGAGGACATCGTCGGCACGGCGTCGTTCCTCGCCTCCCCGGAGAGCGACTACATGACCGGCCAGCTGATCCAGATCGACGGCGGCATGGTCATCCACTGACCTGACGACCACGACCCGGGCCCCCGTCCACCCCCCGGGCGGGGGCCCGTACCACGTTCGGCCGGGCTGGCCGGACCGAGCGAGAGGACCCACCATGACGGATGCTGAGCGCTACCGCGTGCGAGCCCTGGACGTCGACCCGGACGAGTCACTCACCGCCGACGAGGGCTGGGTCGACATGGAGGTGCGCTGGCTGGTGACCGACGAGACGGTCGGCGCCGAGGCCACCGTGGTCGGTCGCACGATGCTGCGCCCCGGGTCGAAGCACGACATCCACCGGCACGTCAATGCCGAGGAATGGGAGTACGTCGTCCAGGGCCACGCGATCAAGCACATCGGCGACGAACAGGTCGAGCTGACCGCCGGCGACGTCGTCTTCGTCCCCGCCGGTGTCTTCCACGGGCTCGAGAACGGCTCGGACACCGAGCCGCTGGTCACGGTCTGGGGCTACAGCGGCGCGGCCTCGCTGGACCAGGCCGGCTACGAGCTCCCCTGACCCGTCAGGTCCCGGAGGTGGACCGCGACGTCGGCCATGTCGTGGTCACCGAGCCCGGCGTCGACCGCGCGCCCGATCAGCGCCTGGTTCGCCCGGGCCTGGGCGACGTCCACGCCCAACTCCTCCGCCAGAGCCGTGAGCAGGCGCAGGTCCTTGTGGGCCAGCGTCAGGGCGAAGGCCGCGGGCGTCTCGTCCGGCGCGAGATAGGCGTCGTGGCGGTAGTGGATCATCGGCGCCGCGACGGCGCTGTTCTCGAAGACGTCGTAGACCTGGGCACGGTCGAGCCCCGCACGCTCTGCGACGACCAGCGACTCGGCGACGGCGTTGCCGAGCGCGTAGATGATGTTGTTGACCACGAGCTTGGTGACCGCGCCCGCCCTGGTGTCGCCGAGGTGGTAGGTCCGCTTCGCCATCGCATCGAACAGCGGCCGGACGGTGGCCACGGCGTCATCGGGGCCGCCGACCATGATCGTCAGGCCCGCCGCGCGGGCTGCGTCGGTGCTGCCGGAGACCGGGGCGTCGACCAGCACGCCGCCAGCTGCCGCCACGACCGGCGCGAGGGCCGTGATGGCTGCCGGTCCCGTGGTGCCCATGTCGACGACGACGGCGCCGTCCTGCAGGCCGGCCAGGACGCCGTCCTCGCCCTCGAGCACCGACCGCAGGGCGGCCTCGTCGGCGAGCATCGTCACGACGACCCTGGCACGCGACGCGGCTTCCCGCGGACTCGCGGCCACCTCCGCACCGATCTCGGCCGCCAGCGCCTCGGCCTTCTCGCGGGTCCGGTTGTGCAGGACGACGCGGTGCCCCGCCCTGGCGAGGTTCGTCGCCATCGGGGCGCCCATGCGCCCGAGCCCGAGGAAGGCCACGTCGACCATCAGCAACTCCTCGGTCTCGGGGCCCTCATGCGTCCCAGTCGAGGGCCACGTACTTGGTCTCGAGGTACTCGAGCAGTCCCTCGTGCGCACCCTCGCGCCCGAGCCCGCTCTGCTTCCACCCGCCGAACGGCGCCGCCGGGTCGGAGAGCAGTCCACGGTTGATGCCGACCATCCCGGCGTCGAGGCGCTCCGCCGTGCGCAGCGCCCGGGCGAGGTCCCCGGTGAAGACGTACGCGGCGAGCCCGAACGGGGTGGCGTTGGCGAGCTCGATCCCCTGCTCCTCGGCGTCGAAGGCGACGACGGGGGCCACGGGACCGAAGATCTCGTTGTCGAGGATCGGGTCGTCCGCGTCCACGGAGGTCAGCACCGTCGGCTCGAAGAAGCTCCCGGCGCCCTCGCGGGGCCCACCGCCGACCAGGGCGGTCGCACCGGCAGCAATGGCGCCGTCCACGAGCTCGGCGATGTCGGCGCAGGCGCGGTCGCTGATCATGGGGCCGACGTCGTTGTCCGGGTCTGAACCCGGCCCCACCCGCAGCCCGGCCATGCGCTTGGCGAGCCGGCTGGCGAACTCGTCGGCGACGGGGCGCTCCACGAGGAAGCGGTTGGCGGCGATGCAGGACTCGCCGGCGTTGCGCATCTTGGCGACGAGCGCGGCCTCGACCGCCTCGTCGAGGTCCGCGTCAGCGAAGACGAGGAAGGGGGCGTTGCCACCCAGCTCCATCGAGCAGTTCAGGATCTTGTCGGCCGCCTGCCGCAGCAGGATCCGCCCGACCTCGGTGGAGCCCGTGAACGACAGCTTGCGGGTCGCCTCGTGCTCGATCATCGCGCCGACGACGGCTCCCGGGTCGGCGGCGGGCACGACGTTGACGACGCCCGCCGGGACCCCGGCCTGCTCCATCAGGTGGGCCACGGCCAGTGCCGTCAGTGGCGTCTCGGAGGCAGGCTTGAGCACCACGGTGCACCCGGCGGCCAGCGCGGGCCCGATCTTGCGGGTGGCCATGGCGGCCGGGAAGTTCCACGGCGTGATGAGCACGGCGACACCCACCGGCTGCAGCAGGGTCATGATCTTCTTGTCCCCGCCGGGCGCCGTGGACATCTGCCCGTTGGCCCGGACCGCCTCCTCGGCGAACCAGCGGTAGAACTCGGCGGCGTACGCCACCTCCCCCTCCGCGTCCGCACGGCTCTTGCCGCCCTCCAGCACGATCAGCTCGGCAAGGGCGTCCTTGTGCTCGATGAGCAGCTCGTAGGACCGGCGGAGGATCTCCGCGCGCTCACGCGGCGGCGTCGCAGCCCAGTCGGGACCAGCGCGGTGCGCGGCATCGACCGCGGCGTTCGCATCCTCGACACCCGCGCTCGCGACGTCGGCGATGACCTCGCCCGTCGCGGGGTCGTGCACGTCGATCCGGGCACCGTCGACCGCATCTCGCCACTGGCCGCCGATGTAGAGACCGGTGGGGAGGTCTGGCAGGGGCAAGGCGTGACTCACTGCACGACCTTCTGGACCGACGCGACGATCCGCTCGACCGACGGGAGCACGGCGTCCTCGAGCGCGTCGGCGCTCGGGAGCGGGATGTGCGGCGTGGTCACCCGTGTGAGGGGGCCGTCGAGGTGCCAGAAGCACTCCTCGCCGACGATCGAGACGATCTCGGCGCCCCAGCCGCACAGCCGTGGGTTCTCCTCCACGGTGACCAGACGACTCGTCCGCTTCACCGACTCGATCACGGTGTTCGTGTCGAGCGGGACCAGCGAGCGCAGGTCGATGACCTCGGCCGAGATGCCCAGGCCGTCGAGCTCGTCGGCCGCCTCCACGGCCTTCGGGACCATCGACGCGAGCGCGACGATCGTGACGTCGCTGCCCTGTCGGACCGTGGATGCCACGCCGAGCTCGTCGATGATCTCGCCGTCCGGCACCTCGCCCTTCTTCGGGTAGAGCGACTTCTGCTCGAAGAAGACGACGGGGTCCGGGTCACGGATGGCAGCAGCCATCAGGCCGATCATGTCCTTGGGGTTGGACGGGGCGACGACCTTGAGGCCCGGGATCGCCATCGCCCAGTTCTCCACGGCCTGGGAGTGCTGCGCGCCGAACCGCAGGCCGCCACCGTTGGCGGTGCGGATCACCAGCGGCAGGGACACCTGCCCGTCGGTCATGTAGCGCGTCTTGGCCATCTCGACCGCGACGAGGTCCCAGCACGTGGCGAGGAAGTCCGAGAACATGATCTCCGCGATCGGCCGCAGGCCGGTCATCGCGGCACCCATGGCGGCGCCGAGGATCGCCTCCTCGGAGATCGGCGTGTCCCGGACCCGTTCCGGCCCGAACTCGTCGAGCAGGCCCTTCGTGGCCTTGAACACCCCGCCCGCGTGGGCGACGTCCTCACCGATGAAGTAGACGCTGTCGTCGCGACGCATCTCCTGGGCGATCGCGCGACCGACCGCCTCCCGGTTCGTGATCAGTTCCGCCATGCCCAGCCTCCATCGGCCCAGACGTTGGTGTACGCAGCCTGCAGGTCGGGCTCCGGCGCGGCCTGCGCCAGCTCCGTCGCCTCCTCCACGGCCGCAGTGGTCTCCTCCTCGATCGCGACGATCGCTGCCTCGTCGATGCCGACCTCGAGCAGTCGTTCGCGATAGTTCAGGGGGTCGTGGGCCAGCCAGGCCTCGATCTCCTCCTGTGGCCGGTAGTCACCGGGATCGGCCCGCGAGTGGCCCCCGTGGCGGTACGTGAGCGCCTCGACGAGTGCCGGGCCCTTGCCGTTGCGGGCGTCCTCGATCACGCGCGTCGCGGTCTCGTGGACGACGTCGGGGTCGTTGCCGTCGATGACGATCGACTCCATGCCGTAGGCAGCGGCCCGGTCGGCGGCCGGGTGCTCGACCGCGGTGACGCTGCTGATCGGCGTGTACTCCATCCAGAGGTTGTTCTCGCACACGAACACGATCGGCAGCTCCCACACCTTGGCGAGGTTCAACGCCTCGTGGAACGCGCCGATGTTCGTCGCACCGTCACCGAAGAAGCACACCGTCACCTGTTCGGTGCCCCGGGCCTTCGCCGACCACGCAGCGCCGTTGGCGATGACCATGTGCGCACCGATGATCGCGTACGAGCCCATCACGCCGTGGTCGACCGAGGTCAGGTGCATCGACCCGCCCTTGCCGCCACAGACGCCGGTCGCCCGGCCCAGCAGCTCGGCCATCACCCCGGGCATCGGCGTGCCCCGGGCGAGCGTGTGGGCGTGCCCGCGATAGGTGCAGAAGGTGTAGTCGTCCTCCCGCATCGCCGTGCCGAAGCCGGCAGCGATCGCCTCCATGCCCAACGACAGGTGGCTGGTGCCCTTGACCAGCCCCTTCATGAACAGGTCGTACGCCCGTTCCTCGAAGCGACGGATCCGCAGCACCTGGCGGTACAGCGCCAGCCGCGTCGCCTCGTCGATCGCTGCAGGCTCGTCGGGGGCCGCCGGCGGCAGCTTGGCGCGAGCATCTGGATGTGCCACGTGTCTGTCTCCTCAGTACGCGTTGGTGACGACGAGTTCCTCGGCCGGGAAGAGCGTGAGCAGCTCGCTGCCGCTCTCGGTCACGACGACCTCCTCCTCGATGCGAGCAGCCGAGTGGCCGTCGTCGGCGGGCCAGAAGGTCTCCAGCGCGAAGACCATGCCCTCCCTGATCTCCACCGGGTTCTCCAGCGAGTTCAGCTTGGAGATGACGGGCCGCTCGTGCAGGCCCAGCCCGAGGCCGTGCCCGAACTGGAGGCCGAACGCCTCGTACTCGTTGTCGAAGCCGAACTCGGTCGCGTCGGGCCACAGGCGGGCGATCTCGTCGGTCCCCACGCCCGGCTTGACCATCTCGATCGCCGCGTCGATCAGCTCGCGCGCCTTCTTGTAGGCGTCGCGGTGTGCCTGGGTGGCGCGGCCGACGGCGAACGTGCGGTAGTAGCAGGTGCGGTACCCGTTGTAGGCGTGGATGATGTCGAAGTACGCCTGGTCCCCCGGACGGATGAGGCGGTCCGAGAAGACGTGCGGGTGCGGGCTGCACCGCTCCCCCGCGATCGAGTTGATGGCCTCGACCTGGTCGGAACCCATCTCGTAGAGCCGCTTGGTCGCGAGCGCGACGATGTCGTTCTCGCGGATGCCCGGCTTCAGCGCCTCGTAGATGTCGTGGTAGACGCCGTCGACCATCGCGGCCGCCTGCGACAGCAGGAGGATCTCGTCCTTGTTCTTGATCTCACGTGCGTCCAGCATCACCTGCTGGCCGTCGCGGACGTCGATCCCCTCTGCCTCCAACGCCCGCAGCAGCGGGAGCTCGGTGACGTCGACGCCGAGCGGCATGTCCGACACACCCTCGTCGCGCAGGACCGCGGCGATCTCGGCGGCCGCGTCGGCCGGTAGCCCGCTGTCGGGGCTGATGGCGCCCTGCAGCCCCGTGTTGCCGCCCCGGACCTGGCTCGCGTCGAGCCACGGGGAGTACAGCCGGTGGTTGGCCGCCTTGGAGCCGAAGTCCCAGATCCACGGGGTCCCGGTCCGGGTCAGCAGGACCCAGCGCTCGGTCTTGTTGTAGCCCCACGTGCCGATGTGGGTGCTGCTCAGGTAGCGCACGTTGGACGTCTCGAACACGAGCAGCGCACCGAGGTCGCTCCGCTCGAGCGCCTCCTTGGCACGGGACTCCCGGTACCTGCGCAACCGGTCGTAGTCGACCCGTTCCTCCCAGTCGACCGTGAGGATGCCGGGGGCGGCGATGCTGGTCTGGGCGAACTCCGAGCTCCCTGCTGCCACGACATCTCCCGCTCTGCCGTGCACCGCCGTTGCGAGGCGCTGCAATCGTTTGTTACTTTTGCAACACTACGAACGAGACGGCGCGGTGTCAAGCCGCCCACCGGTGGGGAGCAAGTGATGATCGACACCCTCGCGACCGCGGCCCGTCCGGCGCCCGCACCGCCCGGCGGCCTCTCCCCCAAGGTCCGTCGCCTGCTCCGTGACCACGGCCTCGACGCCGCCGCGGTGACCGGGACCGGCCACCGCGGCCGCATCACGCCGAGCGACGTGGAGCGCACGGCCCGGGGCCACGACAGCACCCGTCCGCGGGGCGGCTCGCGTCGCGGACCCCTCCTCGCGTCACCGCTGGCCCGCCGCCTGCTGCGTGATGCCGGCCTCGACCTCCAGGACGTCGCGACGGCCGGCCCGATCACGCGGCGGGTCGCCGAGGCGGCGATCGACGCAAGCACCGCGGCCCCCCGCCAGCTGGCCGCAGGGACGGTGACGCGGGAGGTGGACCTCACCCGCGTCCTGTACGCCGTGGGCGGGGCACGTGTGGAGGTCGGCCGCCGCACCGGGGTCGAGCTGACGACCTTCGCGCCGGTGGCCCACGCGCTGTGCCGCTCGCTGCGTCGCAACCCCGCCTTCCACGCACCCGGCGAGCAGCCGGGGCACCGTGACGTCGACCTCGCCGTGGTCGTGGCCACACCGGCCGGGCCCGCGGCCCCGGTCCTCCCCTGCGCGCAGGACCTCACCGTGCCGGCCCTGGACGCACGTCTTGCGGCACGCCGCACCGACGCGAGCGGCAGGACCACGGACCCGAGCTTCGCGCTCGTCGGCGACGGGTGGGGCGACACGCCAACGGTGCCCGACGGCCTGCTCCCGGACGGGACGGCCACCCTCGTCGTGGACAGGGCCAGCGAGCAGGCGGTGACGTCGCCCGACCAGTACGGCGGCGACACCACCTCGACCCGGTGGATCGC
>JBFKQZ010000012.1:0-26604 GCA_041627475.1 Nitriliruptoraceae bacterium | reverse complement strand
TCGTCAGGTGGTGGAAACGGTCCGGGTGACCGGGCGTGGCCATCCAGAAGTCGATGACGAGCTCCTCGCCGTCCCACGTCCAGCGCCGGCGGGTCTCGTGGACCCGACCTGCGGCCGGGGTGCCGGCGACGGTGGTGCTGGCCGCCACCAGCACGAAGCCGTCGGTCGTCGGTCGCAACGTGCCCGCGAGCGCCTCGACCACACCCGTGGGGCTGGCGACGGCGACCTCGACCGCGGCCACGCCGTCACCGTCCGTCTGGAGCTCCGGTGGGACGCGCACCCAACCGTCCTCCGCGTGGAACGGGCTGCCGTCCGGGCGCGTGGTGCGCTGGCTGAAGGACAGCACCGGCGTCCCGGGCGTCGCACAGACGAGGCGCTCGTGCCACGTGAACTCGGGCGCACCGGGCAGGCGTCCCGTCCCGTCGCCCTGCCAGGCCCCGACCGCGGCGGTGAGCGGCCCCAGCAGTGGGTGCGGTTCAGGCACTGCGTCTCCGGCCTCGACGGCGCTCCGCGCCGGCACGGCCGGTCGCAGGGGGGACCGTAGTGCAGCCGTCCGTACCCTCCCGGCCATGACCCTGCTCCTGCTGGCCGGCATCGTCGTCGGCCTCGTCCTCCTCACCGTCGCCTCCGACCAGTTCGTGCTGGGGGCGGCGCGTGTCGCCGTGGTCCTGCGGCTGTCGCCGGTGGTGATCGGCGCCGTCGTCATCGGGTTCGGCACGTCCGCCCCGGAGATGGTCGTGTCGGGGATCGCCGCGAGCAGCGGCTCGCTCGACATCGCCGTCGGCAACATCATCGGCAGCAACGTCGCGAACCTGTCACTGGTGCTCGGGGTCGCCTCGATGGTCGCGCCGATCGTCGTGGGGTCGTCGATCATCCGCCGCGAGGCGCCGCTGTCGCTGGGCGCGGTGCTGGTGTTCGCCGGCCTCGTCCAGGACGGCCTCACCGTCATCGAGGGCGCGATCCTCGGCGTGCTGCTCGTCGGTGCGCTGGCGTACATCATCGTCGCGTCGCGCCAGGAGCCCGACGACGAGCTGTCGGCCGAGGTCGAGGAGTACCTCGACGACGACGGCCTCCACCCCGGCCGGGAGTGGGTCCGCACGCTGCTGGGGCTGCTCGGCACGCTGGCGGCCGCGCAGCTGCTCGTCTACTGCGCGACCGAGCTCGCGGCGACGATCGGCCTCAAGGAGGGCTTCGTCGGCGTGACGCTGGTGGCCATCGGGACCTCGCTGCCAGAGCTGGCCACGTCGCTGCAGGCCGTGCGCAAGGACGAGACCGACCTGATCGTGGGCAACCTGCTCGGCAGCAACCTCTTCAACTCGCTCGCCGTCGGCGCCGTCGCGGGGATCGCGGGTCCGGGCCCGGTCGGCGACCCCAGCCTCACCAGCATCGGCGTGCTGCTCATGGTGGGGATCGCCGTGGCCGCGACCGGCGCCATGATCACGGCGCGCCGCGTGGTGCGCTGGGAGGGCGCGGTCCTGCTCGGCACCTACCTCGCCGTCCTGCCCCTGCTCGCCTGACCCCACCTGCAGACCGGAGCCGTCCGTGCCGCACCTCCTCGTCCTCCGCCACGGCCCGCTCGTCGGCCCCGACCAGCTCGTGCCGTCGCTCGACGGCCGTGCCGCGCAGCTGCCCTGGGTCGAGCACGACCTCACGGAGGACCCGACCGTGCCGTCGCTCGACGACGTCGCCGGCCTGCTCGTGCTCGGCGGGATCATGGGCGTCCACGACGACGACCCGTGGCTGGAGGACGAGCGTGCGCTGCTCCGGGACGCGGTGGACCGGGGCATCCCGACGTTCGGCGTGTGCCTCGGTGCGCAGCAGCTGGGCATGGCACTCGGGGGCGAGGTCACCCGCCTGCCGGCGACCAACATCTCACTGCCGGCGCTGCGACGGACCGGCGCCGGCACCGAGCACGAGGTCCTCGCCGGGTGGCCCGACGGCGCGCCCGCGGTGTTCCACCACGACGACGCGGTCTCGACGCTGCCCGACGGCGCCGTCGTCCTGCTCGAGGGCGCGGCCGGCGTGACGAGCGCGTGGCGCGACGCCAGCGACACCGCGATCGCGGTCCAGTTCCACCCGGAGGCGTCGCCCGCCACGGTCCGCGCCTGGGAGGAGCTGCGCGACGACCTCCGCGAGGACTACCTCGACGAGGTCACCGCGTCCGCGCCGTTCACGCGCGCCGCCGGGGTCGCGCTCGTGCTGCGCTGGGTCGACAGCCGGGTGCTCCCGCGCGTGGCCGGCTGAGCCCTAGTCGAGGGTCGCCAGCGCCCGGTCCCAGTCGGCGATGAGGTCACCGGCCGGCTCGATGCCGACGCTGACACGGAGCAGGTCCTCGGGGACGTCCGTGACGCCCTCCTCGACCGTGTGGCGGTGCTCCACGAGGGTCTCGACCCCGCCCAGCGACGTGGCCGTGACGCACAGCTCCAGTGCCGTCGCGACCCGGATCGCGGCGTCAGCCCCGCCCGCGACCCGGACGGACAGCAGGCTCCCGTAGCCCCGGGTGCAGTGCTTCCACGCGAGCGCGTGCCCCGGGTGGTCGTCCAGCCCCGGGTAGAGGACCTCGACGACGTTCGGGTGTGCATCGAGGTGCTCGGCCAGCTTCTGGGCCGACCGGCATGACCGGTCGTGGCGCAGCGGCAGCGTCCGCAGGCCTCGCAGCAGCAGCCAGGCCGAGAACGGCGACAGCACGGCACCGACCTGCTTGCGCTCGGCGGTGATGAAGCGCCACACCTCGCTGTCGGCGTCGAACGTCGACACCAGGCCGGCGAGGACGTCGCTGTGCCCGTTGAGGGACTTCGTCGCGGAGTGGATCGACAGGTCCGCGCCGAGCTCGAGCGGCCGCAGGGACAACGGTGTGGGCACGGTCGCGTCGACCGCGAGCACGCCACCGACGTCGTGCACGGCGTCCGCCAGGGCCGGGACGTCGACGACGCCGAGCATCGGGTTCGAGATCGCCTCGACCAGCACGAGGTCGGGACCGTGCTCCGCGATCGCGGCGCTGGCGACGTCGAGGTCGGTGCAGTCCACCTCGACGAGGTTCACGCCGTGATGGTCCATCAGACGTCGGAGTGCCGCCGTGGCGCCCCAGTAGATCGACGACTGCAGCAGGAGCGTGCCACCGGGCGGGACGCTCCGGGCAACCGCGGTGATGGCCGCCATGCCGGACGCGAACGCCCGGGTCGCGGCCGCGCCCTCGAGCCGCGCGACCACTGCCTCGACGCGGCGGACCGCGTCGTCGTCGTCGCGGACGTAGCCGTGCTCCTCGCTGGTCAGCGCGTAGTCGCCCCCGCGGGCGAACGTGGTCGCCATCGGGATCGACGGCACGACGGCGCCGGTCACCGGGTCCGGCGCGCCACCCCCGTGCGCGAGCCACGCATCGACGCTCACGTCACCCCGACCGACCATCGATGCCCCCGCCCAATCGCGTGTGTGGCTCGCACGATATGTCGGGCGAGCCACTCACACGATGAGCGCAGGTGCGCTCCTCAGCCGCCGGCGACCGCGGGGATGATCGAGACCGTGTCGTTCTCGCCGACCTCGGTGTCGAGGCCGGACTGGAACCGGATGTCCTCGTCGCGGACGAAGACGTTGACGAATCGGCGCAGCTCGCCGTCCTCGTCGAGGATCCGCTCGGCGAGGCCCGGGTGAGCCGCCTCGAGCTTCCCGATGACGGTGCGGACGTCGGGGCCGTCGCACTCGATGGTGGCCTCACCGTCGGTGAGCTTGCGGAGTGGTGTGGGGATGCGAACCGTGGGCATCGTGGTGCCTTTCTGCGTGGAGGGTCAGTTGGCAGCGAGCCTGCTGTTGAAGTCGGCGAGGCCGGGGGTGGTGGTGATGGTCGGGCCGACCTCGGGCGCGACGGCCTCGAGGGTCTTGAGTCCGTGACCGGACAGCACCGCGACGACGGTCTCGTCGGGGGTGACGTGGCCGGACTCGGCGAAGCGCTTGAGGTTCGCGATCGTCACGCCGCAGGCGGTCTCGCCGAAGATGCCCTCGGTCTCGGCCAGCAGCCGGATGCCGTCGACGACCTCCTGGTCACTGACGTGGCCGATGGCACCGCCGGTGTCCTGCGCCGCCTGCACCGCGTAGGTGCCGTCGGCCGGGTTCCCGATGGCGAGCGACTTCGCGATCGTGTCCGGCTTCTGCGGCCGGACGTCACGGGAGCCGCGCTCGAACGCCTCGGCGACCGGCGAGCAGCCGGTGGCCTGCGCCCCGCTCATGCGCGGCACCTCGCCCTCGACCAGCCCGAGCTCCAGGAACTGCTCGAACGCGGTCCGGATCTTGGTGAACATCGACCCTGACGCGACCGGGCCCACGACGTGGTCCGGCAGGCGCCAGCCGAGCTGCTCGGCGATCTCGAAGCCGATGGTCTTGCTGCCCTCGGCGTAGAAGGCGCGGAGGTTGACGTTGACGAAGCCCCAGCCCTTCTCGTCGGCGACCTCCGCGCAGAGACGGTTCACGTCGTCGTAGTTGCCCTCGACGGCGACCAGGTTCGGCCCGTAGACCGCCGAGTTGATGACCTTGCCCTGCTCGAGGTCGTGCGGGATGAACACGTAGGCCTCGGCGCCGATCGCGGCGGCGTGGCCCGCCACCGAGTTCGCGAGGTTGCCGGTCGAGGCGCAGGCGAAGGTGTCGATGCCCAACGCTCGACCCGCCGACAGCGCCATCGTGACGACCCGGTCCTTGAACGAGCCGGTCGGGTTGCGGGTGTCGTCCTTGAGCCAGAGCTCCTGCAGGCCGAGCCGCTCGGCGAGACGCGGCGCGGGCCGCAGCGGCGAGAAGCCGGTGCCCAGGTCGACGCGGAGCGAGAGGTCCTCGGACAGGACCGGCAGGAGGTCCTGGTAGCGCCAGACGCTGTGCGGGCCCGCCTCGATGCGGGCGCGGGTGACGCGGGCGGTGACGGCCGGGTCGTACTGGACGGCGAGTGGGCCGAAACAGAAGCCACAGACGTGGCTGGCGCCGAGGCCCTCGGTCTGGCCGCACTCGCGGCAGACGAGGCCGGTCACGTTGACCGCGGGAGGCGGCGCCGTGGTGGTTGACGTCGAAGGGGTGGGGGTCGGGGCGGTTGGCATGTGGGAGCTTCCTCCTCGTGTGCTCATCGCACCGGGACGTCTCCGTCCCGAGGAAGCTGTCCGAACGTCGAACGGCCTCCCCGCCGGGGAGGCCGATGCAGTGGGTCCGAGGTTCGGACGTGTTCCGCTCATCGACCAGGTCCGCGCGTTGCGGCCCGACGGTCCGGGTTTGGCACCTTCCCGCCTCGCCCCGGCCGGGGGTCGTCGGAGGTTGCCGAGGTGTCAGTGGGCCCGAGCCCTCGACCTCTCTGGATGAGCACCAGTGCGGAGGACGGTACGCGTCGCACCCGGCCGATCGCCATGCGCAGGCCAGCCGGTGCGCTGCCAGCGCGCCGTACCGGACGCTGCGCGCACGTCGAGGAGTGACCGGTGGTCGGCGTAGGCTGCGGCCATGTCGCCACTCCCCCGTTCCCGCGCCGACGTGCTCGCTGCCCGGCGTGCCAGTGGGCTGACGATCGCGGCGGTCGTGCCTGCACGCGACGAGGCAGCGACCGTCGGTGCGGTCGTCGGCGGCCTCGCCGAGCTCGTCGCTGCAGACCTCCTGACCGAGGTCGTCGTCGTCAGCGACTCCTCGGACCGGACCGATGCGCTGGCCATGGCGGCGGGCGCCCGCGTCCTGCGCCAGGAGCGACACGTCGAGCCGGGGGCCAACGGGAAGGGCGTCGCACTGTGGCAGGGCGTCCGCGAGACGACGGCCGACGTGGTCCTGTTCGTCGACGCCGACGTGCGTGGCTTCGAGGCCGACTTCGTGGTCCCCCTGCTGGCCCCGCTCCTGTGCCAGCCCGAGGTCCAGCTCGCCAAGGCCAGCTACCGCCGCCCCTTCACCGACACCGGCGACCCGCTCGGCGGCGGTCGCGTCACGACGTTGCTCGCGCGGCCGCTGCTCTCGGTGCTGTGGCCGGAGCTGGGGTTCCTCGAGCAGCCACTGGCCGGGGAGTACGCCGGGCGCCGGGAGCTGTTCGAGTCGCTCCCGTTCGTCGCCGGCTACGGCGTCGAGATCGGGCTGGTCCTCGACACGTTCGAACGGCACGGCGCGGACGCCATCACCGAGGTCTTCCTCGGTGTCCGGGAACACACGCACCAGGAGCTCGACGCGCTGGCCGTGATGGCCACCGAGATCCTCGCCGTCGCGCTGGACCGCGCAGCCCGGCAGGGCCGGACACCGGCCGAGGCGCCGATCGTGCGCGGGAACATCCAGGGTGACTGCGGCATCGTCCACACGACCCGGGAGGTCAGGGTCCGCCAACGGCCTCCGTTGGCCGGCTGACGTCGTCCGCCCCGTCCGACCCGGCGGCGTCCTCCCCGGCGGCGTCGTCCGCGTCGTCGTCCTCGCCGCGACCCCGCAGCGGACCGACGGTCTGTGCTGCGGCGAGCCGCCGCTCGAAGGCCACGCGCAGTTCCTGCGCCAGGCCCGTGACGGTGCCGCGACGGGGCGCGGCGCCGTCCGGCAGCTCGTCGGCGAGATGGGCCATGGACGGCAGACGCGTCACCGCCACGTGCAGGACGACCAGCTTGAGCGTCGCGGCGGCCGGAATGGCCACGAACATCAGCGGGATGCCACCGATCGACCCGGCCACGACCAGCGCGATGATCACCGTGATCGGGTGGATCGAGACCGACCGCCCGACGACGAGCGGCGTGATCACGTGGTTGTCGATCTGCTGGACCGCGACCATCACGACGACCACGAGCAGCGCCTGCTGGACGCCACCCCCGACCGTGAGGGCGACGGTGACGCCGATGAGCCCACCCACCGTGGGGCCCACCAGCGGCACGAGGTTGAAGATGCCGGTCGCGATGCCGACGACCGCCCAGAACGGCAGCCCGACCAGCCACAGGCCCGTGGCCGTGGCGGTGCCGACGAACAGCGCGACGAGCAGCTGCCCGCGGAAGTACGCGCCGACGATGCCGCCGATGCGCGACGACACCTCGACGACCTCGCCGCGCGTGTCGGGCGGCAGCAGGCGCGCGGCACCGGTGGAGAGCCGGTCGAGGTCCGAGAGCGCGTAGAAGGCGAGGATGGGGCCCAGCGCGAGCGCGAGGGCGAGGTGCGCGACCCAGCTGACGACGGACCCGGCGCCGCGCAGCAGGGCGAAGACCTCGTCCCGGTTGGCGGCGAGCCAGTCCTGGATCGCGGTCGCGACCTCGGTCGTCTCGAGGTCCAGCTGCTCGGACGGCGGGACGCCCACCCGGGTGAGCTGCTCGTTGACCGCCGACTGCAGCGCCGCACCGATCGCCGGCAGCTCCGCGATCAGCCCGCGGGCCTGCTCGACGAGCAACGGGCCCACGACGGCGAAGACCGACCAGACGAGCCCACCGGCGACGAGGTAGGCGACGAGGGCCCCCAGCGCGCGCGGCAGTCCACGCCGCGACAGGGCCGAGACGGCGGGGTTGAGGACGTAGACGAGGACGGCGGCGATCGCGACGGGCGGCAGCACGAGCCCCAGCGGGTCGCGCAGCAGCCACCAGAGCATGCCCACGAGCACGAGCAGCCCGATCGCGAGCCACGTGCGCAGCGCCCATCGCGCGAGGCGGTCCTGCTGCCCGTCCACGGTCCCCTCCGCTCCGCCGTCGAACCTAGCAACTCAGGGACCAGCCGCTGCGTGCCGATGAGGAGGGGACACCGCCGAAGCGGTGAAGCCGACGGCCCCCCGGCCGACAGGTGTCCCACGCCCCCGCAGCTACTGACGGCCGGCCACCCGGCCGATATGTTCACGAGCGGACGGAAGAAGTGACCATGAGTGACCAGAAGCGCGTCCTCGTCGTCGACGACGAGCCGGACGTCCTGCTCCTCTGCCGCGTGAACCTCGAGTTCGAGGGGTACGAGGTGTCGACGGCACCGGACGGCGAGGCAGGTCTCGCCGCGTGCCGCGAGCTGCGGCCCGACGTCGTCCTGCTCGACGTGATGATGCCGAAGATGGACGGTTGGCAGGTCCTCGAAGCCATCAAGGGCGACGAGGAGCTCAAGCACATCCCCGTCGTGATGCTGACCGCGAAGGTCCAGGACGAGGACCAGATCCGCGGTTGGTCCGCAGGCGCGGCCGAGTACATCACGAAGCCCTTCTCGCCGCTCTCCCTCAGCCAGGTCATCGGCGACGTCATCGCCAACGACCCCGAGGAGGAGGCGCAGCGTCGCCGCATGATCCTCGAGAAGCTGAAGCTGCTGCAGGCCGGCTGACCGGCCACCGACGACGACGCGCCCGCTGTGAGCGGGCGCGTTCTCGTTACTGGATGCCGATCAGGTCCGGTCGGCACCGACCACGACGTGGACGTCGACCGAGTCGGACAGCTGCACCTCGTCCGGGGTCTCCTCGGCGGCGGAGGTGCCGAGCGCCGCGGCGACCTGCCGCCCGCCGGTCTCCTGCCCTGCCGACCAGAAGACGGTGGTCACGTCGTAGCTGCGCCCGGCCCGGTTGACCACGACGACGTTGTAGCCCGCCTCGCGCAGCTCGTCGGCGACGGCCCTGGCCGCGGCGGCACCCTCCTCGCCGCCGACGGCGTCGAGGACCTGGATGGAGATCTCGCCCGGGTCGACCTCGGTCGCGACCTCGGTCGCCGTGGCCTCCGGACTGGGTTCCTCCGTCGGCTCCTCGACCGGTTCCGGGCTCGGCTCCTCGGTCGGCTCGCCGGTCGCCTCCTCGCTGGGCTGCTCCGCGGCGTCCTCCGACGGCTCGTCGCTCGGCTCCTCGACAGCAGCCGAGGGACTCGGCGCGGCGATCACCTCGGGAGACGCCTCACCGCCGTCGCGGAGGACGCCGAGCAGGGCGAACAGGAGCGTGGCACCGAGGACGATCCCGACTGCTGCACCGAGCAGTTGGGGGACGACGCCCGCCCGGTCCGCCACGGTCAGTAGTTGCTGGCGCGGCGGGCGGCCCGCTGACGCTGGCGCTGGGCCCGCAGGCGACGGAGGCGCTTGACCAGCATCGGGTCGTGCTCGACGGCGGCCTCACGGTCGATGAGGCGGTTCAGCAGCTCGTAGTACCGCGTGGTCGACAGGTCGAAGCGGGCCTTGATGGCCTGCTCCTTCGCGCCGGCGTACTTCCACCACTCGCGCTCGAAGTCGAGCATGTCGCGGTCGCGCTCGTCCAGCTGGTCGTCCGTCTGCATCGCTGCTCCTCGTCCTGCCGCGAGGGTCGCGGACGAATCACAACAATGCAACTACGTCGGTGTGTCACGGCCTCGATGCGGCCGCGCGGCACGTCGCCGGGCCCCCGTGGGCACCCGTACGCTCTGCGTCAGACGCCCCTGTAGCTCAGTTGGTAGAGCGCTCGCCTTGTAAGCGAATGGTCGCAGGTTCGACTCCTGTCGGGGGCTCCACGCACCGCGCTCAGCCGGGCTTGTAGACCATCAGGACGAGCGCCACGACGATGAGCAGCGTGTTCACGGTGGACCACATCGCGATCTGCGACGACGCGGTCGCAGCGCGCGCGCCGTCGCCGGCCTCGTAGGCCTCGGCGATCTCCCGACTCAGCGGGAGGAACTTCACCGGACCGAGGACGGCCGCGACGATGATCGAGAGGAACCCGACGCTCACCCAGACCTCGCCGAACGTCCACGCGTCGCTGAGCAGCACCAGCCCGACACCGGACAGCAGGGTCAGGATCGCGGCCGGCATGTAGAACTGCTGGCCGAGCGTCGTCTCGACCCGGGCCAGCCGTGCGTTGGCCGCCACGTCACCGGTCGCTGCGAGCTTCGCGTTGATGACACCGTTCATGACGCTGCCGCCGAGCCACAGGGCGACGGCGATGATGTGGATGCTGAGCAGGACCTCCCGCATGGTTCCCTCCGCGACCCGGGTGCTGCCATCATCCCACACCCGGTTGCGCGACGACAGGAGGTCCGGTGCCGTACTACGAGCGTCTCGACGAGGGCCGGTACCGGTCGACCGTGGCGACGCGCGGCCCGTGGTCGCCGGACCACCAGCACGCCGGGCCGCCGGCGGCGCTGCTGGGTGGCGCCCTGGCCGCCGTCCTCGACGTCGGGCGGGTCACCCGGGTCACGTTCGAGGTGCTGCGGCCCGTGCCGATCACGGAGCTGACGGTCACGACGTCGCTCGACCGGCCGGGGCGGCGCGTCGCGATGGCCAGCGGCGTGCTCGCCGACGACGACGGCCCGGTGCTGCTCGCGCGCGCCTGGGCGATCCGCGAGGCAGACGTCCCGCTCGAGGCAGACGTCGCCGCCACGATGGCGCCGGTCGGCGACGGCGCTGCCGCGAGCTTCTTCGAGCTGCCGTGGGACGAGGGCTACCACACCTCGATGGAGCTGCGGACGACGCGCGGGGACTTCACCGAGGCCGGCGACGCCGCGGTGTGGTTCCGCTGCCTCGTCGACGTCACCGACGACGCGCCGATCACCCCGTTGCAGCGGGTGCTGGCGGCCGCCGACTCGGGCAACGGGATCAGCGCACGGATGGACCCCAACCGCTGGCTGTTCGTGAACACCGACCTCAACGTGCACCTGGCCGACCACCCGGAGGGCGAGTGGGTGGGTCTGGACGCGAGCACGCGCTTCGGCCCCGACGGCATCGGCCTCGCCACGAGCACGATCCACGGCGAACAGGGCGTCATCGGCGCCGGGTCGCAGGGTCTCCTCATGGAGCCCCGCTAGCCCGCGCGCAACAAGTCGCGCGTCAACTCGCGCGCAGAAACCTGTCGCGCGTCAGTTCGCGCGCAGGAATCTCCCGTGCCAGTCGAGGACCGCCTCGAAGCGCTCGACCCGGTGCCTGGGCGAGCCCGACCGCGACAGCTCGTGGCTCTCGTCGGGGAAGAGCAGCAGCTCCGACGTCACGCCGTGGCGGCGCAGCATCGAGAAGAACTGCAGGGCCTGCTCCGGGGGGCAGCGGTGGTCCTGGAGGCTGTGCAGCACCAGCGTCGGTGTCGTGATGCGTCCGGCCGTCCGCACCGGGGACGCCTGCCACTGGTCGCCGGCGTCGTCCGGCAGGGACCGGCCGAGGAACATCCGGTCGAAGTAGGCCCCGATGTCGGACGTCCCGCCGAACGACGGCCACGTCAGCAGCCCGCGCTCGACGATCGCCGACCCGTACCGGTCGGTGCGCGCCAGGATGCGCGCGGTCGCGTAGCCGCCGTAGGACCCGCCCATGATCCCGACGCGGTCGGCGTCGATGCGGTCGAACCGCGCGATCGTCGCGTCCGCGAGCGCCTCGAGGTCGAGGATGTCGACGGACCCCTCGTCCATCCACGCGCCGACGACCGCGGTCGACCAGTCGGTCCCGCGGCCGGACGAGCCGCGCGGGTTGCAGCCGACGACTGCGTAGCCGGCACCTGCCTCGACCTGGAACTCGTCGAAGAAGGCGGGCCCGTACTGCGCGGTCGGGCCGCCGTGGATGTTGACCAGCAGCGGGACCGCGTCGCCGTGGTCCTCGGCCGGGAGCACCGCCCAGGCGTCGATCTCGACGCCGTCGCGCTCGAACGTGAAGTGCTCGACCGGCAGCAGCTCGTCGCGCAGCTCCTCGTTGTGCGCGGTGAGGACACGCGCCTCCCCGCCCTCGAGGATCCACAGCTCACCCGGGTCGGTGGGGTGGGTCGCGGTGTAGACGGTGCGGTCCCCGTCGACGTCATACCCGGTGACGGTCAGGGCGCCACCGACGACGACCTCGTGGGTCCCGTCGGCGACGGCGACGAGGTGGACGGCGCCGCGGTCCTCGATCGTGACCAGCGCGCGACCGTCCGCGTCGACGCGGGCGCGGCCGACGACGTCGCGGTCGAGGTCGGCCAGGAGGTCGTTGACCTCGCCGGACGGCGTGAGCCGGAACAGCGAGGGGGGCGCCGGCCACGCCCACTGGTCGGGGTCGCCCGTCAGGAGCAGGTCGTCGCCGTCCGGGGTGGGGGCCGTGACCCAGAACCCCGGTCCGAGCAGCCGGGTCGGGCCGTCGCCGCCGGCCAGCGGGACCCGCCAGAGCGGCGCGCCGGGCTCGGTCTCACGCTCGTCGTGCCGGGACGAGGCGAACACCACGGCGTCGTCGGTGACGGCGATGCCGGCGACCGAGTGGTCGGCCGGGGTCAGCGCCCGCGACTCCTCGTCGCCGTCGGGGTCGACGACCCAGACGCGCGTCACGCGGTCGTGCAGCCAGCCACGGTCGTCGCCGCGGTAGCCCAGCTCGGTGATCCGCCGCGGCTGGCGCGCACGCTCGTCGTCGTCCCGGTCCGCCCATGCCGGGCGCCACTCGGTCCCGGCCACGACCAGTGCGCTGCCGTCGGACGTCCACTCGACCTCCCGGACGCCGAGGTCGAACTCGGTCAGCGTGACGGCCTCACCGCCTGCGAGGTCCAGGACCGCGAGCTGTGGCGGCTCGCCGTGCGCGGGACTGCGCAGGAAGGCGAGGCGTCGGCCGTCCGGGGACCAGCGCGGGGCCCGGTCACCCGTCCCGCTGGTGAACGGTCGGTCCTCGCCGGTGGCGAGGTCGAGCACGTGGATCCGGGCAGTGGCGCGGTCCTCGTCGAGGTCCAGCCGGCTGACGACGTACGCGACGAGGTCGCCACCGGGCTGGAGGACGGGGTCCGACACGCCACGGTGGAGGGCAAGGTCACTCGGTCGCACGGTCGTCCATCACTCGGTCGCTGAGGACGCGACCGTAGCCACGGACGTGGGCACCGCAGCCGGCGCCGTCCGAACGTCAGCCGGCGGCCTGCAGGGTCGCCCCGAGGTGGCTCTCCAGCTTGCGCTTGATGCGCTGCAAGGCGTTGTCGATCGACTTCACGTGCCGGCCGAGCTGGTCGGCGATCTCCTGGTAGGACCGACCCTCGACGTAGAGCTGCAGGACGTTGGACTCGAGCTCGGAGAGGACCTCGTCGAACAGCTCACGCAGCCGCGCGACCTCGTCGGTCTGCACCAGCTGCGTCAGCGGGTCGGCGGTGTCGACGTCCTCGATCGTGTCCGCGACGGTCCGGCTGCCGTCGTCGTGCTGCGGGAGGTCGAACGACACGTAGGAGTTCAGCGGCGTGTGCTTCTGCCGCGTGGCCGTCTTGATCGCCGTGAGGATCTGGCGGGTGATGCAGAGCTCCGCGAACGAGCGGAAGCTGGCGCCGTGGCCGGTCTCGTAGTCACGCACCGCCTTGTAGAGCCCGATCATGCCCTCCTGCACCACGTCCTCGCGGTCGCCGCCGACGAGGAAGTAGGAGCGGGCCTTGATGCGTGCGAAGCGGCGGTAGCGCTGGAGCAGCTCGTCGAGTGCCTCCGAGCGGCCGTTGCGGGTCTCCTCGACCAGCTCCTCGTCCGAGAGGGCGTCGAGCGGGACGGCTCGACCGATGCGAGGGATCGCAGGCGCTCGGTCGGTCATCGCGGCTCCAGGAGGGATCGAGAACAATCTCGCCGGTCGAGCAGGACAACGAGCCAGGACCGTCGAAGGGAACGCGGTGATGAACGATCGCACAAGAACGCGCGTTTGTCAGGTGAACCCGTGCATCAAGCGCGCATTCAGGTCCGATTGACCACCATCCCTGACGGACCGTGAGCAGACCTCACGCTGCGCCGTGGCGTGCGGCGTCGATCGTGTACAGCGCGACTGCCGTGGCGACGGAGGCGTTCAGTGACCCGACGCGCCCGCGCATCGGCAGGCGGACCAACTGGTCGCACGTGTCACGCGTGAGTCGCGACAGGCCACTCCCCTCGGCCCCCACCACCAGGACCAGCGGGTCGGCCAGCAGGTGACTGCCGGCGACCTCGACCTCGCCGTCGGCATCGAGCCCGAGCGACCACACCGGCCGGTCGGCGATCGCGCCGAGGGCGCGCACGAGGTTGGTGACCTGCACGACCGGCAGGTGTGCCAGCGCCCCCGCGGCCGCCTTCTCCGCGACCGGCGTGACCGACGCGGCCCGCCGCCCGGGCACGACCACCGCGTGCGCACCGACGGCTTCGGCGGTGCGGCAGATCGAGCCGAGGTTGTGCGGGTCCGTCACGCCGTCCAGCGCCACGAGCAGCGGCACCTCCCCCGCGGCATCGGCACGGTCGAGCACGGCGTCGAGGTCGGCGTACGGGAAGGGCGGCGCGACCGCGACCACGCCCTGGTGGACGAGCCCCTCGGCGCGGGCGTCGAGCTCGTCCCGATCGACGCGGTCGACGGCCACGCCGGCCCCGCGGGCGAGGTCGAGCAGCTCGTCGAGCACGTCCGAGTCGGTCCGACCGGCAGCGATCGCGACCCGACGCACGGAACGCCCGGCGCGGAGCAGCTCCCGGACCGGGTGGAGACCGACGACGATGCGGTCAGGCACCGGTCAGCGTCTCCGGGTCGACGTACCAACGGGGACCGGTGGGGCGGTCCTCCAGCACGATGCCCGCCGCGGCGAGGCCGTCGCGCACGGCGTCGGCCGTGGCGAAGTCCTTCTCTGCGCGGGCGGTCGCGCGCCGCTCGACGGCGTCGTCCACGAGCGGGGCCACCATCGCGCTCGCGCGGCGGCCGACCTCGAGCGTCTCGGCCAGCCCGAGCCCGAGCACGTCGTCACCGAGCTCCAGCAGGAGGTCGCGGAGGGCGGCCGCCTCGGCCAGCGCCGTCGGGTCGCCCTGCTCGGCCTTCGGCAGCCGGTCGTTGCCGTCGGAGGTGACGGCGTGCAGCACGGCCACGGCCTGCGGCGCGTTGAGGTCGTTCTCCATGGCCTCGGCGAAGGCCGCACGGTGGCCGGCGACGACGTCGGCGTCGGCGGCCGGCTCGACCTCGTGCTCACCGAGGACCAGCTCGGTCGTGCGTGCGAAGGTCACGAAGCGGGTGAAGGCCGTCGCGCCGTCCGACAGTCGCGACTCGTCGAAGGTCAGCGGCGAGCGGTGGTGCGCACTGAGGTACCACAGGCGCAGCGGCCCCCGACCCCAGCGGGCGACGGCCTCGTCGAGGGACACGATGTTCCCGATCGACTTGGACATCTTCTCCTCGCCCATGCGGACCATGCCGTTGTGCACCCAGTAGCGGGTGAACGGACCGCCGTGGGCCGCCTCGTACTGCGCCGCCTCGTTCTCGTGGTGGGGGAAGACGAGGTCGAAGCCACCGCCGTGGATGTCGAAGCCACCGCCGAGGTGCGCGCCGGCCATGGCCGAGCACTCGATGTGCCAGCCGGGGCGGCCCGGTCCCCAGGGCGACGGCCAGGACGGCTCGCCGGGCTTGGCGGCCTTCCACATCGCGAAGTCGAGCGGGTCGTCCTTCACGTCGGACCCGACCACGTCGTCCTGCGTGACCATGTCGTCGGGGTTGCGACCCGACAGCTGGCCGTAGTCGTCGAAGCGCCGGACCCGGAAGAGGACGTTGCCCTCGGCCTCGTAGGCGAGGTCCTTGTCGATCAGCTCCTGCATCAGCTCGTGCATCTCGAGCAGGTGGCCGGTGGCGAAGGGCTGGACCGTCGGCGCGAGGACGCCGATGCGCTCCATCGAGCGGTTCCAGGCGTGCGTGTACTCCGTCGCGACCGCCGCGGGGCTGCGCCGCTCACGAGCCGCCCGCAGGATGATCTTGTCGTCGACGTCGGTGATGTTCGACACGAACGTGACGTCGAGCCCCTGCCACGACAGGAAGCGTCGCAGGACGTCGAAGACGACCGAGGCCCGGCCGTGCCCGACGTGCGCATCGGCGTACACGGTGGGACCGCAGACGTAGATGGAGGCCTTCCCCTCCTCGCGCGGCACGAACTCGCGCTCCTCGCGCGTCATCGTGTCGTACAGCTGCAGCGCCACAACAGTCCTCGTTCAGGGGCCGACGTGTGAGGATAGGCCCTGCTCCCGATCTTCCATCCACCCTTCTGGCGCCGCACGCGACGGATGTCGCCGCAGGCGCGGTCGTCGCAAGGAGCAAGCAACCGCCGTGTGGCCGGAGGCCACACACGGACGCGGCGACGCAGCGACGGACGTGTCCTGCGGCGACAGACGGGACGGCTACGCGAGCTCGACGATGCCGAGCTTCAGCGCCTCGACGATCGCCTGGCTGCGGGACTCGACCCCGAGCTTGGCGTAGATCTTCGTGAGGTGGTTGCGGACGGTCTTCGGGGCGATGAAGAGGGCCTCCGCGACCTCCTTGGGCGTCTGCCCGTCGGCCAGCAGCTGCAGCAGCTGGCGTTCGCGGTCCGTCAGCTGCGGGGCGTCGGGCGCGGGCTCACGCGGCGCGGCCGCGTCGCGTGGCTGCGGGTCGAGCACCGGGCCGGCGTCGGGGGCGGGCATCGACAGGACGTGCTTGCCGCTGTGTGCGTCGCGGACCGCCTGGACGACCTCGTCGGTCGAGGCGTCCTTGACGAGGAAGCCGACGGCGCCGGCCATGCGGGCGTCCGCGATCAGCCGCTCCTCGGCGTGCATCGTCAGCATCACGATGCGGCTGTCCGGTGCGCGCGTGCGCAGCCGCCGCGTCGCCTCGAGCCCGTCGAGGTTGGGCATCGACATGTCCATGAGCACGACGTGCGGCCGCAGCTCGGTGACGACCTCGATGCCCTCGAGGCCGTCGCCGGCCTCGCCGACGACGTCCAGACCGGCCTCCTCCAGGGCGCGACGGAGTCCGTCACGCACCAGGCGGTGGTCGTCGACGATCACGACTCGCACGCCAAACTCCTCACATCGTCCCGCGCAGCTCCACACGCACCACGGTGCCGTGGTCGGGCGTCGGTGTCATGCGGAAGCGGGCCCCGATCGCCTCGACCCGGTCACGGACGCCGGCGATCCGTCCGCGGGCGTCCATGCCGAGCTCCTGCTCGCCCTGCCCGCGCCCGTCGTCACGGACCTCCAGCGCCAGGCGGCCGGGCCCCTGCTCGAGGGCGACGACGATCTTCGTGGCGCGCTGCTCGGCCGCGGCGAGCGTCGACAGGTCCTGACAGATCCGAAGCAGCTGCTGCGCCACGCCCGTGGTCGCATGCAGCGGCGCGGCCGCCGGCTGCAGCTCCGCGATGACGCCGTACCGGTCCTCGAGCCGTTCGAGGTGCTCGACGATCGCCTCCTCGAGCGACCGGTCCTCGCCGACGGCCAGCCGAAGCTCGCTCAGCGTCTGGCGGAGCTCGCCGAGGGTGGAGCGCACGTCGGCCCGCAG
Organism: Nitriliruptoraceae bacterium; assembly: GCA_041627475.1. Taxonomy (GTDB): domain Bacteria; phylum Actinomycetota; class Nitriliruptoria; order Nitriliruptorales; family Nitriliruptoraceae; genus JBFGFG01. Next base: position 9,531 of record JBFKQZ010000012.1, on the reverse strand, counting down.
CCGCTGGAGCTCCTCGTCGTCGGGGTGGCGCTTGCCGGCCCGGTCGAGGCTCATCGCCACGTAGGCCAGGGACTGGGCGAACCGGTCGTGCAGCGTCGCACCGAGTCGCTGCCGCTCCTCCTCGGCCCCGATCGTCCGCAGGCGGCGGAACCACACCGCGTTGTCGAGCGCGAGCGCCAGTGGCAGTCCCAGCCGCTCCAGTGTGTCGCTGGTCGTCTCGGAGAACGCCAGCGGCTCGCTGTGCTCCATCGCGAGCAGCCCGGCGGTGCGACCACGGCTGAACAGCCACACGTAGGCCCCGGACCGCATGTCGTCGCCGAAGCCGTCGCCCGGCGCGAGGTCGTCGCGCAGCTGGGGACGGCCTCGGGGCCCGGGGCCCAGCACCGCGGGCAGCTCGTCGGGCTCGAGCGACGCCGGGAGCCGGCAGCCGTCCGCGTGCACCCGTGTCATCCGCCCGGCCATCGGGTCGCCCGCCAGCAGGACGAGCACCTCGGGGTGGAAGAGCTCCTGCAGCTGCGGGCGGATGGCGGGGATCAGTTCGTCGACCGACAGCGGCGAGGACATCGAGCGGACGACGTCGTGCAGCGAGGACAGCAGCGCGTTCGCACGGCCGAGCTCGCGGATCCCACCGAGCGCCGCCCCGGTCGGGTCGTCGTCCTGGGGCAGGTCAGGCTCGCTCACACCGGGACCACCGTGCACACGGCCCAGCACGCGATGCCCTCGCCGCGGCCGATGCTGCCGAGTCGGTCGGCGGTCGAGGCCTTGACACTGACCGCGTCGAGGTCGAGCCCGAGCGTCGCGGCGAGGTTCGCGCGCATCGCGTCGCGGTGCGGGGCCAGGCGAGGGCGTTCCGCCACGACCGTGACGTCGACGTTGTTGGGCCGCCACCCGGCCTCCAGGAGCTCGCCGACCACCGTGGCCAGCATCGCCAGCGAGTCGGCCCCGGCCGTGTCGGGGTCGTCGACGCCGAACCGCTGGCCGATGTCCCCACGCGCCGTGGCACCGAGCAGTGCGTCGACCACCGCATGGGCGACGACGTCCGCATCGCTGTGCCCGTCGAGGCCGATGTCGCCCGGGACCTCGACCCCCGCCAGCACCAGCGGCCGCCCCCCGACGAGCGGGTGGACGTCGAACCCCTGCCCGATCCGCACCGTCATGTCCGCGCCCCTCCTCGAGCGACGCGACCGGTCGACGTGCACCCGTGGACGTCGAACCCCTGCCCGATCCGCATCGTCCCTCCTCAGCGCCGACGACGCAGTCGCAGCGTGGCACCTGCGAGGACCGCTCGCTCGACGGCGACGCCCAGATCCTCGCCGTCCGGGCCGAGGTCGACGGCACCACCGACGAGGAGGTCGCCGCGCACGTCGACGAGGTGGCTGCGGTCCACGGCCCGCACGACGCGGCCTTCGTCGACGACGCGCAACGAGTCGGTGACGGGTGTCACGCCATCGACCTCGAGGTCCGCCGGGGGCGGACCTCCGGTCGGCCGGCCGGTCCGCAGCCGCAGTCCGGCCGGGGTCGGCACGGCGTCCGGCGACGTCAGCAGCCGTCGTGCCCGGGCGACGTCACGGGGCCAGGTGACCTTGAGGTTGCGCTCGTCCCCCTCGACGGCGACGACCGGGACGTCGGTGTGGCGGAGCACGGGTTCGACGGTGTCGGTCGGTGCCGGCCCCGTGTCGTGCTCGGCCGCGGCGAAGGCGGCACGCAGGACGTCGAGCGGTGCCGCCTGCGGGGTCTGGACACCGACCAGGCGGCTGCGGTCGACCAGCAGTGCGTCGTGCAGGACCGTGGCGCCGTCCGGGGCGTCCCAGTGTGCGACGGGGACGACCCGCGGCAGGGCCGGCACGACCGCGTCACCGGCAGCGGCTGCCGCGAGCACGCGCCGGACCAGTGCCCGACCGACGACGGGACGGGCTCCGTCGTGGATGGCCACCACGTCGACGTCACCGACGGCCGCCAGGCCGGCCCGCTCGGAGGCGTGCCGCGTGGCGCCACCGTCGACGACCGCGTCCACGGCGTCGCCGAGTGCGGCCGCGATCTCGTCACGGTCGGCCGGTCGGGCCACCACGACGACCCGGTCGACCTCCTCGGCGAGGGCGTCGACCGCCCAGCGCAGGAGCGGCCTGCCGGCGACCTCGGCGAGGGTCTTGTTCTGCCCCAGCGCCGCTCGTCGGCCGCTGCCGCCGGCGAGCACGATCGCCGCCGACGTCACGTGGCGCCCGCTGCCCCGCTGGGCTCCTCGGCCTCGGCGGCCTCGGGGCCACGGTTGCGCTGGCGCCGCTCGACCGAGACCGTGCCGAACAGCATCCGGCCGCGGCGCGTCTGGTTGATCGACGTGACCTCGATCAGCTGCGTCGTCCCGATCCTGTCGGCGGCGTGCTCGACGACGACCATCGTGCCGTCGCGCAGGTACGCGATGCCCTGGCCCTCCTCCTGGCCCTCGCGGAGGATGTCGACCTCCATCCGCTGCCCCGGCACGGCGGGCGGGCGGACGGCCTCGGCCAACTGGTTGAGGTCGAGCACCCGCAGCCCTGCGATCTCGGCCACCTGGGCCAGGCCGCTGTCGGTCGTGACCAGGCCGGCGTCGCGGTCACGCGCGATCCGCGCGAGCTTGGCGTCGACGTCGTGCACGTCCGGCGGGTCGTCCTCGGTGATCTCGACGACGACGAGGTGCTCCTGCTGGAGCTGCGACAGGACGTCGAGGCCGTGACGGCCACTGCGGCGGCGCCGCCGGTCCCCGGAGTCGGCGAGCCCCTGCAGCTCGTGCAGCACGAAGCGCGGGACGACCAGTGCACCGTCGACGAAGCCCGCGCGGGCGACGTCGAGCAGGCGACCGTCGATCAGCGCGGAGCTGTCGACCACCTTGACGCCACCGCCGCGCGAGGGCGAGGACACCTCCAGCCGACCGCGCACACCCACGAACCGTCCGAGGTCGCCGGCGCGCGACGAGCCGATCCGCATCCCCGCGTACGCGGTCAGCAGGATCACCGCGATGCCGATGGGGATCGTCACGGCACGACCGGGCAGCAGCGCGAGCGGGAACACGAGGGCGGTCGACAGCACCACACCGAGGACCGCCCCGACGACACCAGCGATCAGCTCGGAGGACTCCACGCGCCGCAGGCGCTCCTGGGTCTCGTCGACCTTGGTCAGCAGCCGCCGGCCGCCGACGCCACCGACGAGGTACCCGACGAGCGCCCCGAGCAGGGCACCGACCAGCGGCGCCTGCTCGCCGAGGACGTTGCCCCCGATCTCGAAGCCGAGCGCCGTGAAGGCGACGACGACACACAGGCGCACGAGTTCGACCACTGCCGAACTGCGGGTCGCCTGTCGTCGCGCCATGCCTGCCTCCTGCCCGTGAGCCTACGGGCCCACGGGTGCTCGGAGGCGTCAGTGCGTCCCGTGGGCCGAGAGCATCACCTCGCGGATCAGCTCGTCGGTCTCCTCCTCCGACTTGCCGACCGCGACGCTCAGCTCCGACAGCAGCAGCTGCTTGGCGTTGACGAGCATCCGGCGCTCACCCGCCGAGAGGCTGCCGTCCGCCCCGCGGACCGTGAGGTTGCGCACCACCTCGGCCACCAGGAAGACGTCGCCGCTGCGGAGCCGCTCGAAGTTCTCCTTGAAGCGGCGGGACCAGCTGCCCTTCTTCTCCCCGTCGGTGTCACGCAGGACGTCGAGCACGCGCTCGACGTCGTCGCCCGACACGACGTCGCGGACGCCGACCTCCTGGCACCGCTCCGCCGGGACCATCAGGGTCAGGTCCCCGTAGGTCATGCGGAGGACGAGGTAGTCGCACGGCTTGCCGTGGAGTTCCCGCCGTTCGGTGCTCTCGACGATCCCGGCCCCATGATGGGGGTAGACCACGGTGTCGCCAACGCTGTAGCCCATGGATGCTCCATGTCCCACGCGGTGCCCCGTGCGACCGGGGCCGCGTCACGCCGAACTGGCGTGTCCCTTGCGGGGCGCGGAACGTACCTCTCACGACCCCCGCCGTCGACACATCATCGGGGGTCGAGGGGCACGTCCGCGCAGGTCAGCCGGGGTCCGTGCGCCGACGCGCACGATGCGGTCGCCACGTGCACGCAGCGTGCGCCGACTGGCCCGTTCAGCGGTCCCAACTGGTGGTCTCGGCGAGCTGGAGGAGCCCCTCGCGGATCGAGCTGGCACGCGCCTCGCCGATGCCCTCCACCTCCAGCAGATCCTCCTCGCTGGCCTCGAGGATGCGCGACAGCGACGTGAAGCGGCTGACGAGCTTGTCGACGATCGAGCTCGGCAGGCGCGGGATGCGCGCCAGCAGCCGGTAGCCACGGGGCTTGAGCGGCGTGTCCAGCGCCCGCGGCGGCTCGTGGTCGAGCGCGGCCGCGATCGCGTCGAGGTCCAGCAGGTCGTGGCTGGTCAGGTCGTCCAGGTCGTTGAGGACGGACTTGAGCTTGCGCCGTCGGTCACCGCGATAGTCCTCGACGATGAGGACCCGCTCCTCCTCGACCTCGCTCATCAGCTCGGCGCGCTGCAGCTCGATCAGCCGGCCCTCGCGACCGAGCTCGGCGACGTGGTCGCCGACCTCGCGCTCGATGCGACGCACCATCTCGCTGCGCTGCAGCACGGTGCAGACGTCGCGCAGCGTCACGTCGTCGGCGAGCTCACGCTCGCCGAGCCGCGTGGTGACCTCGTTGAGCCGGCTGCGGTAACGCTCCAGCGTGGACAGGGCCTGGTTCGCCCGGAAGAGCAGGCTGGAGACGTTCTCGAGCACCCGCTTGCGGTCCCCGATGTAGAGCGTCACGCGGGACATCGACTCGGAGACCGACAGGACGACCGCGCCGGTCTGGCGCGCGACCCGCTCGGCCGAGCGGTGGCGGGTGCCGGTCTCGTTGGTCGGGATCGAGGCGTCGGGGACGAGGTGGACGTTGGCCCGGACGATGCGCTCGTTGGCCATGTCGATGATCACGGCGCCGTCCATCTTGGCGAGCTCGGCGATGCGCTGCGCCGTGAGGTTGGACTCGATCTTGAAGCCGCCGGACACGACGTCGCGGACGGGCTCGGAGTCCTCGAGGACGAGCAGGGCGCCACGGCCCGCACCGATGATCCGCTCGATGCCGTCGCGGATGATGGTGCCGGGGGCGAGGTCGGCGAGCGCGTCACGCAGATCGGCGTCCGTGACATCCGACACTCGGAACTCCTTGCTCGCCTGCGCGCAACCCTACAGAAGCGCTCAGTCCGGAAGTGTGAGGATCGGACCCTCCCGGACCGCCAGACCGTCCTCGACGAGCCCCGCGACGACCCGGGCCGTGCGTTGCTCGTCCTCCCAGCCGGTCACGGCCGCGGCCCGTGCCGTCGGGAGCGGCCCCTCGCGCAGGGCGTCGAGCAGGCGCCCCCGTCCCTGGCGGTCCGAGCCCTCGAAGCGCGACTGGGTGCTGCCGGTCCCGGCCGAGCCCTCCGCCGGGTCCGGACCCGTCCCCTCCCAGTGACAGTGTTTCGCGATCGGACAGGCCTCGCACGTGACCCGACGCTTGGTGCAGTGGGTCGCGCCGAGCTCGAGGACCGTCTGGTTCCACAGCCACCCCTCGCCGTCCGGCACCAGGGCGTCGGCGAGGTCCTGGGCGCCCTTCGGCGTGAGCCGTGCACCCGCAACCGCACGCGCGAGGACGCGGGCGGCGTTGACGTCGACCACCGCGTCGTCGTGCTCGAACGCGAAGACCCGGACCGCCCGTGCGGTGTAGGGCCCGACGCCGGGCAGGGCGAGGAGCTCGTCGAGGTCGTCGGGCACGGCGCCACCGTGCTCGTCGGCCACCTGCCGGGCCGCCTCGTGCAGCGCGACGGCGCGGCGGTTGTAGCCCAGCCCCTGCCACTCCCGGAGCACGTCGGCGCGGCTGGCCTCGGCACAGTCGGTGACCGCTGGCCAGCGCTCGAGGAACTGCTCCCAGCGCGGCGCAACCCGCGCCACCTGGGTCTGCTGGAGCATCGTCTCGGCGACCAGGATCGCCCACGGGTCCCGGGTGCGACGCCACGGCAGGTCCCGCAGCTCGGCCCGCCCCCAGGCGAGGAGGTCCTCCTGCAGCGGGGTCACTGCCCGAGCGCGACCACGTAGAGCAGGTGCGCCGCGTCGGCGTCGACCGTCACCGTGCCACCGCCGTGGCGCAGCTCGTAGCCCGCGCCGGTGTGGGCGACGTCGAGCTCCATGCCGGCGTAGACCTTCGCGTTGCCGAGCGCGTGCATGACCTCGGGGTCACCCTGCAGCTGCTCACTGATCCGCACGATCCGCACCCGGCCCGGCGGCACCGCGTCGAGGGGTTCCAGCTGCTGCTCGGACGCGGTGGCCTCGGACCCCGGGATGGGGTTGCCGTACGGGGACGTGGTCGGGTTGCCGAGGAACTCCTCGAGCTTCTGGGCCACGCGGTCGGAGATGACGTGCTCCCAGCGGCACGCCTCCTCGTGGACGTGCTCGTGCTCGATGCCGAGCACGTCGACGAGCAGCCGCTCGGCGAGCCGGTGCTTGCGGAGCACGTCGGTGGCCAGCGCCCGACCAGTGTCGGTGAGGTGGACCGTGCGGTCGTCGGCGAGCTCGACGAGCCCCTCGCGCTCCAGCCGGGCCACACCCTCCGACACGGACGGGGCCGACAGTCCGAGCCGCTCGGTCAGTCGCGCGCGCAGCGCCGGGATCGATTCCTCCTCGAGCTCCAGCACCGTGCGCAGGTACATCTCCGTGGAGTCGATCAGGTCGTGTGCCACGCGCTGCCTCCTGCGTGCGTCCCGGTCGTGCGACCGTAGCGAGCAACGCCACCCGGCCGTCCCTAGCGTCCGGGAGATGGACGACACCCCACTGCGTGAGCTCCCGACCGCCGAGCAGGAGCGTCGGCTGCTGGATGCCGCCCGCGACCTGCTGCCGGCGTTCGACCTCGCCGGTGCCGACGTCACGCTGCTCCAGCACGAGTTCAACGCGACGTGTCGGCTGGACCACCCGGACGGCACGTTCGCGATGCGGCTGAACATCTCGTCCCCGTGGACGGCGGCGCAGGTCGCCGGGGAGCTCGCGTGGGTCACGGCGCTCGGCGAGGACGGCGTCCACGTCCCGACCCCCCGCCCGGCCCGGGACGAGCCAGTGCCGACCGTGCGGATCGAGGGCGTCGGGCGCGACGTCCCGGCGGTGGTCTTCGGGTGGCTGCCCGGCGACGATCTCGGCGCGCTGGTCGACGACGACCCGGCCGGGGCGGTGCCGTGGCTGCGCGGGCTTGGCCGGGTCATGGGGCGGCTGCACGAGCACGCCGCGGCCTGGTCCCTGCCCGACGGCGTGGTGCGCCCGCGCTACGACTCGGTCCTGCTCGGCGGCGAGTACGGCCTGTCGACCTCCGACGGGCCGTGGCGCACCGCCGAGCTCGACGCGGCCCTCACCGCGACGTGGTCGGCGATCGAGGCGCGCACGACCGACGTCCTGGCCACGGACCACCGCCTGCTGCACGCCGACCTGCACCCGTGGAACGCCAAGGTCGTCGACGACGGGACGACACCGGTCGTGTTCGACTTCGACGACGCCGGCCTCGGCAACCCGGTGCTCGACCTCGCCATCGCGACGTTCTACCTGCGCGACGAGCCCCCGCTGGAGGCGGCGCTCCACGAGGGGCTCGCCACGACCGACGAGGGGGCAGCGCTCGTGGAGCACGTCGGCACGCCGGCCTTCGAGGCGATGGTCGCCGGGCGGCAGTGGCTGCTGCTCGACGACGTCGTCTGCAACCCGATCGGTGCCCTACCTGACTTCGACGTGCTCGCCTACGGCCGCAAGGTGACGGCCCGCCTCGAGCACTGGCTCGGGACGGGCCGCTTCACGCTGGATCCTTGAGGCTCAGCCCTCGCTGGCCTCGCCCTCGCCGTCACCGAGCTCGGGCGTCTCGCCCTCGCCACCACCGGCCAGCTCGACCGGCGGCGTGTCGGGGGCGGACGGGGCCTCGACCTCGTTGAAGACGACCTCGTCCTTCTCCTTGTCGACGTCCGCGACGATCAGCGCGCCCTGCTCGAAGTCCTCGTGGAGCAGTCGCTCCGACAGGACGTCCTCGAGCTCGCGCTGGATCGTGCGACGCAGCGGGCGGGCGCCCATCTGCGGGTCGTAGCCCTTCTCGGCCAGCCAGCCCTTGAGCGCGTCCGTCAGCTCGACGTCGAGGCCCTTCGCCGACAGCTGGTCCTTCACGCGCGTCATCAGCAGGTCCACGATCTCCTTGACCTCTTCCTTGGTCAGCGGGTGGAACGTGATGACCTCGTCGATGCGGTTGAGGAACTCGGGGCGGAAGTGCTTCTTCAGCTCCTCGTCGACCTGCTTCTGCATCCGGGCGTACATCGAGTCGTGGTCCTCCTTGGACACGAACCCGACGGCCGGGGCCGTGAGGTTCTTGGTGCCCAGGTTGGACGTCATGATCAGGATGGTGTTCTTGAAGTCGACGCTGCGGCCCTGCGAGTCGGTCAGGCGACCGTCCTCGAGGATCTGCAGGAGCGTGTTGAACACGTCCGGGTGCGCCTTCTCGACCTCGTCGAACAGGACGACGGAGAACGGCTTGCGGCGGACCCGCTCGGTCAGCTGGCCGCCCTCGTCGTAGCCGACGTAGCCGGGCGGCGAACCGATCAGGCGGCTGACCGTGTGCTTCTCCATGTACTCCGACATGTCGAGGTGGATCAGCGCGTCCTCGTCACCGAACAGGTACTCGGCGAGCGTCTTGGCGAGCTCGGTCTTCCCCACGCCCGACGGGCCGAGGAAGATGAACGAGCCACCCGGGCGCTTCGGGTCCTTGAGGCCTGCGCGGGTGCGGCGGATCGCACGGCTGACCGCGCTGATCGCCTCGTCCTGCGCCACGACCCGCTGGTGGAGGTGCTCCTCCATCTTCAGCAGGCGCTCGGTCTCCTCCTGGGTCAGCTTGAACACCGGGATGCCGGTCCAGTTGCTGAGCACCTCGGCGATGACCTCCTCGTCGACCGTGAGCACCGTGTCCATGCCCTCGGAGCGCCAGGCCTCCTCACGCCGCTGCCGCTTCTCGAGGAGCTTCTTCTCCTCGTCGCGCAGCGCTGCGGCACGCTCGAAGTCCTGCTCGTCGATCGCGGACTCCTTGGCCTGCTTGGCCTCCTCGATCTCCTCGTCGAGCTCGGCCAGGTCCGGCGGCTGCGTCATCGAGCGGATGCGCAGGCGCGAGCCGGCCTCGTCGATGAGGTCGATCGCCTTGTCCGGCAGGAAGCGGTCGGAGATGTAGCGGTCGGCCAGGTGCGCGGCGGCAACGAGCGCGTCGTCGGTGATCGTGACGCGGTGGTGTGCCTCGTAGCGGTCCCGCAGCCCCTTGAGGATCTCGATCGTGTGCTCCATCTCGGGCTCTTCGACCTTGATGGGCTGGAAGCGGCGCTCGAGCGCGGCGTCCTTCTCGAGGTGCTTGCGGTACTCGTCGAGCGTGGTCGCACCGACGGTCTGGAGCTCGCCGCGGGCGAGCATCGGCTTGAGGATGCTGGCCGCGTCGATGGCGCCCTCGGCAGCACCCGCCCCGACGAGCGTGTGGATCTCGTCGA
>JBFKQZ010000011.1:0-26624 GCA_041627475.1 Nitriliruptoraceae bacterium | reverse complement strand
GACGAGGACGCGGCCGGCGCGGTCCTCGCCGAGCTGCCCGGGCTGGTCGACGTCCGACCCGAGCCGCTGGACGCCCCCGACGTCGTCGTCGCGACCGTCCGGGAGGCCTGATGAGCGACTGGACCAGCCCCGACGGGACGCCAGCCGACCCGCCCGGTGGTGACGTGCCGCCGCCCGGCACGCCGCCGCCCCCGCCTCCTCCGCCTCCTCCGCCGCCCCCGGGATCGTCCGGCGTGGCCCAGGGGACCGGCTGGTCGGGAGGACGCCGGATCCCGCTGCGCCCGATGCGCTTCGGGGAGATCCTCGACGCCTCCTTCAAGCTGTTCCGGCTCACGTTCACACAGGTCACGGTGCTGGTCGTCGTCACCCTCGGCGCCTTCACCCTGCTGCAGGTGCTGGTGCAGCCGCCGCAGCCCGGGCTCCTGTCCGACCCCGCCGAGTTCGACGCGTTCACCGCCAGCGACGCGGTCGGCTTCGTGGTGTCGATCGCGATCGCCCTGCTCACCCAGCTGTTCGTGCTGCCGCTCGTCCGCGGCGCCGCCACGGGCATCGCCGTCGAGGCCGACCGCGGCGGCGACACGTCGTGGCAGGCGGGCCTGCGGACCGCCTGGCAGCTGGCGGGTCGCCTGATCGGGCTGTCGTTCCTGCTGCTGGGCCTCGGTATCGCGCTGCTGCTGACCGCGCTGCTGGTCGGCGGCGGACCGGTGTTCCTGCTCGTCCAGGCCGGCCTGACGCCCGTCGCCGTGGTCTGGGGGCTCCTCGCGGCACTGGCCGCGGCCGCCGCCTTCCTCGCCTTCACCGCCCTCGTCTACCTGGCGGTGCCGATCCTGCTGGTCGAGCAGCTCACGGCCTGGCAGGCCGTGGCCCGCTCGATCGAGCTCGTGCGGCCGCAGCTGCTGCGCGTGGTGGGCCTGGTGTTCGTGACCGCGCTGCTCGTCGGTGTCGTGGGGGGTGTGCTCGGTGTGCTCAGCGTCCCGTTCGCGCTGATCGGCGGCAGGGTCGCCCAGATCGCCACGGCCGTCGTCTCGCTGTTCGCCCAGGTGGTCACCGTGCCGTTCCAGGCCAACATCGCGCTGCTGCTCTACGTCGACGCCCGGGTCCGTGCGGAGGGACTCGACGTCGCCGTCCTGACGGCCGAGCTGGACCAGCTGTGATCGACGCCGAGCGCGTGCGGACGGTGGCCGACGAGGTCCTCCGCGCCCCGGCCTACGCCGACCTTCGTGAGAGCCCGCTCCGTCGCCTCGTGACCGAGGTGCGCAGCTGGATCGCGGAGCAGCTGTTCGACCTGTTCACCGGGACGGCTGCGGCCAGCGTCGGGCTGGTCGTCGCGATCGTGGTCGTGCTCATCGTCGTCGGCCTCGGCGTGGTGGCACTCCTCGGGGCCCAGCGTCGGGCTGCGGCCGACCTCGTCGTCGACGACGTCGTCGACGTCACGCCGGCCGAGGCCGAGGCGGCCGCCGATGCCGCGCTCGCGGCCGGTGACGTCGTGACGGCCGTGCGGCGTCGCTACGGCGCCCTGCTGCTCGAGCTCGAGGCACGTGACGTCCTGCCGCGGGTCCCGGGGCTGACCGTGGGTGAGGTGGACGCCGCCGTCGCGGTCGCGGTCCCGGCGGTGGCGACGGCCGTGACCGAGGCCGGTGACGTGCTCGCGGACATCGTGTACGGCCACCGCGCCGCCACCCGGGCCGACGACGCACGCGTGGCAGACGCCGTCCGTGCCGTGCGCTCGGCCGTGCCCCGCAGGGCGGTGGTCGCGTGAGCGGTGGGGTTGACGTCTTCGTGCGAGGTGGGACGACAGGTCCGGCCCCGCACCGCCGGTGGCTCGGCCCGGTGCTCGCCGGCGGCGTCCTGGTCCTGGTCGCCCTGCTCGCGCTCCAGCCCGTCGAGACCGGGGTCGCTCTGGACCCGGAGAACCCCGGGCCCACCGGGCTCCGTGCGCTCGTGGACACGCTCGTCGAGCTCGGGGTGGACGTCGAGCTGACCGACGACCCCACCGTGGCCGCCGGTGCCGACACGGTGCTCGTGCCGCCGCTCGGCTGGCCGCCCGAGCTCGTCGAGCAGCTCGCGAACGGGGGAGCGCGGGTCGTCGCCCAGGTGCCACCGGACGACGAGGCGGTCGCCAACCCGCTCGGCGTCGGTGGGATCGGCCTCGTGGACCTCGAGCCGTCCTGTGCGCTGCTCGCCGACGTGCGCACGCTGCGGACCTCGCAGTGGTCGGGGTGGCAGCCCGACACGGGCACCGAGGTCACCGAGCGCTGCCTCACCGTCGATGACGCCGCCTGGCTCCATCGCGTGCCGGTCGGTGAGGGCGAGCTGGTCTCCCTGTCGACCATGGCGCCGCTGACCAACGAACGGTTCACCGACTCGGACGCGGCACTCGCCGGTGTGCGCCTGCTCGCCCCGACGGGTGACGAGACCGTCGTCGTGCTCCTCACGCCGCCGGGGGAGGCGCCCCCGGGCCTGTTCGACATCATCGACCAGCGCTGGTTCGACGCCGCCTGGCTCACCCTCGCGCTGCTCGTCGTCCTCGCGCTCGCCCAGGGACGGCGCCTGGGCCGCCCCGTGGACGAGGACCTGCCGGTACGCGTCCCGTCCGGCGAGCTCGCGCGCGCCATCGGTGACCTGCGCCACCGCGCCGGTCACCACGAGCGCGCCGCCGGTGCCCTCCGTGACCGGACGCTCGACCTCTGCCGCCGCCGCTTCGGGCTGCCACCCACCACGCCCCCCGAGGCCGTGCTCGAGACGCTGCGTGCCCACGAGCTCTCCGTCCCACCGGGTGTGGCGGCCGCACTGACCGGTCCACTGCCCGACGACCCCGACGGGCTCGTCGCCACGGCCCGCGCCCTCGCCGAACTCCGCCAGACCCTGCGCGGCTCCTCCGCGCCAGACCCCGGGAGCACCCCATGACGAGCACACCGCCGGCCGACGACGCCCGGACCGCCCTCGCGGCCCTGCGCGACGAGGTCGCCCGCGTCGTCGTCGGCCAGGACAGCACGGTCACCGGGCTCGTGACGGCCCTCCTCGTCCGCGGGCACGTCCTGCTGGAGGGGGTCCCCGGTGTCGCCAAGACGCTGCTCGTCAAGACGCTCGGGCAGGCGCTCGACGTGGACGTGGCCCGTGTGCAGTGCACGCCCGACCTGCTGCCCGCCGACATCACCGGCCAGCCCGTGCTGGATCCCTCAGGACGGGCGACGACCTTCCGCGAGGGTCCCGTCTTCACGAACCTGCTGCTCGCGGACGAGCTCAACCGCACGCCGCCGAAGACCCAGTCGGCGCTGCTGGAGGCGATGGAGGAGCGGCAGGTCTCCGTCGAGGGCCGGCCGCGGCGGCTGCCGGACCCGTTCCTCGTCATCGCGACGCAGAACCCGGTGGAGCACGAGGGCACGTACCCGCTCCCCGAGGCGCAGCTGGACCGCTTCCTGCTGAAGCTCACGGTGGGCTATCCCAGCGAGGCCGAGGAGGACGCGATCCTCCAGCGGCACGACGCCGGGATGGATCCGCACGACCTCTCCGCCGTCCGGGCCGTCGCTGGTCCGGCCGATCTTGCCGCCGGACGTGCCGCCGTCCAGCGGATCGAGGTGGACGACGAGGTCCGGCGCTACGTGCTCGCGCTCTGCCGGGCCACCCGTGACGCACCAGCGGTCCAGCTCGGCGTGTCGCCACGCGGTGCGACGATGCTGCTCCACTCGGCGAAGGCATGGGCGTGGCTCGCCGGCCGCACCTACCTCAGCCCGGACGAGGTCAAGGCCGTCGCGCGGCCCGCACTGCGGCACCGGCTGCTGCTGCGCCCCGAGGCCGCGCTGGAGGGCGCGACCCCCGAGGGCGTGCTGGAACGGGTGCTCGCCTCGGTGCCGGTCCCACGGTGACCGCACCGGTCGCACCCTCGGGGACGTCGGCACCGCCGGCACCGGCACCGGTGCCGCGTCGCTTCAGCCGGACGTGGTGGGCCGGGTGGCTGCCGCGCCCCACGCTGCTCGCTGCGGCACTGCTGGGCGCGGTCGTGGTGGCGACGCCGTTCCTCGCCCGACCGGTGGGGTTGCTGCTCGCCGCCGCGGTCGTGCTGGTGGCGGCGGTCGACGCGCTCCTCGCGCCCGCGCCGTGGCGGGTCGGCGTGGCCCGTGACGTGCCCCCGGTGCTCGTGCTGGGGGAGCAGGGCACGGTCACGTGGCGGCTCGGTTCGCCGGTCGGTCGGGTGGTGCGCGTGTGGCTCGCCGACGCCCTGCCGCCGTCGCTCGGGGCCGGGGCCCGCCGGGTCCGGGTGGCGCTGCCGGCCCACGGACGGGCGGCGGCGTCGACGACGGTGCGCCCGTGGCGTCGCGGCACCTTCCAGCTCGACGAGGTCGTCGTCCGGGTCCCCGGCCCCCTGGGCCTCGGGACCCGGCAGGCGCCTCGTGCCGTGCCCGGCGACCTGCAGGTGCACCCGGCCTTCCCGTCGCGCGACGCGACACTGCTCCGGCTCGAGCTGGACCGGCTGCGCAACGCCGGCAACCGCATCGCGCCGACGCTGGGTGGTGGGACCGAGTTCGACCACCTCCGCGAGTACCGGTACGGCGACGACGTGCGACGGGTGGACTGGGGGGCCACGGCCCGGCTCGGGCACCCGGTCGTGCGGACCTACCGGGTCGAGCGTGACCGCACCGTGCAGGTGCTCGTCGAGCACGGCCGCGCCTCGGCCACGGTCGTCGACGGCGTCCCGCGACTGGACCACGCGATGGACGCGGCGATGGCGCTCCTCACGGCCGCCGGCGAGATCGGCGACCGGGCCGGGCTCACGACGTACGCCGCCGGCATCACCGGCACGCTCGCAGCCGCCCGGCGCACCGACCAGGTCGCGCGCGCGGCCCGGTTGCTCCACGCTCTCGAACCCGAGCTCGTGGAGGCGGCACACCGCACCGCCTTCGCGCACCTCGCCGCACGGCAGCGTCGGCGGGCCCTGCTCGTCGTGCTGACCGAGCTCGGGGCGGCGGCGGCGATGGACGCGCTGCTGCACGCGCTGCCGGTGCTGACCACGCGGCACGAGGTCGTCGTCGGGTCGGTCAGCGACCCTGCCCTCGTGGCGATGGCGGACCGGGTGCCCGGCGAGGCGCTCGTGGCACACGGCAGCGCCGGTGCCGCCGAGGTCCTGGCGCGTCGGGAGACGGACGCGGCCCGCCTGCGCCAGCGCGGGGCGCACGTCGTGACGGGCCCACCGGGGGTCGTCGCCGAACGGCTCGTCGACGTCTACCTCGACCTCAAGGCGCGCGGTCGGGTGTGACCGCCCAGACGGCGGCGCTGCCCGAGCGCTCGCCGATGACACGGGCGCCACCGCGCACGGCCCGGCGGGCGTCCAGCTCCGCCGCCGCAGCACGACCGCGCACGATGACGGGGACGGCGAACGCGGCGAGGGCGAGCGCACCGATGCCGATCTCCAGCCACGCCGGCCACGTCCGGGGCGTCACGAAGCCCTCGACCAGTGCCGCACCGGTGAACGCGAGCAGCAGGCCGAGCACGACCACGGCTGCGCGCTGCCCCTCCTCGGCCAGCGCGTCGCTGCGCCAGCGGTCCCCGGGGGCCAGCAGCGCCCAGCCCAGCCGCATGCCGGCGGCACCGGACGTGATGATGGCCGCGATCTCGAGCAGCCCGTGGGGGAGGATCGAGGTCCAGAACACGGCGGGCCGTCCGAAGGCCGTGATGATGCCGCCCGCGACCCCGATGTTCAGCCCGTTGAACGCCAGCACGTACAGCGTCGGCAGACCGCCGAGCACGCCGGCACCGAACGCGAGCAGCCCGACCTGGATGTTGTTCGTGCCCACCAGTGCCGCGAAGACCGGGTTGGGGTTGTCGGTGTAGTAGTCGGTGAAGTCCTGCTCGACGAACTGCGTCAGCTCCTCGTCGCTGCCGATCGTCGGCAGTGCGCGGGCGTCCCGCACGACGAAGGCACCCAGCAGCAGGGCAGGGAGGACCAGGGCGACCGTCGCGATCGCGAGCTGGGTGCGGAGGCGCCACACGGCGGCCGGCCACTGCACCCGCAGGAAGTCCAGGACCGCGGACCGGGACCGAGCCTCGGTGCCGTAGACGACGCCGGCGGCGTCGGCGACGAGGTGGGTCAGTTCGCCGTGCAGCGCCGGGTCGCCACCGTGCTCGGCCACCGCTGCGAGGTCGGCCGAGGTCCGCAGGTACAGCTCGACGAGCTCGTCGAGGTCCGCCGGCGCCAGGCGCCCCGGCGTACGGCGGCCCGTCGATGTCAGCGTCCGCAGACGGTCCCAGTCGGGCCGCCGTCGGGTGATCAGCGCGTCGAGGTCCGTGGTCCAGCCCCTGCGATAGCGTGCGCGGCAGCGTACGGACGGAGCAGCCAGGTGGAGCGGCCGGCAGGACCGCGTCGGTCGGAGCGGGTCGTCACCCCGGAGGCCGTCGCGCTCGACCTGCAGACCGCGACCGTCGCGACCCGCGGCCTCGCACAGGTCGTCGACGTCCTCCTCCAGGCCGTCGCGGCACTCCTGGTCGTCGCGGCGCTGGGACTCGCGGACGTCGACTCGGCCAGCGGCGCCGTGTTCGTCACGGTCGTCCTCGTGGCGATCTTCCTCGTCCGGGTCGGCTATCCGGTGCTGTTCGAGACGCGCTTCGGTGCCACCCTCGGGCACATGGCGATGGGTTTGCGGGTCGTCACCGTCGACGGCGCCCCGATCCGTGCCCGGCAGGCGCTGGCCCGCGTCGCCGTCGGCCTGTTCGAGATCGACGCCACGTTCGGTGCGGTCGCCCTGGTGACGGCCGCGACCCGCCACGACGGGCGCCGTCTCGGCGACCTGGCGGCGGGCACGCAGGTGGTCTCCACCCGGGTGGGGACCGGTGCTGCGGTGGCGTTGGACCTGCAGGTGCCCCAGCACCTGCGCGAGTGGGCCGCTGCGCTCGACACGTCGGGCCTCGCACGGCCGGAGCGGACGGCCCTGCGGCGCTACCTGCTGCGCGCCGGCGACCTGCCACCGCAGCGGCGGGACGATCTCGCGGGCGCGTTGGCCGACCGGCTGCTCCCACGGACGGCCGCGACGCGCCCGGACGGTGTGCCGGCGCACGACGTGCTCGTCGCGATCGCGGCGACGCTCACCGACGAGGGCCGGCCGGCCACGTCGCTCCAGGACCTGCCGCCACCGCCCCCGCCGAGCGGGCCGTTCGCGCCGCCCGGCTGAGGATCAGCGCAGGTGGCGCGTGTCCATGCCCTCCTCGAACCCCTCCTGCCACGCCCGGGCCAGCCGGCCGCCGGCATAGGGGTTGTCGGGCAGCTCCACGTCGGCACCGGGGCCCTCGCGCCACTCGTCGCCGAACCCCAGCGACGACAGCGCCGCGGACTGCTGGTCGTCGAGCAGCACCGTCAGGGCCGCCGCGCGTCCCTGTGACTCGGCTCGCGCCACGTCCGTCGACAGTGCCATGGAGGACTCCTCGCAGGTCTGGGTACCGGTGGTGGCGACCTGCCACCCCTCGCCCCACCGTACGCCCCGTCGCACGGCACGGGGCCGGCAGGGTGACCAGTTAGGCTTCGTCCACGGCCGGGTCGGGAGGTGGTGTGGCGTACGAGGTGCGTCTGGAGATGTTCGAGGGGCCGTTCGACCTGCTCCTCCAGCTCATCGCGCGCCGGAAGCTCGAGGTCACCGAGATCGACCTCGCGGACATCACCGCCGACTTCCTCGCCCACATGACCGAGCTCGAGTCGGTCGACCTCGAGACCGCGACCAACTTCCTCGTCGTCGCCGCGACGCTGATCGAGCTCAAGGCAGCACGCCTGCTGCCGAGTGACCAGCAGGCCGAGGCGGAGGACCTCCTCGCCGAGGCCCGCGACCTGCTCTACGCGCGTCTGCTCGAGTACCGCGCGTTCCGCGAGATCGCGGACGAGCTGTCGCTACTGTTCGAGGCGAGCGAGCCGTTCGTGGGGCGCGAGGTGCCGCTGGAGTCGCGGTTCCGTCGTCTGGTCCCGGACACGACCCTCGCGATCGACCCGGCCGGGCTGGCCCGTCTCGCGGCCATCGCCATGCAGCCGCCGCCCGTCGAGCACGTCGACCTCGCCCACGTGCGGCGCGCCACGATCTCGATCCGCGACGCGACCCGGGCCCTGCTGGACCGGCTCGGGACGGGTCGGGCCCGGTTCGACGAGCTCACCTCGGGCCGGGAGCGCCACGAGCGCGTGGTGTTCTTCCTCGCGGCCCTCGAGCTCTACAAGCTCGGCCACCTCGACCTCGAGCAGCCGGACCTGCGCGTCCCGATGGAGGTCGCGCACCGTGACGGCGGCCGTGACCTCGAGAGCGTCACCGACGAGGAGCTCGGCGAGGACCTCCCGGACCCCACCGAGGACGCCGACCCTGCGCTGGCCGACCCCGACGACGACCCCGACGGTGTGCTGGACGAGGCCGCCGTCGTCGACCTGACAGGCTGAACCGATGGAGATCGCCGTTCGCCAGGGCCTCGAGGCCCTGCTGTTCCTCGCCAGCGAGCCCGTGCCCGCCGGTGAGCTCGCCGAGGCCCTCGACCTGGAGGTCGCCGAGGTCGAGGACGCGTGCCAGGAGCTCGCCGACAGCTACCGGGCCGAGGAGCGCGGGCTCGCCGTCCGCCGTGCGGGCGGTGGGTGGCGGATGTACACCGCCGAGCCGGCGTGGCCGGTCGTCGAGCGGCACGTCCTCGCCGGGCGGACGGGCCGGTTGTCGAGTGCGGCCCTCGAGACGCTCGCCGTGGTGGCGTACAAGCAGCCGATCACGCGCTCCACGATCGGCGAGATCCGCGGCGTGAACGCCGACGCCGCGGTGCGCTCGCTGGTCGCCCGCGACTACCTCGAGGAGGTCGGCCGGGAGGAGAGCCCCGGCCAGCCGGTGCTCTACGGCACCACCCAGCGGTTCCTCGAGGACATCGGCCTCGACAGCCTCGACGAGCTGCCCGACCTGGCCGACCACCTGCCGGAGGACGCCCCCGACGAGCCCGACGACGTCAGGGCTGCGCGCGAGCTGCTCCAGCGAGGTGGTTCCCTGACCAGCGAGGACGAGCAACGGGCCGCCCACGCCGAGGCTGCCGCGCGCCGCGCGGAGGACGACGCGTCGATGGCCGACCTCACCTCCCGACTCGAGCAGGCCGCACGGTCCGCGATGGACCAGTTGCGCGGCGCCGTCGCGGCCCGCGAGGCGATCGAGGAGGGGGAGGACCCCGAGGGGCTCGCCGAGCAGGCCCACGACGATGACGACGAGCAGGACGACGAGTGAGTGACGACGGTCTCGAACGACTCCAGAAGGTGATGGCCGCCGCCGGGGTGGCGTCGCGGCGTGCCTCGGAGGAGCTGATCGAGCAGGGCCGCGTCCGCGTCGACGGCGACGTCGCCCACCTCGGACAGAAGGTCGACCCCACGACGGCCGTCATCCACGTCGACGGCGAGCGCATCAACGTCGACGTGGACCTCGTCTGGGTGATGTTCAACAAGCCCCGTGGGGTCGTGACGACCGCCGACGACCCCGAGGGCCGGCCCACCGTGCTCGAGTACGTCGACCTGCCCCAGCGGGTGCACGCCGTCGGCCGGCTCGACATGGACACCGAGGGCCTGCTCCTGCTGACCAACGACGGCGAGCTGACGAACAAGCTCCTGCACCCCTCGTACGAGGTCGAGCGCACGTACCTCGCCCTGGTCCGCGGCTCGGTCAAGCGGCACGTGCTGGCGGAGCTGCGGGACGGCGTCCGGCTCGGTGACGGGATGGCCCGTCCGAAGTCGGCCCGGATCATCGAGGACCAGAACGAGCGCACCCTGCTCGAGATCGTCATGACCGAGGGTCGCAAGCACGAGGTGCGCCGGATGGTCGACAAGGTCGGCCTGCACCTGGAGCGGCTCGCGCGAACGGCGTACGGCGGCGTCGAGATCGGCGACCTCAAGCAGGGGAGGTGGCGCCACCTCAGCCAGACCGAGGTCAGCGCCCTCTACGCCGCGGTCGGCGAGGGGGACCGGCCGCCGCCGAGCCGACACACCTCGCTGCACGAGCGGCGCGCCCGCCAGGCCGGCAGGCCGTGAGCCACGCCGGGCCCGACCGGGTGCGCGTCCACCCCGCGACGCTCGCGGGCACGGTCCGCGTGCCCGGGGACAAGTCGGTCAGCCACCGCTGCCTCCTGCTGGGTTCGCTCGTCGGCGAGGAGGTGACGGTCCGCGGGCTGGCCCCGTCCGGCGACGTCGCGTCGACCGCCGGTGCGCTGCGGACGCTGGGGGCGACCGTCGAGCTGTCCCCGGACGACGAGGGGCGCCTCGAGGGCCGGGTCGTGGGTCCACTGCGCGAGGCCACCGACGTCATCGACTGCGGCAACTCGGGCACGTCCCTGCGGCTGCTCGCCGGCGTCGTCGCCGGGATCGACGGCCTCGCGGTGCTGACCGGTGACGCGTCGCTGCGCCGACGCCCCGTGGGGCGCGTGGTCCGGCCGCTGACGGCGATGGGGGCGCACCTCCACGCCCGCGGCGACGACGTCCCCCCGCTGGTGGTGCGGGGTGGCGACCTGCGGGGCATCACCTACGAGCAGCCCCATGCGTCGGCACAGGTGAAGTCGTGCGTGCTCCTGGCCGGCCTCCGGGCCGACGGCCCCACGACCGTCGTGTCGCCGATGCCCAGCCGGGACCACACCGAGCGGATGCTGCGCCACCTCGGTGCCACGCTCGACGTCGCGATCGCCGACGACGGGACCGAACGCGTCACGATCACGCCCGGACCGCTCGTCGCTGCGCCGCTGCACGCCCCGCGGGACCCGTCGTCGGCCGCCTTCTGGCAGGTCGCGGCCGCCGTCGCCGGCACCACGATCAGCACCCCCGGCGTGCTCGACGGCGAGACCCGCAACGGGGCGCTGCGGGTGCTGCAGGAGATGGGTGCCGACGCGACCGTGACGCCGGTCGACACCGACGGCAGCGAGCCCGTCGCCGACGTCACGGTCACCGGTGGTGACCTGCGTGGCGGGCTGACCCTCGGCGGTCGGCTGGTCGTCGACGCGCTCGACGAGCTGCCGGTGCTCGCGCTCGCCGGCGCCATGTCGGCCGAGGGTCTCGAGGTGACTGACGCGGCCGAGCTGCGGGTGAAGGAGTCCGACCGGGTCGCGACGACCGTCGCTGCGCTCGGTGCACTCGGTGTCACCTTGCAGGCGCGCAGCGACGGGTACCGTGTCGAAGGTGGTCAGCGACCCCGTGGCGGGCGCGTCGACGCCGCCGGGGACCACCGGATCGCCATGACCGCAGCGATCGCCGGCGCCGTCGGCGACGCACCCGTCGAGATCAGCGGCTTCGCCGCGGTCGCGACCTCGTACCCAACGTTCCTCGACGACCTCACCGCCCTCGGTGGCCGCGTCGAGCTGCTCGACTGAGCTTGGAGCCAGGAGTGTCCTCCACCGACCAGAACCCGATGCACGGCATCACCGTCGCGATCGACGGTCCAGCCGGCACGGGCAAGTCGTCCGCCGCCGCGCGCGTCGCCCAGGCGCTCGGCCTGCCGCACGTGGACACCGGGGCGTTCTACCGCGCCGTGACCCTCGCGATCCTCCGTCGCGAGGTGCCGCTGGACGACCACGAGGCGTGCGCCCGGGTGGCGCACGAGGTGGAGGTGCACCGCGCCGACGGCCGGACCTACCTCGACGACGAGGACGTCGAGGACGAGATCCGCGGCGACGACGTGACCGCCGCCGTCTCGAAGGTCTCCGCCATCGCTGGCGTCCGTGACGCCGTGACCCCGCTGCAGCGCGCGCAGGCGTTCGCGCACGGTGGGGTCGTGGAGGGGCGCGACGTCGGCACGGTCGTGCTGCCCGACGCCGACGTCAAGATCTGGCTCACCGCCGACGAGGAGACCCGCGCCGAGCGTCGCGCCGCACAGACCGGCCAGGACGTCGAGGACGTGCTGGCCGACCAGCAGGCCCGCGACGCCGCCGACGCCAACCGGGCCGTGGCCCCGCTGGCACAGGCCGAGGACGCCTGGGAGCTCGACACGAGCGCCCTCGAGCTGGACGAGGTCGTCGACGAGATCGTGCGGCACGTCCGCGCCACGGTCGTCCACAGCGACGACCCGGTCACGGCACGAGCCGCCCTGCCGCGGGTCGCCGTCGTGGGGCGCCCGAACGTGGGCAAGTCGACGCTGGTCAACCGCATCCTGGGTGCCCGGATCGCCATCGTCGAGGAGAAGCCGGGCGTCACGCGTGACCGCACCGAGCACCTCGCCGAGTGGCTCGGGCAGCCGTTCGTCCTGGTCGACACCGGCGGCTGGGAACACCAGGCCGAGGGCATGGCGGCGCGCATCGTCGAGCAGGCCGAGGCGGCCATCGCGTCGGCGGACCTCGTGCTCTTCGTGGTCGACGTCACCGTCGGGATGCTCGACGACGACGACCGCTACGCGAAGGTGATCCGACGTGCCGGCGTGCCGGCGATCGTCGTGGCGAACAAGGTCGACTCCGAGAAGCGCGAGCCCGACGTGGCTGCGCTGTGGAACCTCGGCATGGGCGAGCCGGCCGGCATCTCGGCCCGGCACGGCCGCGGCGTGGGCGACCTGCTCGACCGCGTGCTGGACGAGCTGCCGGACGCGGCCGTCGGCATGATCGACGAGGACCCCGTCCCGCGGGTCGCCCTGGTCGGCAAGCCGAACGTGGGCAAGTCGTCGCTGTTCAACAAGCTGCTGGGGGAGGAGCGTTCGATCGTCGACGCCGTCGCCCACACGACTCGGGACGCCGTCGACACGCTGGTCGAGATCGACGGCGAGCCGTGGACCTTCGTCGACACCGCCGGGATGCGGCGCAAGTACCGCCACGGCGAGGACACCGAGCTGTACTCGGTCGACCGGACCCGCGACGCGATCGAGTCCGCCGACATCGCGCTGTTCCTCGTCGACGCCTCCGAGCCGCTCGGCGAGCAGGACCAGCGGCTCGCGGCACTGCTGCGTGACGCCGGCTGCGGCGTGATCATGGTCTGCAACAAGTGGGACCTGCTGGACGAGGAGCGCCGATTCGAGTTCGAGCGCGAGCTCGACCGCCTGCTCTCGTTCGCCCGGTTCGCGCCGCGCGTCAACGTCTCGGCGAAGACCGGACGGGGTGTCCTGCGCATCCCGCCACTGCTGCGCGAGGTCTGGGAGCAGTACACGCGCCGGATCAGCTCGGGCGAGCTCAACCGGTGGCTCGAGGAGGTCACCGAGCGGACCCCGCCGCCGACGCGTGGCGGCCGCCAGGCCCGCGTGAAGTACGTCACGCAGGCCGAGACGCGCCCGCCGGTGTTCATCACGTTCACCAGCGGCACCGTCGCCCCGGCGTACCGGCGCTACCTCGAGCGCGAGCTGCGCACCCGGTTCGGTTTCGAGGGCGTCCCGCTGTCCCTGCAGGACCGCCCGCGCGAGGACAGGCGGCGCTGACCGACCACCGCTTTGTTGCCGCCGACCGCGTGCGGTAGCGTCGCCGGCCGCGGTCACCGACCGCACATCGCCGCTGGCACCGCAGCGGGACCCAGCCCCCAGTGGTCCCCGACAGGCGCGAGGCCGAGGCGAGACGGGCTGTGGCGCAGTCAGGTAGCGCACTCGTCTGGGGGGCGAGGGGTCGCCGGTTCAAGTCCGGCCAGCCCGACCACGATCCGCCGGACCACCGGAGCCGTCCACGTGGCATTCGACCGACTGTTCGACGTCGGCGCCAAGGACGGCCCGGAGGTCGTCGGCGACCGGATCCTGACGATCCCCAACGTCCTGTCGCTGATCCGGCTGCTGGTCATGCCGCTGGTGTGGTTCGACATCGTCGGGGACCGGCCCGTCCGGGCGCTCGTCGTGCTGTTCCTGCTGGTGTCGACCGACTGGGTCGACGGCTACGTCGCGCGCCGGTTCGACCAGGTGAGCCGCCTCGGCAAGGTGCTCGACCCGATCTCGGACCGGATCCTCATCGCCGTGGTCGTCGTCGCGCTCGGCGTCGCCGGCATCGTGCCCTGGTGGGCGCTCGGGCTCGTCCTGCTGCGCGACGTCGTCGTGGGGGTCGTCGGCCTGGTGGTGCTGGCGCGTGGGGGCGAGGCCCCCGCCGTCACGAGGACCGGCAAGGCTGCCACTTTCGGCCTGATGGCGACCTTCCCGACGTTCCTGATCGCCGAGGCCATCGGTGGCACGGGTCGCGACGTCCTGCGCATCGTGTGCTTCGTGGGGCTCGCGGTGGCCACGGCGCTCTACTACGTGGCCGCGTTCCAGTACGCACGCGTCGTGCGTGCCCGGAACCCGGAGCTGGGCGGCTAGGTTGCATCGTCGCCACCACGCCATCGAACACCAGGGTTGACCGTGTCGGAGATCCCCGAGGACCTGCGCTACACCGAGGAGCACGAGTGGGTGCGCCCGGGCGACGACGAGGTGGAGGTCGGGATCACCGACCACGCCCAGGAGCAGCTCGGCGACGTCGTGTTCGTCGACCTGCCGCCGGCGGGTACCACCGTGAGCGCCGGCGAGGCCTTCGGTGAGGTCGAGTCGACCAAGTCGGTCAGCGACCTCTACGCGCCGCTGTCCGGCACCGTCACCGCCTCGAACGAGGCGCTCGACGACCAGCCGGAGCTGTGCAACACCGACCCCTACGGTGCAGGGTGGCTGGTACGCATCCAGCCCGACGACGCCGACGCGGTCGACGACCTGCTCGACGCTGCGGCGTACGGTGACCTGATCAGCTGACGACCCCGGAGGACGGCGTGTTCTGCACCTCGTGTGGCGAGTCGCTGCCCGCGGACGCGAACTTCTGTCCGGCGTGCGGCCACGAGGTCGAGCACGCCGCTGCAGGGGCCGAGGCCCCCACGGGTGCCTTCGACCTCGGCGGTCTCGAGTCGGAGGCCGAGCTCGAGGCCCTGCCGGAGCTGCCCCCGGGCACCGGGCTGCTGGTCGTCGTTCGCGGACCGAACGCCGGCTCCCGCTACCTCCTCGACCGGGATGCCACCACCATCGGCCGGCACCCCGACAGTCACGTCTTCCTCGACGACGTCACCGTGTCGCGGCACCACGCCCGCGTCGACCGTGAGGACGACGCGTTCGTGCTGCACGACCTCGGGTCGCTCAACGGCACCTACCTCGGCGGCGAGCGCGTGGATCGCCGCCACCTGCGCGCCGGCGACGAGCTCCAGATCGGCCGCTTCAAGCTGCTGTTCGTGGGTGCTCCGTCGTGAGCACCCTCACCATCGGCGACGTCCTCAACCGGTTGCAGGACGACTTCCCGGACATCACCGCGTCCAAGATCCGGTTCCTCGAGACCGAGGGCCTGGTCGAGCCGGACCGCACGCCGGGGGGCTACCGCAAGTTCACCGACGAGGACATCGAGCGGCTGCGCTACGTCCTGCGGGCCCAGCGTGACCGCTACCTGCCGCTCGCCGTGATCCGCGAGGAGCTGAAGCGGATCGACGCGGGGGAGGAGCCCGATCCGGGCCGACCGCCCACCCCCGACGAGCTGGCGGGTGGGGACCAGCCGACCGAGCCCGAGGGTGACGCCGAGACCGCCGCCCAGGCACCGCGCCGCAGCGTCGCGGCGCAGCGACAGGCTGCTGCCTCCGACGTGCACCTGTCGGGCCGCGAGCTGGCGGAGGCCGCAGGGCTCGAGCTCGGGCAGGTACGCGCGCTCCAGGAGCACTCCCTGCTGCCGCCGGGTGACGTCTTCGACGGTGAGGCACTGCTGGCGGCCCGCGCGGCGGCCGGCCTGCTCGGCGCGGGCCTCGAGCCCCGGCACCTGCGGATGTACCGCCAGTTCGCCGACCGCGAGGTCAGCCTGCACGCGCAGCTCGTCCAGCCCATCCTGCGGCAGCGCAACCCGCAGGCGAGGCAGCGGGCGACCGAGCTGCTGGACGCACTGGCCGAGCACGGCACGGAGCTGCACGCAGCGCTGCTGCGCCGGGAGCTGCGGGACCTGCTGCGCTCGTGACCTTCCTCGCCAGGACCACCGCACGGTGGGTGCTCGTCGTCGTGGCCGCGTTGTCGCTGGTCGCCAGCCCTGCCGTCGCCACGACCACGGACGACGCGCCGACCGCCCCGGCCGACGTGACGCCGTCGCCCGCGGTCGGACTCGCGGAGGGGGAGCGGCCGACGCTGCCGCCCAACGTCGGGGGCTGGCCTGCGCCACCGCCGGTGACCGCTGCGTCCATGCTGCTGCTCGACGTCGATGCCGAGACCGTCCTCGCAGCACGTGACGCCGACCGGCTGCGGTCGGTGGCCTCGACCGTGAAGATGCTCACCGCCGTCACCGCCCGCCGGGTCGAGCCAGACCTCGACCGGGTGCTCGTTGCGGGTCCCGAGGTGCGGGGGCTCGAGGGCTCGGGCGTCGGCCTGCGGCAGGGGGAGGCATGGACCCTGCGGCAGTTGCTGGAGGGCATGCTCGTCCGGTCCGGCAACGATGCCGCCGCAGCCGTCGCCGCCCAGCTCCTGCCGGGTGGGACCGACGCCTTCCTCGCCGAGATGCGGGCGGACGCCGAGCGCCTCGGCCTGGACGGCGCCGTGCTCGTGTCGCCGTCCGGGCTCGACGACAGCAACCAGCTGTCCGCGGCGCACCTCGCCGCGATCGCCGTCGAGCTGCTCGAGGACCCGGTGCTCGCCGAGATCGTCGGGCTGGACGGGGTGAGCCTCCCCGGCATCGGCGGGCTGCCCAACCGCAACGAGCTCGTGCGCCGCGACAGCACGGTGGTCGGCGTGAAGACGGGCTACACCGCTGCGGCCGGGTACGCGCTGGTGGCCGCTGCCGAGCGCGACGACCGCATGCTCGTCGCCGTGGTGCTGGACAGCGCGACGCAGGACACGCGGTTCGACGAGGCGGCCCGCCTGTTCGACCACGCCGAGAACTTCGTCTCCCTGCCGGTCCTCGCCCCGGTCGAGCTCGGGTGCGCCGGCCGGGAGGTCGTCCTGCAGCCCGGCGCGACGACCGTCGTCGTCCCGGCGAGCAGCAGCGACCTGGTGGACGTGGCGTGGCCACCACGCACGTGCCCGACCACCGAACAGCTGGTCGTCACACCGACGCTGCAGCGCCTGCCGCTGTCGCCGGTCACCGTCGACGTCGAGGTCGCTGCCACGGCGCCACCGGTCGACGACGCCGACGCGGCGCTCGGCCGGTGGCTCGCCGACGCGGTGCAGCAGGCGATGCGCGCGGTGCCGCCCGCCGCCGAGCTGGCCGGCTGAGTGTCAGTCTGCGCGTCCGGCACGGCGTGTAGTGTCGGCGCCGACGAAGGGAACACCTGTGGTGGAGCTCGAGCTGGTCGGCGTCCGCGTCGAACTCCCGGCGAACCAACCGATCGTCCTGCTCAAGGAACGTGACGGCAGTCGCTACCTGCCGATCTGGATCGGTGCGCCCGAGGCGACCGCGATCGCCTTCGCGCTCCAGGGCGTCGAGACGCCCCGCCCGATGACCCACGACCTGTTCGTGGCGACGCTGGACGCCTTGCGCGCCACGCTCACGGCCGTGCACGTGACCCGCCTGTCGGAAGGCACGTTCTACGCCGAGCTGCACCTCGAGAAGGACGGCGAGACCACGATCGTCAGCGCACGGCCGAGCGATGCCATCGCGATCGCCAGCCGCATGGAGGACATCCCGATCCTCGGGGCCGAGGAGGTCCTCGAGGCTGCGGGCCTGGAGATCGACGAGGACGAGAACGAGGGCGGCTCCGACGACCCCGACGAGGAGGTCCGGCGCTTCCGCGAGTTCCTCGAGTCCGTCGACCCGGAGGACTTCGAACAGGGCTGACGCCCACCCGAGTTTCCTCGCGTGACGCAAGGAAACTCCGCGCGGCGCGGCGCGCCCACCAGCCCCGGCCGCGTCTCACTCGAGTTTCCTCGCACAGTGCGAGGAAACTCGGAAGGGGTGCTCGGAGTGCGAGGTGGGCGTGGGGCGGGATGTCAAGGAGGTTCGCCGTTCCCGTTGACGGGGTGGGGTACCGCTCGTAGTCTCGACGTAGTTCCACGCGTGGCATTTCACACGGCAGGCAGAGCCGGCTGGATGCGCAGGGCGGGGCGGTTGGCAGACCGGCCCCTCGACGTCGCCGCGCTGGTGGCACCGTCGTGGCCACGGGTCGCGACGTCAGGGGACCGTGAGGTCGGTGAGGCGCAGGAGACGAGGATGGGCGCACAGCTCGCTATGGCATTCGACGAGGACGACGGGGTCGGCTATCGCGGCCCGACGGCCTGCAAGATCGTCGGGATCACCTACCGGCAGCTCGACTACTGGGCCCGCACGGAGCTGGTGACGCCGTCCGTACGCGGGGCCGACGGATCCGGCACCCAGCGGCTCTACTCGTTCGACGACATCGTCGCGCTGCGCGTCGTCAAGCGCCTGCTCGACACCGGCGTCTCCCTGCAGAAGGTGCGCGCCGCGATCGACGAGCTGCGTCGCCGCGGCCACGGCCTGGCGGACTCGACGCTGGCGTCCGACGGCACCTCGGTGTTCGCACTGGAGGGCGAGGACCAGCTGGTCGACCTGCTCAAGAAGGGGCAGGGCGTCTTCGCGATCATGGTCTCGCCGGTCGTGGACGAGCTCCGCGGTGAGGTCACGGCCTTCCCGAGCGAGCGCGTGGACGACACCGTCCCCGCAGATGCCGGGGCCGACGCCGAGGCCACGGCCGACGACGCCGCGGCCGTCTGACGCTCACCACAGCTTCGCGAGCTGCCGGTCCACGGCATCGCGCAGGGCGCCGTCCTCGGTGAGGGCGGCGCTCGTCGCCGTTCCCGTGCGTGCCGTCGCATCGGTGTGGAACAGGTCCTCGAGCGGCGCGAGGAACCGCGACACCACGGCCGTGGCGCTGCGGTCACTCCGTGGTCCGAGACCCGACGGGAACCGCGTCGGGTACGTCACGTGGAGGTGGCGCCGCGCACGCGTCACGGCGACGTACGCGAGCCGACGCTCCTCGTCGAGGTCCTCGCTGCGGCGGGCCGCCAGATCCGACGGCAGGTTGCCGTCCGCAGCGTGCACCAGGTGGACGACGTCCCACTCGCCGCCCTTGGCGCTGTGGATGGTCGACAGCGTCAGCCACTCCTCGTCGACGCTGCCCGGCGCCATCTCGCCGGTGCTGGTCGGCGGGTCGAGCGCCAGGTCCGCCAGCAGGTCGCGGCGGTGGCGGTAGCCCGCTGCGACGGCCGCCACCTCGGCGAGGTCGGCGAGTCGCGCGGCCCCGTTGCGGTACCGGCGGGGCAGGGTCCGTTCGAGCAGCCCGAGGACTGCGTCGACCTGGACCGCCGGCGGTGGCTCGGCACCGTCGTCACCCGCCGCAGCCGACACCGCGGCACGCAGTGCGGCCACGTCGTCGGGGTCCCCGGGGAGGGCCGCGCCTGCGACGAGGCGGGCGACCGGGCCGGGCTGCGCCGTGCTGTCGCCGACGCCGAGCGTCGTGGCGGCCTGTCGCGCCCCGACCGGGCCGACGCCACGCAGCGACCGCAGGGTCCGTTGCCAGGCGAGCTCGTCGTGGGGGGCGTCGAGGAGGCGCAGCACCGCGACGAGGTCCCGGACGTGCGCGGTGTCGAGGTACCGGAGCCCGCCGAACTTGCGGTAGGGGACGTCGCGACGAGCGAGCTCCAGCTCGAGCCGGTCCGCGTGGTGGCCGGCGCGGAACAGCACCGCCTGCTCCTGCAGCGGGATGCCGTCCTCGCGTGCGGCCAGCACGCGGTCGACGACGGTGGCGGCCTCGTCGGCGGGGTCGAGGCAGGTCGTCAGCGTCGGGTGCGTCCCGACGCGGTCGTCCGGCTCGAGCGGTGGGCGGTCCGGTGCGAGGACGGCACCGATGCGGTCGGCCACCTCGAGGATGCGGCCGGGGCAGCGGAAGGAGCGGGAGAGATGGACGGTCACCAGGTCCGGGTGGTGCTCGCGCAGCCGGGTGATCCCGCGACCGTCGCCCGCCCGGAAGCCGTAGATCGCCTGCAGCTCGTCGCCGACGGCGGTCAGCTCGGCCCCGCTGGTGGTCAGCAGCCGCAGGACGTCCAGCTGGACCGGGTCGGTGTCCTGCACCTCGTCGACGAGGACGTGGTCGACGTCGGCCGCGATCCGTGGGCCGACACGGTCGTCGGCGAGCAGGGCCCGCAGGTGCAGCTGGAGGTCGTCGAGGTCGAGCACGCCGGCCCGCCGCTTGGCCGCGGTGAAGGCGTCGAAGCAGCGCGCGATGTCGTCGCGGTGCCTGGCCACCCACGGGAACCGCTCGGGCAGGACCTCGTCCAGGGGTTCACCGGCCACCACGCACCGGGCGAGGACGTCGACCAGCGTGCCGGCGCTGGGGGCGCGGTCCCCGAGGTCCGCCAGGCCGGTCTCGACCCGGACGATGCCCATCAGGTCGACGGCGTCGGCGCGGTCGAGGACCGCGAAGTCGGGGGAGAGGCCGAGATCGCCGCCGTGGAAGCGCAGGAGCCGGACGGCCAGTGCGTGGAAGGTGCCGCCAGCCACGCGTGTCGCGTCCTGCTCGGGGACCATGGCGCCGGCACGCTGCAGCAGCTCACCGGCGGCGCGCCGCGTGAAGGTGAGCAGCAGGACCCGCTCCGGCGCGTGGCCGTCGGCGAGCAGCGCCGCCGTCCGGGCCGCCAGCGTGCGGGTCTTGCCCGAGCCCGGTCCTGCCGCGATGAGCAGCGGGGCACCCCGGTGCGTCACGGCCTGGTGCTGGGCATCGGTGAGGCCGTCGAGCCACGGTGGGGTCTCGAGCTGCTGCATGCGCACATCCGTTCGACGAACATCCGTATGGTGCCACGTGCAGTGCGCGAGCGCAGGGATGCACGGGGAGGAGATCGCCGGCCGGACCGCGAAGTGCCACGTGACCGGACCACCGAAGAGGAGCCCCACATGCGGACCCGTGCCGCCGCCATCGCCGTCATCGCGCTCGCCGCGAGCGGTCTCGCGTTCTCGGACCCCGTCGTCAGCCCGGACGCCGACGAGCACTGCGTCCAGCTGCGCGGCGCCGACACGACGGACGACGCGACGGACGACATCCAGGCCTGTCGGACGGACGTCTGGTTCCACGACGTGGGCACGAAGGTCGACAACCTCGACAACGCCCAGGGCACCTTCGCGACGTGGGACACGACCCCGCCCGACACGTCGGTGACCGGCGGCGCCGGCGCTGGCGCGCTCGGCACCAGCCTCCTGCACCAGACCGAGGGGCCGTGGGACGAGCGTGAGTCCTTCGTCGCGGCGGGACGCGTCGACGGCGCGCTGGACTCGGTCCTCGTCGAGCTCTACCTCTTCCCGCTGCAGGACACCGCCGACGGCAACATGGCGTACAACCTGGACGCACAGCTCGAGGTGGACGGCCACCAGGTCGCCACGCTCGGCGGCGCGGTCGTCGAGATGGAGGTGGCCGGTGACGCCGTGCGGCGGATCCGCTTCGCCTTCACCGGCCTGGCCGACACCATCGAGGAGTTCCACGACTTCGGTGCCGTCGGGCCGCTCGGTGGCGGCCACGACGTGAAGCTGACCGTCCACGGCACGGGCATCGCCTCGGACGCCGCGGTCTGGGTCTACGACACCACCGAGGTCCCGGCCGGCATGGTCGTCAACCCGCCGGCCGACCTCCTCGGGTCGGACGGCTGACCTTCACAGCCGCGCCCGCACCCACGCGAGGTCGCGGGCGTGGCCGTCGTCGTCGGTGGGGGTCTCCAGGACCACGTCGCCGTCGAAGGACCGCACCACCTCGGCGAGCTCGTCGGGGTCGATGCGTCCCTCGCCGAGGTTGGCGTGACGGTCACGACCCGACCCCTGCTCGTCGCGCGAGTCGTTGAGGTGGAGCAGGTCGATCCGGCCGGTGATCGCCATGACCCGCTCGACCTGGCCAGCCGTGTCCTCGCCCGCCGCATGCGTGTGGCACGTGTCCAGCACGAAGCCGACGTCGACACCGTCGACGTCCGCGATGCCCTCCCAGAGGCGCGCGACGTCGTCGAACCACCGGGCCATGGCGTTGTCGCCACCGGCGGTGTTCTCGATCAGCAGCGGCACGGTGATGTCGAGGCTCTCGAGCGCCTTGCGCCAGTTCCGGACGCCGTCGGCAGGGTCGGCGTCCGCACCGACGTGGCCGCCGTGGACCACCACGCCGGCCGCACCGATGGCGGCAGCACCGTCGCACGTCTGCTGGATGGTCTTGCGCGAGGGGTGGCGCACCCGTGGGTTGGGCGAGGCCGGGTTCATCACGAACGGCGCGTGGACGTAGATCGGTATGTCGCTCGCGCGCAGCTCCTCGGCGTCGTCGCGCGGTGGCGGCTTCTTCCAGCTCTGCATGTCGGTCAGCGAGAGCTGGACCACCTCGAGCCCGAGTCGGGCCGCGTCGCCCAGCGGGTCCGCCGTCGACACGTGTGCACCCAGTCGCATGCCGTCTCCTCGTCAAGGCGATGGTGGCACGCCCCGTGGTCGATCGACAACGCCTGCCCGTACGGTCACGGCCGATGACAGCACGCCGCACCAGTCGCCTCCCAGCCCGTCGCCGACGGACGGTCCTCGCCGTGCTCGCCCTGCTGCTGTTGGTGGCTTCTGCTGCACCTGCCGCGGCGGCGGACCCGGCCCGTGACCGCCAGTGGGGACTGGACGTGATCGGGGCCGACGCGGCCCATGCGGTCGGGCGTGGTGCCGGCACCGTGATCGCCGTGGTCGACACCGGGGTCGACCTCGACCACGAGGACCTGGTCGACCGGATCGTGCCCGGGATCGACCTCGTCGACGACGACCGCACCGCGCAGGACGAGCACGGGCACGGGACCCACGTCGCCGGGATCGCCGCAGCGACCGGGGACAACGGGCGCGGCATCACCGGCGTCGCCCCGCGCGCCGCGATCATGCCCGTCCGGGTGCTCGGCGCCGACGGCAGCGGCAGTGCGGCGGACGTCGCCGACGGCGTGCGCTGGGCGGCCGACAACGGTGCCGACGTGATCAACCTCTCGCTGACCCAGGCCGGCCAGAGCGTCATCGGCTCGAGCCTGGCCCCGGCGATCCGGTACGCGTGGGACCGTGGTGCCGTCGTGGTGGTCGCGGCCGGCAACCAGTTCGTGCTCTCCAGTGGGTTCGCGGAGGAACCAGCGATCGTGGTGAGCGCGACGACCCGGACCGACGG
The DNA here is from genome assembly GCA_041627475.1 of Nitriliruptoraceae bacterium. Classification (GTDB taxonomy): domain Bacteria; phylum Actinomycetota; class Nitriliruptoria; order Nitriliruptorales; family Nitriliruptoraceae; genus JBFGFG01. The sequence continues at coordinate 3,631 of JBFKQZ010000011.1, read as the reverse complement.
CAAGCCGAGCTACTCCAACGGCGTGGGCAGTGCCCGCTGGGGGATGGCCGCGCCGGGCGGGGGCTGCGCCCTGCTCACGTGTGCGACGGAGGACCGGGTCTTCTCGACGTACTGGGACCCCGGGCAGGACGACGTCTACGCCTGGCTCGCCGGCACGTCGATGGCCGCGCCGCACGTTGCTGGTGCCGCGGCGGTGCTGCTGTCGCTCGGTCTCGACCAGCAGCAGGTCGTGGACCGTCTGCTGGCGACCGCGACCGACATCGGTGCCAGCGGCCGTGACAGCACGTACGGCGCCGGGCGGCTCGACCTCGCCGCCGCCGTGGCAGATGGCCGCGGTGACGCTGACGACGCCGGCAACCGGGCGACACCGACGCCACGCCCGTCGCCGAGCCCCGCCGCCCGCGCGGCTCCGGTGGACGACGACGGTGCGGCGTCGAGCCCTGCGCCAACGAGCCCCTCGCCCTCGCCGTCTTCCAACGCCGCAGCTGCGCCGTCGACGCCGACCGACCCCGTGACGCCGTCTGCGCCCGTGCCATCTCCTTCGCAGGGGCCGGTGCCGCCTGCGGCCCCGCCGACGGCCGACGACACGGCCAGCGTGGTCGGGAGCTCGGAGGTCGCCGATGCGCCGGACGATCGCACACCGGTGCTGCTCCTCGCGCTCGGCGCGGTCGCGGCCGCCGGGACAGGTGTGGCACTGGCCGGACGCGGGACACGGCGCGGGTGACCGACGGCCCCGGCGTCCGGGCCCGCGGATCGACGAGGGTTGCGGAGCGCGCGTTCATGGCCTCGGTCCGGGGCCCTCTGGTTCCCTTGCGAGCACGCACCTGCCGGCCGTCCGGCCGGCTCGACCTGCCACGCTCGCACCACCGCTCCGGGAGCCGCACGTGACCTCCGCCCCCTTCGCCGACCGCCACATCGGTCCGTCCGTCGCCGACCGGGAGCAGATGCTCGCGGACCTCGGTGTCGCATCGCTGGACGAGCTCGTCGACCAGGCGGTGCCGGGCGCGATCCGGCAGGAGGACCGGCTGGACCTGCCGGCAGCACGCAGCGAGGCCGACGTGCTCGCCGCGCTGCGGTCGATCGCCGACCAGAACGTCGCGGCCCGCAGCTACCTCGGCCTGGGCTACCACGGCACGGTCACCCCGCCGGTCCTGCGTCGGAACCTGCTGGAGAACCCCGCCTGGTACACGGCCTACACGCCGTACCAGCCGGAGATCTCGCAGGGACGCCTCGAGGCGCTGCTGACCTACCAGACGATGGTCGCGGATCTCACCGGCATGGAGCTCGCCAACGCGTCGCTGCTCGACGAGGGCACGGCGGTCGCCGAGGCGATCACGATGTGCCGCCGGTCGTCGCGGGCGAAGGGCCGCACCGTCCTGCTCGACACGGAGCTGCTGCCGCAGTCCCGCGCGGTCGTGGACGTCCGCATCGAGGCGGTCGACATCGTCGGTGCCGACTGGGAGCACGACCCGTCCGACCCGGCCGCCGGGCTCGACGACGAGGTCTTCGCCATCGTCCTGCAGACCCCGGCGACGTCCGGTGCGCTGCGCGACCTCGCCCCGGTGGCCGCGGCGGCGCAGGAGCGCGGCATCCTCGTGGTCGTCGCCACGGACCTGCTCGCCTGCACGCTGCTGACCCCGCCGGGGGAGTGGGGCGCCGACGTCGTGGTCGGCACCTCGCAGCGCTTCGGCGTCCCGATGATGGCCGGGGGCCCGCACGCCGCCTTCCTCGCCACGACCGAGCAGCACAAGCGCTCGCTGCCGGGGCGTCTGGTCGGCGTGAGCGTCGACAGCGCCGGGCGTGACGCCTTCCGCCTCGCCCTGCAGACCCGCGAGCAGCACATCCGTCGCGAGAAGGCGACGTCCAACATCTGCACGAGCCAGGTCCTGCTCGCCAACGTCGCGGCGATGTACGCCGTCCACCACGGCCCCGAGGGCCTGACCGCGATCGCCGAGCGCGTCCACGAGCGCACCGGCCAGCTGGTCGCCGACCTCGGGCAGGTCGCCGGTGTCGAGGTCGTCAACGCCGACGCGTTCTTCGACACGGTCACCGTGCGGGTCGAGGGTCGTGCCGGCACCGTGGTCGACAGCGCCCTGCAGCGCGGCATCAACCTCCGGCAGGTGGACGCCGACCACGTCGCCGTCGCGTTCGACGAGACGGTCACGCCCGACGACGTCATCGACGTCGTCCACAGCTTCGACGCCCGCTTCGACGGCCAGGCCACGCCGGTGACCGGCATCCCGGAGGGGATGCGCCGGACCAGCGAGTTCCTCACCGACGGCCGCTTCCACGCCTACCGCTCCGAGACCGAGCTGATGCGCTGGCTCCGGGAGCTCGCGGACCGCGACATCGCCCTGGACCGCGCGATGATCCCGCTCGGCAGCTGCACGATGAAGCTGAACGCCGCCGCCGAGATGGAAGCCGTCTCGTGGCCCGAGTTCGCCGACGTCCACCCGTTCGCGCCCGTCGAGCAGTACCAGGGGACGCTGCGCATCATCCGTGACCTCGAGCGCGACCTCGCCGAGATCACCGGCTACGACGCCGTGAGCCTCCAGCCGAACTCCGGCGCACAGGGGGAGTACGCCGGCCTGCTCGCCATCCGCGCCTACCACGACGCCAACGGCGACCAGGACCGCGTGGTCTGCCTCATCCCGTCCAGTGCCCACGGCACGAACGCCGCCAGCGCCGTGATGGCGGGCATGGACGTGGTCGTCGTCGCCTGTGACGACGACGGCAACATCGACGTCGACGACCTGAAGAGGAAGTGCGTCGAGCACGCCGACGCACTCGCCGCGCTGATGGTCACCTACCCGTCGACGCACGGGGTGTACGAGGCGACGATCCGCGACGTCTGCGCGCTCGTGCACGAGTACGGCGGCCAGGTCTACCTCGACGGCGCCAACCTCAACGCGCTGGTCGGCATCGCACGACCGGGCCACTTCGGCGCCGACGTCAGCCACCTCAACCTCCACAAGACCTTCTGCATCCCGCACGGCGGTGGTGGTCCCGGCGTCGGTCCGATCGGCGTCCGCAGCCACCTGGCACCGTTCCTGCCCAACCACCCACTGGTCGAGGAGGCCGGTCCGGCCAGCGGCCCGGGCCCGGTGTCGGCGGCGCCGTTCGGCTCGCCGGGCGTGCTGACGATCTCGTGGGCCTACCTGCGTCTGATGGGGCCGGACGGACTGCGCTCGGCCACCGAGCACGCGATCCTGAACGCCAACTGGATGGCGCAGCAGCTCGAGGAGCACTTCCCGGTGCTCTACCGCGGCGCCAACGGCCGCGTCGCGCACGAGTGCATCCTCGACGTGCGCCCGCTCCAGGCCGAAGCGGGGATCAGCAACGAGGACGTCGCCAAGCGGCTGGTCGACCACGGGTTCCACGCGCCCACGATGAGCTGGCCGGTCAACGGCACGCTCATGATCGAGCCGACCGAGTCCGAGGCGCTCGTCGAGCTGCGCCGCTTCGTCGACGCGATGGCGTCGATCCGCAGCGAGGCCGACCGCGTCGCGGCAGGGGAGTGGCCCGCGGACGACAACCCGCTGGTCAACGCGCCGCACCCGGCCGTGGACCTGCTCGACGACGAGTGGCCCCACCCGTACAGCCGCGAGCAGGCCGCCTACCCGTCCGACGG
>JBFKQZ010000010.1:0-26873 GCA_041627475.1 Nitriliruptoraceae bacterium | reverse complement strand
GTCGATCACGATGAGGTCGAGCATCTCGTGGCGGGCGAACATCTCCACCGTGCCGAGCCCGATCTGGCGCTCCAGCGCCTGGTAGGCGCCGAGCAGCAGCTGCTGGCCCGTCTGGCCGCGGGCGTAGAAGGTGCGGCTGACCTGGGCACCACCGAACGAGCGGTTGGCGAGCTTGCCGCCGTACTCGCGCGCGAACGGGACGCCCTGCGCGGTGGCCTGGTCGATGATGTTGTTCGACACCTCGGCGAGGCGGTAGACGTTCGCCTCGCGGCTGCGGTAGTCACCACCCTTGACGGTGTCGTAGAACAGCCGGAAGACCGAGTCGCCGTCGCCGTGGTAGTTCTTCGCGGCGTTGATCCCGCCCTGGGCGGCGATCGAGTGCGCGCGCCGGGCGGAGTCGTGGAACGTGAAGGCCTTCACGTTGTAGCCCAGCTCGGCCATCGTGGCGGCGGCGGACGCACCCGCGAGGCCCGTGCCGACGACGATGACGTCGAACTTCCGCTTGTTGCTGGGGTTGACCAGGCTCATCTCGAACTTGTGGTTCTCCCACATGCTCTCGATCGGCTGGTCAGGGACCTTGGAGTCGAGCGTCATGGTGTCTCCCGTTCTGGGTGGACCGTACGGGGCAGCGACCACCCGGTCGGGTGACCGCCACGTCCGTTCAGCCGACGATGCCGGTGAGGATCGTGATCGGGAACGACAGGTTCCCGGCGACGACGATGCCGGTGAAGGCGAGGGCGGCCGGACGGCGCCAGTCGTTGCCCTTGACCGACCCCACGCCGAGGGTCTGGAAGAGACTCCAGACGCCGTGGTAGAGGTGCACGCCGAGCGCGATGTTGGCGAGGACGTAGAACGCCGCGACGACCGGACGCGACAGGCTCGCGATGAGGTTCGCCTGGACCTCGCCGTACTCCCAGCTCGCGACGGCCGCCGGCTCGACGCCCCACGTGATGTCGGCGAGGTGGAACGCGATGAACAGCAGGACGACCACGCCGGTGTAGCGCATCGAGCGCGAGGCGAAGTTGGCCAGCTGGTAGTTCCGCGGCGAGCGGTAGCCCTCGGGGCGCGCCTTGCGGTTGATGACCGTGAGGCCCCACGCGGCGTGCACGTGGACGACCAGCGCCGCCAGCAGCACGAGGCGCAGGATCCAGAGCGTCGCGTACTCCGGGAGGATCGGGACCAGCAGGCCCTCGCGCAGCCACTCGCCGTACGAGTCGATGGCCGGCACACCGTCCTTGGCCGGGAAGTACAGCTTCAGGTTCCCCACCATGTGGGCGAACACGTAGCCGAGACCGACGATGCCCGAGATGGCCATCGCGTACTTCTTGCCCATCGCCGTGCCGTACAGCTCGAGCAGGAACGGCTTGCCCCGCTTCGCCTGCTGCGTGTCCGGGGCCTTGGTCGCGGTTGCCATCGGCGGTGGCTCCTCGAGGGTCGTCGGGCTGCGCAGCGAGCCTAGCAGCGGGCCACCCCCGTCCCGCCGGGGAGGATTCCGGCCGTCCGGCCGCGAACACCCACGTGCTCCCACCGACCTGGACGACCCGTGCGCCGCTCCCTCCTCACCACGATCCTCGCCACCGCCGGCATCGCCGCGCTGGCCGTGCCCGCCGTCGCCGCGGCCCCGTTCCGCGACGAGCCACCCCTGACGGCGACCCCGCAGGCCGAGTGCGGTCCGGGCTCGCGCCCCGAGACGGGCATGCAGGGTCGGGTGTCCACGGAGGACCACGAGTCGGGCCGCGCGGCCGAGGGCTTCACCTGCAACACCGAGCTGGTCGGCTCCCACCGCACGCTGCCCGCGGAGCTGACCACCTTCGGTTCCATCGGCGGCTTCAAGGTCCATCGCTACGTCGACGACGCCGGCAACGAGTGCGCCTACTACGACTCGACGCTGCTGTTCCCGACCAACGTCGGTGACCTCGAGGGCGGTGTCATCGTCCTGGACATGAGCGACCCGGCGAACCCGGTCCAGACCGCTCGGCTGGTGACGCCGGCGATGCTGCAGCCCCACGAGTCGCTGACCATCTCGGAGGAGCGCGGGATCCTCGCCGCGATCACCGGCACCCTGGCCACGAACCCGGGGACACTGGACCTCTACGACATCAGCGGCGACTGCCGCACGCCGCAGCTGCTCAACAGCTGGACCACGATGACCGAGGCCGGGGTCCCGCTGCTGGGCCACGAGTCAGGTCTGTCCCCCGACGGTCTGACGTTCTGGGCCGCGTCGACAGCGACGGACTACATCTTCGCGATCGACATCTCCGACCCGCTGTTCCCCGAGGTGGTGCACATCAACGAGGAGGGCAGCCACGGGCTCAACGTCTCGGACGACGGCTCGCGGACCTACCTCGCCAACAGCGGCGAGGGCCTGATCGTCCTCGACTCCAGCGAGGTCACGCAGCGCATCGAGGACCCGGAGGTCCCGGTGGTGAGCCGCCTGACGTGGGAGTCCATGTCGATCCCGCAGAACGCGATCCCCTTCACCTCCGGTGGCGAGGAGTTCCTGCTCGAGATCGACGAGTTCGGCTCGTGCGCCGAGGTCGGTGCCGGACGCATCATCTCGATGGCGGACGAGGCCGCGCCGCGGGTCGTGAGCAACCTCCGGCTCGAGGTGCACGACCCCGAGAACTTCGAGGAGGTCTGCGACGACCCCGGGACGCGGACGCCGGCGATCCAGGGCTACGCGGGGCACTACTGCCACATCCCGACACGCATCGACCCCACGATCGCCGCCTGCTCGATGATCGTCAGCGGTCTGCGCATCTTCGACATCACCGATCCGTACGCGCCCGTCGAGGTTGCGTACTTCAACGCCCCGGTCCAGGACCGGCCCGCCTACGACACGCCGTTCGGGGTGTTCGAGGCGTCGAACTGGGCGATGTCGGCCCCGGCCTTCGTGCCCGAGCGCAAGGAGATCTGGTACTCGGACGGGTTCCAGGGCTTCTACGCGGTGACGGTCACCAACGACGTGTGGCCCGACACGGTCGCCGCCTCGGGGGCCACCGCAGCCGACAGCACTGCTGCGGCCGCGACGCCGGGCGACGAGGTCGCCGCGGTCGGTGCCCTCGCGGCCACCGGCGGCTCGGCGCTGCTGCAGGCGCTCGGCCTGCTGCTCGTCCTCTCCGCCGCGGCCGTCAGCCGCCGAGGAGCCTGGTGACGGCGCGCGCGAACGGACCCTGCTGCGGCGGCTCGTAGTCCGCGGGGAGGGCGTCGGGCGCGTGCTCTGCGACGGCGGCGAGCAGTTGGCGCGTCGTGGGGTTGACCAGCGCCACGTCACCCACGCGGACGGTGGGCACGGTCTCGTTGCCGTCGGCGACCGAGCGCACGAACGCTGCCGCCTCCTCGTCCTCCCAGATGTTGACGGTCTCGTAGCGCAGGGGCGTCGCCTCGACGCCCGTGAGCAGCGCGTTGCAGAAGCCGCACCCGGGTCGCCAGTGGATGACGACCGGGGTCGGCTGGTCGGCGTCGGCGGACATCGTCGGCTCCTGGCGTGGCGGCTTGTCCCAGTGAACCGTGGCCACCGGACGAGCGGCGCGACGGGTCGGCTCGCGCAGGGCTCGCGTTACAAGACCTGTTGACTTGTAACGTGGGCCGGCTACCGTGCACGGTGCCGGCGAGCGAGCGGAGCGCGGCCTTGACGACGGACCTCAGCCACGACGTGCCGACGGCACCGGTCCGCGACACGCTGCGCCGGGCCAGGGGACTCGCCGAGGGCGCCGTCCGCGCCGCAGCGACCGCCCGACGGGTCGCGACGAGCTCACCGGACGAGGTCGCGACGTTCGCGCGTGACCTCGTCGCACCGACGCCCCACCCCCTCTCCACCCCACCACCCGGCTCCGGTCTGCTGCCCGTCATGGGCGACGCCGACGAGCCACTGCTCGGCTCGGCGCGGCCCGCGTCGGGCGACCGCCTCGCCTGGGCCATGGACAAGCACCGGCGCTACGGGAACCTGTGGTGGGGGATGCTCGCGGGCCGCCGCTTCGTGTTCGTCAGCGGTGCCGACGCCTCCAAGCAGGTGCTCATCAACGCCGACAAGGAGTTCAGCTCCGACGGCTGGGTGGAGCTGATCGGCAAGTTCTTCGGCGGCGGCCTGATGCTGATGAGCTTCGGGGAGCACCTCGACCACCGTCGCATCATGCAGTCGGCCTTCACCCCGCGCCGGCTGGACGGCTACCTCGCCGGCATGGACGCACGCATCCGCGACGACCTCCAGCGCGAGTACTGGGACGACGGCCAGCACCTGCTCTACCCGCAGCTCAAGGACCTCGGCCTGCGCATCGCCACCGACGTCTTCCTCGGGATGGAGCTCGACCGCGCCCGGCGGCGCAAGGTCCTGGCGTCGTTCCACGCCCAGGCCCGGGCGCCCCTGGCCAAGCTGCGCATCGACCTGCCCGGGACCCTCTGGGGACGTGGCCGGACGGGCTACGACCACGTCCAGGCCTTCTTCCGCGACCACCTCGACGAGAAGCGCGCGAACCCCGGCGACGACCTCTTCTCGGCGATGGCCGTCGCGGAGGACGACGAGGGCCGCTCGTTCGCCGACGAGGAGGTCGTCAAGCACATGAACTTCCTCTGGTTCGCCGCGCACGACACGACCAACCTCGCGATGACGATGATGGCGTGGGCGTTCGCGGCCCACCCGGAGTGGCAGGAGCGTGCCCGTGCGGAGGTCGCAGCACTCGGCCTCGAGGACGACGAGCCGCTGACCCGTGACCACCTCGGCGAGCTGACCGCCATCGACGTCGTGATGAAGGAGGTCATGCGCCTGTGGCCGCCGGTCCCGGCGAACATGCGCCAGGCCGTGGTCGAGACCTCGATCGACGGCCACCACATCCCGAAGGGCACGTGGCTGAACGTGCACCAGCCCGAGACGCACCGCATGCCGGAGTACTGGGAGAAGCCCGACCAGTTCGACCCGGCGCGGTTCCTCCCGCCGCGCGAGGAGCACAAGCAGCACAGCCACTGCTACCTGCCGTTCGGTGGCGGGGTCCACAAGTGCATCGGTTTCGCGTTCGCCGAGATGGAGGCGAAGGCGGTCTACGCCCGGCTGCTGCGCACGCACACGCTGTCGGTGCCCGACGGCTACGTCCCCGAGATGGCCTGGTTGGGTCTCCCCGAGCCGGCGGACCTGCTGCCCGTGACCGTCGCTCGACGCTGAGCGGTCCGTCGGCTGCCGGTCGCGGGTGGTGCCACCTGCCCCGGTCGACCCGGGGCGCGCTCTAGCCTCCGACGGGTCGGCGTCGCGACAGGGAGCGAGACGTGACGGTGGGGCCCGCGAACCCTCCCGGCGAGCCCGACGAGCTCGCCGAGGACGACCTGTCCCCGCTCGACCTCGTCCGGGTCCTGGTCGTCGAGGACGACCCGCGTCTGCGCCAGCTGGCCAGGCTGCTGCTCGAGGAGGCCGGGTGCCGTGTGGCCACGGTCGGCGACGGGCGTGAGGCCCTCGCCTCCGCCAGTGCCTTCCCGCCGGACATCGTCGTGCTCGACATCAGCCTGCCCGGCATCGGTGGACAGGAGGTCGCACGGACGCTCCAGTGGGACCCGGCGACCGCCGGGGCGCGCTTCGTGGTGGTGACCGGCACGGCCAACCGTCGGGACGTCCTCAGCCGCTGGGAGGTGCTGCCCGACGCCGTGCTCGAGAAGCCGTACGACCCGCCCGACCTGATCGAGGCCGTGCTCACCGCTGCCAGGCACGCCCGTCGCGTTCAGCGCCCGTCCGGGTAGCCCCGCCTCGATCCCCCGCCGCGGCCCGTCGGGCGCAGCCCCGGGACGAGCGCGCAGGCATCGTCCGCGAGGCCCTGGCCGGCCTCCTCGTAGAGGTTGCGGGCGACGTCGGCGCCTGCCTCCTCCAGCTCGTGCACCTCGTCGACGTGCTGGGCGACCGCGGCGATGCTGACCTCCGGCAGCGTGGCACGGATCTTCCGCACTGCCTTCAGGTTCGCACCGTGGTCGTTCATCGCAAGCACGACCAGCCGCGTCTCGGGGTGCAGGTGCATGCGGTCCCAGAACTCCGAGTCCAGCGCGTCGCCGCGCACGACCCGACGCCCCTCGCTCGTGTGGCGCGCGACGATCGACCGCGACCGCTCGACCCCGACGACGTCGACGTCCTGTGTCCTGTCCAGCTCGTCGTACGCACCGGTCCCCACGCGCCCCATGCCGAAGACCAGCACCTCGGCCTTGCCAGGGTCGAGGACCGCGTCGGCCGGGTTGACGACGTCGCGCTCGAAGCGGTTGAGCAGCGCAGCGTGTCGGGCGAACAGGTCGTAGCGGCGACTGTTCGGTGGTGCTGCGACGACGAACGACGCGGCCACGAGCAGTGCCATCGCGGCCGTCCACTCCGGCCCCAGCAGCCCCTCCTCGACGCCGACCGCGACCACGATGAGGCCGAACTCGGAGTAGTTGGCCAGGGTCACCGTCGCGTGCCAGATGGTGCGGGACCGGTACCCGAAACGGCTGAAGACGAGCAGGTGTCCGAAGGTCTTCAGGGGCAGTGCGACCAGCAGGAGCATCGCCGTCAGGACCGTCCCGGCGTCCGGCAGGCCGCCGAGCCCGATCGAGAGGAAGAACCCGATCAGCAGGACGTCCTTGGCGTTCAGCAGTCCGCTCGACAGGTCGCCGGCCTTGGGGTGCGTCGCAAGGAGCATGCCGGCGACGAGCGCGCCGAGGTCGGGCTTGACCCCCACGGTCTCGAACGCGGCCGCGGCACCGAACGCGAGCACCAGCCCGAGCAGGACGAGCAGCTCCTCGTACCCGGTCCGACCCAGGAGCCAGTGCCACAGGGGACGCGCCAGCACGATCGCCGCCACGACCGGGACGGCCCAGACCGACGGCACCCCACCGACGGCGACGAGGAAGCCGACCGCGAGGATGTCCTGCATGACCAGGACCGCGAGGGCGAGGCGGCCGGCCAACGAGCTCGACTCGCCGTACTCCTCCAGCGCCTTGACGGCGAACACGGTCGAGGAGAACCCGAGGGCGAACGCGAGGACGAGGATCTCGGTCAGGCCGAGCCCGCCGAGCAGCGGCGCGCCGAGCCACCCGAGCACGAGCAGCACGGCGCCCAGCACGAACAGTCCGCCCAGCAGATGCAGGGTCGTCCCGGCCCACACCACCGGGCGCGCGAGGGTCGAGGGCTTGAGCTTCAGCCCGATGCCGAACAGCAGGAGGAGGACGCCCAGGTCGCTGACCACCTCGAGACCCGGTCCGGGGTCGACGCCCGCCGCGGCGAGCAGGAAGCCGGCGGCGAGGTAGCCGACCAACGGCGGCAGCCCGACCTGCTGGACGACGAACCCGAGCACGAAGGCAGCGGCGAGCGGGATCGCGAGGTCCGCCATGCCGTCCTCTCGTGTCAGCCGCCGTCGCGCATCGGCAGCGGCTCTGGAGGTAGTAGCACGACCTCGGTGGGTCGCGCAGCACAATCGGACAGTGCGGGGCCGGGGAGCCGTGCCGTCCACCCGACGAGCACGGCCGCCAGTCGCTCGTCGGCCCGGCTCGCCTGGACACCGTGCCAGCGCAGGGCGGCGACCATGCGGTCGGCGTCCAGCTCCAGCGCCCGCAGCCCGTCGTCGCGGACCACGGCGTGCTCGACCAGGTCGGCCGGCAGCCACCTGCCGTAGCCGATCGCACCGGACCCGACGACCCACGGCGCCGCGATGCGGAACCCGCGACGACCCACGAGCGCGTCGGCCCAGCCGGGCCACAGCGGGTGGTCGTCCTCCAACCGACCCAGCGACTCCCAGCCCGCCCCGTCGCGCCGCAGGGCGTCGTCGACGGCGTCGGTCAGCGACGAGTAGGGCCACGGCAGACGTCGGACGTCCCCGGCGGTGCGCGCCTCGGCGACGCGGCGGAGGCAGCCCTCGAGGTGGGCGACGTAGACCGACGGCACGGCGACGGCCGCACCGGCACCGGCAGCGACGTCGCCGACGAGGACCGCGCCGCGGGCGAGCGCCGGGATCGCGCAGGTGACCTCGAACTCACCGAACGCCCCACGGCTCGGTGGTGCCGCGTGGTCGTGCACGCCGAAGCCGATCGCGGCGTCGAGGTCCGCGAGCAGCTGCCGGCGTGGCCCGTGCCTGCCGCCTCTCACCCTGTCCCCCTCGTCCGGGGCACGAGGACACAGCACGAGGTGCCCGAGGTCAACGAGGTGGGACGTCGCCGCCTGTCTCCGGCGTCAGGCACGTCGCCACGAAGTCCTCGCCGAAGGGCGTCATCCGGATGCTGCGCCGCACCGTCCGTGCCCGCTTGGTCTGCTCCATCGCCGCGATCACCTCCGGCTGCGCCTCGAGCACCTGGTAGGCACCGTGGTCACGCAGCGGCTCCCGCGACACCTGGATCAGCCCGAGCCGGGTGAGGTTGTTGAGGTACTGCCGGGTCCGCTCCATGTGCTTGCAGCCCGCGAGCTCCCCCACCATCGTCAGACCGGCCTCGACCAGCTCGGAGTTGTTGGGGACGGCCGAGGCACTGCGGACGTCCACGCTCGGCTGCGGTCCCTCGAGGGCCAGCAGCCGCAGGATGCGGGCCTCGTCCGGCAGCAACGAGTCGAGGATCCGGGCGTAGGCCGGGTGCGTCTCCTCGTCGTCGTTGACGTCCGAGCTGCGCCGCAGCAGCTCGGCGCCGCGCCGACGCAGCTCGTGCACGTCCGGGTCGTGGCGACGGTCGCGGCGCGGCTGACGTTCGTCGGGGGGCGTGCCGTCGTCGACACCGGCGAACTCCAGCAGGGCGTCACGCGCCCCGGTCGCAGCCTGGTTGGCCGCCTGGGTCACCGACTCCCCGGCCGCCAGGGCACCGACGACGCGCTCGGCGATGTGCATCGAGGTGGACAGCCCCCAGCGGGAGGTCCGCCAGGCACTGCCGAGCGCGAGCCGCGCCAGCCCGATGCCGCCCTCGACGAGCTCGGCGGCGCGCTCGTCCACGTCCGACGGCACGTCCTCGCGGGGCGGTCGGGCACGGTCGAACGCCTCCGGTGGCACCGGGGGCGGGACGTCGTGATCATGCTCGCGCGACACGTGGGACCTCAGCTGACGACGGCGTACTGCACGAGCCCGGCGACGAAGCCGAGCACCGAGCCGATGAAGATGAGCAGCCACTCGTCCTCCTCCATCGCCGACCGCAGCATCTCAGCGAACTCGGGGGGGTCGAGCTGCGCCAGCCGTGTCGCGAGGAGTTCACGCACGCGCTCGCTCTGGCGCTTGTTGAAGACGGGGTCGGTCAACGGCGCCATCGTGCTGTCGACGGCCTCGGTCGCGAGGCGCGTGCGGATCGCGTCGTACTCACGGGTGCCGATCGCGACCCGGACCGCACCGCGGGCGATCCCGAGGGACTCGTCGACCGCGGGTCGCAGCGCCTGTTCGATCAGGTGGCGCGTCCGGTCGCTGCGGGTCCCGTGGACGAGCTCCTCGCCGATGTTGGAGAGCGTCACGATGTCGTCGGCGATGATCTGCGCGTAGACCTCCGCCACCTCCGCCTGTCGACGCATGAACAGCCCGTGCAGCGTGAACGGCCCGACGCGGTGTGGCTCGATCGGGTTGAAGATCGCCTTGATGGCGATCCAGTTCGTGAGGTAGCCGACGACGATGCCCGAGACCGGCAGGATCCAGCCGGGGATCGGGTCCGGCGCGAAGCTGGCGACGACGGGGACGAGGGGCAGCCCGAGCAGGAAGCCGAGGAAGAGGCCCGACCAGATCACGAAGTTCAGCTCGCGGTTGCCCACCTCGAGGAAGATGCGGTTGGCGAGGCGTGGCTCGGCCTCGATCTTGCGGATCACCATCATCTTGATGTCGAGCAGCTGCTCGATGTGCTCACCGATCTGGTCGGTGACCCGGTGCACGAGCCGCGGGAGCTGCGCGTCGATCCGGGCGTGGATCGCGGCCCGGATCGGCGGCGGCGTGTCCGCCCACAGCTGTGGGTGCTCACGCCGGACGATGCCCTCGACGAGCTCGTGCACCTCGTCGGTGGACGTCGCCAGGATGTGCTCGGCGATCTGGTCCGGGTCGAGGCGCTCGTAGAACTCCGACGGGCTGCCGAGCTTGGCGATCCCCTTGTCGACGGCGATCGACCCCATCTTCGCGGCGCGTGACGGGATCACGCCCTGCCACCCGATCCCGCCGATCGCCACGCCGGGGATCGCCTGGAGCTTGCGGGGCAGCAGCTGGTTCACCGCCCGGAGGCCGGGGATCCGGATCCCGACGAACTGGACGGGGTAGAAGAGGAACTTGATGCCGACGTAGTTCGTCGCGAGCCCGATGACGCCCGCGACGACCGGGATCGAGAGCAGTGACCAGTTCACACACTGCCTCCCGGGCGCTCGGTGTCGCGACCGTAGCGGCGCCCACACCATCGCCGCGATGCGATCGTGATCACGGAGAATGGTCGAATTCGAGCAGAGCGTGATCTTGTCGGCGGCTGCATTCACGCATCGTGACATCGTGGCCACGAAGCGTTGACTAGGGCGGCGGCCAACCGGACGATGGCACCACTCCCACCAAGCCACCTCCCGAGGACCCCCCGATGCGCCTGGCAGCACCCCACCGCCGCACCACCGCGATCGCCGCCGGCGCCACCGCGTGCCTGCTCCTGACCGGCACCGCCGCGTTCGCCGCACCGGGCGGTGACGGGGGCAGCGCCGAGATCCAGGTCGACGCCAGCTGCACCTCGGTGGACGTGCTGTCGACGAAGGCCATCTCGAACGTGGTCCTGCAGTTCGCCGACGGCAGCCGACTGCGGTTCGAGGACCTTCCCGAGTCGGGGACCGGCACCTTCGCCGGCGACGGCGACGACGTCATCGAGGTCGTCTGGGTGAAGTCCGGCAACAACAAGTCCGGGGACGGCCCGGGCTACGGCGAGCGCTTCGACCTCGACACGAGCGACTGCACCGAGGAGCCTCCGGCCACACCGGAGGGGGAAGAGGAGCCGCAGGACACCCGGACGACGACGTCCGACGACGAGCCCGAGGCCGACCCCGAGCCGGAGGCCCCCACGCAGGACGACCCCGAGCCGGAGGTCGACGCCGAGGGTGACGACCGTGAGGACCGGCCCGAGGGCGAGGACCCCGAGGTCGGCGACGCGGACGACGACACCGACGAGGACGGCGACGACCCGGCCCCGGCCGACGTCCTGAACGCCGAACTCGAGCGCGACCCGTCGACGACGGCGACGCCGACCCCGGACCTGGCTCCCCGCGTCCTCGGCGTCGTCCTGGACCGCGAGGTCTCGGCCGCCGCCGGTGACGGGATCCGCCCCGCGGAGGCGCTGCCGAACACCGGCGCCCCGGCGCTCGCGCTGCTCACCGCAGCCCTCGGCTCCCTGGGTCTCGGTGGCGCGGCGCTGCGCCGCCGACGGACCAACTGACGAGCGTGCGATGACACGAGGCCCGGGCCGCACTGGCCCGGGTCTCGTGCTGTCCCGGGGTCGAAGGCGACGGCAGCGTCTGGCCCGTTCGGGCCATGAATCCCTGGTCATGTAGGACCAGATGTGCTCACGAAACCATCTATCAACTTTAGTAAACCTTGAGGAGGGTCGTAGCCAGAGGTGAGACACAGTGAGGCAGACCATGCGACCGCACCGCACCACCACCAAGGCCCTGGCCGCGAGCGTTGCACTCCTTGCAATCGCAGCCGGCAAGCCTGAGGGGGCCGGCACCCCGCCGGACGAGACCCGCGTGGGCGACGACGCCGTGGTCTGCATCGTCTCGCACGACGTCCTCAGCGTGACCGTCCGCTCCACCAAGGCCCTCGGCAACGTCCAGCTCGTCTTCGCCGACGGGGCCACCGAGAAGTTCGAGGACCCGGACACCGAGGTCCACGAGGCCACCTACGCCGGGACCGGCGACAACCTCGACAGCCCGATCACTGCCGTCCACGTCAAGAGCGGTGACAACAACCACGGCGCACGCGGCCTCGGCGCCCTGGTCGAGGACGTCTGCGCCCCGGCCGAGCAGCCCGCACCGCCCACGGACGGCGGCGTCGAGGAGGACCAGCAGGACGGCAAGCTGATCGCGAAGCCGACGCCCACACCGCCGGCCGAGGACGAGCAGCCCGCGCCGCAGCCCCCGGTCGACACCCCGCCCGCGCCGCAGCCCCCGGTCGACACCCCGCCCGCGCCGCAGCCCCCGGTCGACACCCCGCCGGTCCTGCCCGGCCCTCCGACACCCGAGAACCCGGTCGGCCTGCCCTCCACGGACCTGCCCCCGGACCACGCCGGCGTCCCGCCGCACGTCGAGGTGCCTGACCACGTCGTCGTGCCGAAGCAGCCCGACCCGGTGGTCGAGGAGCCCCAGCCGGAGCCCGTCGTCGAGGACCCCCAGCCCGAGCCCGTCGTCGAGGAGCCCCAGCCCGAGCCCGTCGTCGAGCCCGAGCCCGAGCTGATCGTGGTCGACGACCCGCAGCTGGAGCCCGAGGTGGTCGTGGTCGACGACCCGCAGCCCGAGCCGGTCGAGCCCGAGCCGACGGTGGAGCAGGAGCAGCTGGTCGAGGAGCCTGCGCCCGTCGCCGAGCCCACCACCCTGCCCGGCCCGGAGGTCGCCAGCGGCAACCTCGAGCGCGACCTCGTCGCTGCTCCCGCCGTGATCGACAGCGAGGATGCGCCCGCCGCCGCACCCGTTGCCGCTCCGGCCGCCGAGCCGGCGTCCGAGACCGAGCCCACCGTCCAGGTCAGTGCAGGCGCGCTGGCGAACGCCGGGGCCGACGCCGGGAGCGTGGCGACCGTCGCCCTGCTCGCCCTGCTCCTCGGCACGGCGCTGCTCCGCCGACGCCCGACCGCCTGACAGATCCCCTTCGCGACTGCCCGGACGACACCGTCCGGGCAGTCGTGTCGTCGGTCAGTAGCTCTTGGGCAGACCGAGCGTGTGCTGGGCGACGTGGTTGAGGATCATCTCCCGCGACACCGGGGCGATCTGCGCGAGCCGGGCGCCGAGCCACAGGTCGGTCAACCCGTACTCCTCCGTCATGCCGTTGCCGCCGTGCGTCTGGATCGCCTGGTTCGCAGCCCGGACAGCAATGTCCGCCGCAGCGAACTTGGCCATGTTGCAGGCCTCCCCCGCCTGCGGGTGCCCGGCGTCGTAGAGAGCGCACGCCTTGCGGGTGAGCAGCCTCGCCTGCTCGTACTCGATCCAGCACTCGGCGAGGGGGTGCTGGATCGCCTGGTGGGAGCCGATCGGGGCATCGAAGACGTGCCGCGTCTTGGCGTACTCGACCGCACGGTCGATGGCGAGACGCGCACCGCCGACCGAGCCGGCCGCCGCCATGATCCGCTCGGGGTTGAGACCGTCGAAGACGGCGGCCAGACCGCCGGTGTCGCCGCCGATGAGGCGGGTGTCGCTGACCTCGACGTCGTCGAAGAAGAGCGTCCACTGCTCCTCGGCCCACGGCACCGTCGTCGGGATCGGGGTCCGCGTCAGTCCGTCGGCGTCGCTGTCGACGATGAAGAGCAGCGGGAGCCCGAGCTCACCGTTGTCCATCCGCGCCCGCGCCACGACGAGGATGCCGTCGCTGTGCTCGACACCGGAGATGAACGTCTTCTGCCCGTTCAGGACCCAGGTGTCGGCGTCGCGGCGCTCGGCGTTGGTCGAGATGCGGTGCGTGTTCGAGCCGGCGTCCGCCTCGGTCACCGCGAAGGCGAGCTTGGTCGTCGCGGCGGCGAGCCCCGGGAGCCACCGCTGCTGCTGCTCGGCGTTGCCGTGCCGCGCGAGGATCGACCCGGCGATCGCCGGCGACACCACGAGCAGGGCGAGCGTGATCGACTCGAGGGCGAGCTCCTCCGCCACGGCGGCGAGGCCGGTCATGCCGAAGCCACCACCGCCGTGCTCGGTGGGCAGGTTCACCCCGAGGTAACCCTGCTTCCCGAGCTCGTTCCAGAGCTCCTCGGGGGGCACGCCGTCCTTGCGGCACTGCTCCATGTAGGGCCGGCCGTACCGCTTGGCGACGCCGCGCACGCCCTCCCGGAGCAGCTGCTCCTCCTCGGTCGGCTCGAGGGACAACTGCACCGGTGTGGCCATGCTCCGCACTCCCCTGCGTGGACGGTCGCCGCTCCCCAGCAACGCACCGTCCGTCTATGTGACACCACATGTGTCACGTTGCCACTGTAGCATCCTGTCCACGCCCGAACCGACCCACCTGGGAGCCCCCAGCATGCGCATCGGCTTCTCCGTCCAGTACGCCGGCAACCCCACCGAGGTGGTCGGCCACCTGCAGCAGATGGAGGCCGCCGGGCTCGACATCGCCTGGGTCGCCGAGGCGTACGGCTTCGACGCCGTGAGCATCCTGGGCTACATCGCGGCCAAGACCGAGGACCTCGCCATCGGCTCGGCGATCCTCAACGTCTACTCCCGCACCCCCGCACTCATCGCCCAGGTCGCGGCCGGCCTCGACGCCGTGTCCGGCGGTCGCTTCGAGCTGGGACTCGGCGCATCCGGACCGCAGGTCATCGAGGGCTGGCACGGCATGCCGTACACCAAGCCCCTGACCCGCACCGAGGAGACGATCGACCTCGTCCGGCGCATGCTCCGCCGCGAGGTCATCGAGCACGAGGGGGAGATCTTCACGCTGCCGCTGCCGTCCGACCAGGGGCTCGGGCTCGGCAAGCCACTGAAGATGCTCACCCACCCCGTCCGCGACCGCGTCCCGATCCACGTGGCGGCGCTCGGCCCGAAGAACGTCGAGATGACCGCGACGCACGCCGACGGGTGGATCCCGATCTTCTTCCACCCCGACAAGTTCCGCGACGTCTGGGGCGAGCCGCTCGAGGCCGGGCTCTCGCAGCGCGACGAGTCGCTCGGCGAGCTCGACACCATCGTGTCGGTCGCCTTCGCCGTGGCAGAGGGCGACCACCGCAGGGCCCTGCTCGACCTCTCCCGCGACATGTACGCGCTGTACATCGGTGGCATGGGCGCCAAGGACAAGAACTTCTACAACGACCTCGCCTGTCGCTACGGCTACGAGGAGGAGGCGGCCCGGATCCAGGAGCTCTACCTCGACGGGAAGAAGGACGAGGCGGCCGCGCTCGTGCCCGAGTCGTTCATCGAGGAGACGAACCTGATCGGCTCGGAGGGCTTCATCAAGGAGCGCATCGCCGCCTACAGGGAGGCCGGTGTGACGACACTCAACGTGCTGCCACTGGACGAGCCGGTGAAGGTCGTCGAGCAGGCGAAGGCGTGGAGCTCGTGAGCGACAACCCCGATGTGGTCCGCGGCGACGAGCGCACCGTCCGTGACTTCCCGAAGACGGCCGACCTGCCGCTGCAGACCCGCTCGGTCATCGGCGCCACGAAGCTGTTCGACGTGGCGCTACGGACCGCCGGTGCGTCGCTCGTGACGGCGTCGATGGCACCGGCGCTGCTCCGCCCGGGGCAGATGGCACGGACGCTGCGCAACAGCGACCACTACCTCGAGCTCGCGGCAGCCCGCGACGCGAGTCGCACCTTCACGCGCCCGACGACGCTCCCGGACGTCGAGCTGGTCAAGCGTGAGCCGGCACGCTGGCGGTGGCTGCCCGGCATCGTCGACCTGCTGCGCTTCCCGAGCACCTACGTACCGGAGAACCCGTCCGTGCGCGTCCAGTACGGACGCGTGGCACGGAACTCCACCGCCTGGGCGCAGCACTGGCAGCACGACGACGGGCCGCGACCGACGGTGGTCGTCGTCCACGGGTTCATGGCGTCGCCCTACTGGTTCAACAAGCTCTTCTTCTCGCTGCCGTGGTGGTACGCGAACGGGTACGACCTGCTGCTCGTGACCCTGCCCTTCCACGGCCGCCGCGCACGCCGGTGGCAGCTCGACGGCTCCGGTCTGTTCGGCGGTGGGCCGACCCGCATGATCGAGGGGATGCTCCACGCGGTGCACGACCTGCGCAGCTGGATCGACCACCTCGAGGCCAAGGGCGTCACGCAGATCGGCATGACCGGCCTGTCGCTGGGCGGCTACCTCACCAGCGTCATGGCAGCGGTCGACGACCGCCTGCACTTCGCGATCCCGAACGCGCCCGTCACCGACTTCGACGACCTCGTCGAGCTCTGGCACCCGGCCGGCGCCGTCGTGCAGGCGGCCATGAAGCTGCACGGGGTGGAGCGGTCGACGCTGCGCGAGCTGCTCCAGCTGCACTCCCCGCTGCGCTACGAGCCGGTGCTCGAGCGGGACCGGCTGTTCGTGATCGCAGGACTGGGTGACCGTCTCGCACCGCCGGAGCACGCCGAACGCCTGTGGGAGCACTGGGACCGCCCGATGATCCACGCCTTCCCCGGCAACCACGTCCTGCACCTCGAGCGCCGGCACTACCTGTCGCGCATCGGCCGCTTCATCCGGTCGACCGGCTTCGGCGGCGCCGCATGACCGGCCCCCTGGAGGGCGTGACGGTCGTCGAGCTGGCCGGGATCGGTCCCGGCCCGTTCGCGGGGATGCTGCTCGCCGACCTGGGCGCGACCGTCATCCAGGTGGAGCGACCGGGCGGCAACCCGGCGGCCGCGTTCGGCCACGCCGCGCTGCAGCGTTCGCGCCGGTCGGTCGCGGTCAACCTCAAGGACCCAGCAGGGGTCGAGGTCGTCCTGCGACTGGTCGAGGACGCCGACGTGCTGATCGAGGGCAATCGGCCCGGCGTCACGGAACGGTTGGGGATCGGGCCCGACGACTGCCTCGCCCGCAACCCGGCACTGGTCTACGGCCGGATGACCGGCTGGGGCCAGGACGGGCCGTGGTCGCAGCGCGCCGGCCACGACATCAACTACATCGCGCTGTCCGGCGCGCTCGACACGATCGGTCGTGCGGAAAGCGGGCCGGTGCCGCCGCTGAACCTCGTCGGTGACTTCGGCGGCGGCGCGATGCTGCTGGTCGTCGGCGTGCTGGCCGCGCTGGACCACGCCCGACGCACGGGCGAGGGCCAGGTCGTCGACGCCGCGATGGTCGAGGGCGCCTCGCTGCTGCTGTCGATGCAGCGAACGATGGCGGCCCAGGGCCTGTGGTCGGGCGGCCGCGGCGGCAACCTGCTCGACACGGGCGCCCCGTTCTACGACGTGTACGCCACGGCGGACGACCGCTGGGTGAGCATCGGGGCGCTCGAGCCGCAGTTCTTCGCCGAACTGCTGGAGCGTCTCGACCTCGCCGACGAGTTCGGGGACGGCCAGGACCCGCGCCGATGGCCCGCCCTCCGCGAGCGACTGGCCGAGGTCTTCGCCGGTCGGACGCGCGACGAGTGGGACGAGGTGTTCGCTGGCTCGGACGCCTGCTACGCCCCGGTCCTGTCGATGGACGAGGCCCCCGACCACGAACACAACCGGGCACGGGACGCCTTCGTCGAGGTCGGTGGCGACCTCCAGGCCCGACCCGCCCCCCGCTTCAGCGTCACCCCGACCGGCGCGCCCACCCCCTCGACGCCTCCCGGCACCGACACCCGCGCGGTGCTCCTCGCCGCCGGTTGGACCGACGCGGAGATCGACGACCTCCTCGCGAACGGCGCCGTCGCCGAGCTCTGACCTCGAGGTGTGCCTCTCCCGGCTCGGATGCGAGCCAGCAGGGGCACACCGCGCATCAGCCGAGGTCGCGGATCGCGGCGCGGGCGGCGTGGTAGCCAGCCATGCCGTGCACCCCGGCACCGGGCGGCGTGGCGGCAGAGCAGAGGTAGACGCCGGGCGCCGTCGTGGCGTACGGCCGCAGCGAGGGGCGCGGGCGCAGCACCGCCTGGACGGCGTCGTTGGCGCCGGTGGCGATGTCGCCGCCGACGTAGTTCGGGTTGTAGGCGGCGTACTCGACCGCCGTCGTCGTGTGGCTGCCCACGATGCGCTCGCGGGTCCCGGGGGCGAAACGCTCCAGCTGCCGCAGCACGTGCTCGGTCGCGTCCCCGTCCCACCCGTGGGGCACGTGCGCATAGGCCCACACGGGGTGGACGTCACCGGCGCTGCGGCTCGGGTCGGCGAGGTACTGCTGGGCCACGAGCACGAAGGGCCGGTCCGGCATGCGTCCGTCGTGGACGGCCTGCTCGGCCGCGACGAGTTCCTCGAACCTGCCGCCGACGTGCACCGTCCCCGCCCGGCGGCAGACCTCGGCGGTCCACGGGATCCCACCCTCGACCGCGAGGTCGACCTTGCAGGCCGCCGGCCCGTGCCGCCACCGGCGGTAGGCGCGCCGGGCCGCCGGCGCCATGGTGTCGCCGAGGATGTCGGCCGCCGCCCCCGGTGCCGTGTCGAGCAGCACGACGTCCGCCCGCGGCAGGTCACGCAGGTCACGGACCCACCGGCCCGTCTCGATGTGACCGCCGTGGGCACGCAGCAGGCTCGCCAGCGCGTCGGTGATCGCCGCCGACCCACCCACCGCGACGGGCCAGCCGTGGCGCTGTCCGGCGACCAGCAGCAGGAGACCCGCAGCCGCCGACATGGGACGGGTCAGCGGGTGGATGGCGTGCGCGGCCGCACCGCCGAACAGGGCGCGCGCGGCGTCGGTCCGGAACCAGCGTGCGATCCAACTGGCGGGCTGCACGGCCCTGACCCCGAACCGTGCCAGCGTGATCGGGTGGTCGGGCACCCGCAGCACGGGTCCGAGCACGTCACCGAGGAGGTCGTCGGCGTGCGCCACGAGGGGACCGAGCAGGCGCCGCCACGCGAGCCCGTCCGCACCCAGGCCAGCGACCGTCTCCTCCAGCGTCGCCCCCTCCGCCGCAGCCGTGCCGTCGTCGAGCGGGTGCGCGAAGCCGACCTCGGGCACGGCCCACCGCAGGCCGTGCTCCTCCAGCGGCAGCGACCGCAGGTAGGGCGACGCGATCCCGGTCGGGTGGACCGCGGCGCACACGTCGTGCAGGACGCCGGGGACGGTCAGCTCCTCGGTCCGGGTCCCCCCACCGATCGTGTCGTGGCCCTCGACGACGGTGACCGACAACCCGGCGCGGGCGAGCTCGACCGCGCCCGCGAGTCCGTTGGGCCCGGCACCGACCACGATCGCGTCAGCCATGCGCACCTCCGGGCCGCCAACCTACGCCGCATCCCCGGGGCGAGCGGCCACGGCTGCGTGGAGTGCCCTTCTCCGGCGGTGGTACGTGGGCGACGGCGAGTAGCCTCAGCAGGTGGCGACGGAGGAGACGGTGATGGGGACCAGCCCGTTCGATGCGACCGCGGCCGCACGGGCCACGGACCTGCCGCCGAACGGCGACCTGCCGAACGACCCGACGCGGGCCCTGCTGATCCTGACCTGCATGGAGGGCCGGGTCCAGCCCCGGGAGATGTTCGGGCTGGAACCGGGCGAGGTCCACCTGCTGCGCAACGCCGGCGGACGCGTCACACCCGACGTGCTCCGTTCGGTGCTCCTGTCGACCCGCCTGACGGGGGTCGACCAGGTGATCGTCCTGCACCACAGCCGCTGCAGCGGTGGGCGCAGCGACAGCGCCCTCGCCAGCGCACTGCGGGACGCGGGCGTCGAGGACCCGCCCGCCGAGCTCTACGGCGCGGTGGACGCGATCGCCGCCCTGCGCGCGGACCTCGAGGCCCTGCGCTCCGACCCGCACCTGCCCGACGACCTGCGCGTCGCGGGCTACCACCACGACGTCGACACGGGCGAGGTCACGCCGCTGGCCCAGTTGGAACAGGCCGCGGCGATCTGACCCGCCCCTCGCCGCGGGCGACCGTGTCCGCGATGCGCACCGTCAGGCGTCCACCCTCTCCCAGTGCAGGTCGCCCGCGTAGCGGTACGAGACGGTGCCGTCGTCGCCCATTGCGAGCAGGTGCAGCCAGGCGTTGTCGAACAGTGCGCGCACCTGGTCGTGCGTCGCCAGCACCGACGTGATGGCGTCCAGGGGCGCCTCGACGACCACGTTCAGTCGCACCGGCTCGTGCTGCGGTCGCTCGCCGTCGTGGACCGACTGCTGCGGCAGGCCGACGCGCAGGTCGCCGGCGTTGCCCTCGAGCACGCCCAGCTTCCCGACGACGTTGTGCAGGACCTTGTTGCCGGAGCCGTGGACGCGGTTGTCCACCGTCGACGCGTAGTACTGGAGGCTGATCCAGCTCGCGACGACGACCGGGGCGGTGAGCAGCAGCTCGAGGACGGCGAACCCCTCGTCACGGCGCCAGTCGTACTCGTGCAGGAAGCTCTGTCCCTGCAGGTCCGTGCCACGGGTCCGGTGCCGAGGTGCGGCGACGAACGCGCGGCACCCCGCCAGCCCCCACTCGGGGCGGACCTGCGCCCAGTCGGTGCTGCGGCGACGGACCGCCGTGTCAGCGTCCTCGTCGGACCCGATCCCGAGCCGCGGCGCCCGCTCGGCGCGTGCGGCCCGTCCCGCCCGGGCCAGCGCGTCCTCGAGCTCGGCGAGCCGGTCGCGGTGCGAGGTCGGGACGAGGTGGCGGTCGAAGACCCGGACGTCGTCGGTCGTCGTGTCGTGCAGGGCCGCGACGAAGACGGTGTCGTCGGGGATCTCGAGCCCGCGCGACGCGAGCCCGGCCCGTACCGCGGGGTCGTTGCAGATCGCTGCGGCGATCCGGGCGTTCGCCTCGCCCGTGTGCCCGCCGCAGGCGCCGCAGTGCAGACCGGTGTCGTACGGGTTGTTGACGGTGCTGGCGCCGTGCCCGGCGAACACCACCAGCGGTGCCGTCCGGTCGCCGAGGGACATGCCACGCAGCGCGCCCGCCGCGAGCTCGACCCGGTCCTCGAGCGGGATCCCGCTCATGCGCCCGGCGTGGCCGCCGACGGCGAGGTCAGGCCCGCGGCGGCTCTGCGGCCGACCGAGTCCGTCGGTGTCCGGCACCGGGACGGGACGCGTCCAGCCGAACGTGTCGCTGACGAGCTTCGGGAGGTAGGCCAGACCGACCGGGCCCACGAAGCTGAAGCAGGTGATCGCGCCCATCTTGAACGACTTCCAGGCGCGGCGGACGTGCCCCCACATGCGGCGACGCTCCTCGACCTGCCCCTGCTCGACGCGGTCGGCGAGTGACTCGCGGACCACGTGCGACGGCGTGAGCAGGGCCGGGCACTGCGCCCCACCCGCCTCGTGCGCCAGCGGGACGTACTCCACGGGCACGCCGAAGAAGCCGGCGAACCCGAGCGTCTCGACGTCGTCGGCGACGTCCTCGAGATGGCGTCGCAGGACCTCGGAACGCACGTCGATGCAGAAGACCGCCTGGGCCGCCGGCCGGTCGCTGGGCGCCGCGGTGCCGCCCGAGCGCAGCCGTGCGACCAGCCGCCGCTGCTCCGCTCGGTCGAAGGCGTCCTGGAGCACGAGCAGCCGCGACAGCGCCGGGGGCGCGATCGCGGGGTCGAGGTGGACCAGGGTCGCACGTGCCTCCTGCCACTGCCCGAGCACGCCGCGGTCGGCGAGGCCGACCAGCAGGCCCGCCTCCCAGCACAACAGGACGGCCAGCAGCTGCAGCAGCGCGTCGTCGTCACCACCGCGCAGCCGCTGCTCCCAGCGCCGCCACGCTGCGTGCGACGCCCAGCCCCCGAGCCGCAGCAGGACGCGGTGGAGGTAGGCGTCGAGGCCCTCGCGCGGCACACCGAGCAGCGACAGGGCGCGCTGGGCCGCGGCGACCGGGTCGTCCGGGAGGTCGCGGACGTGGGTCCGGAAGCCGCGCAGTCCCAGCACGTCCGGGGTCCGGTCGATGCTCGCCTCCTCCCGCCACGCCGCGAACAGCGGTCGCTCGGGGTCGGTGGAACGCCACATCGCCATCCCGGTGTCGAAGTACGCGGCGGCCCACGCGGCGACCTGCTCGGTCGCGACGCGGCCCCAGTCGTTGCCGGTGACGGCGGTCGCGACGTCCGCGACGGTCACGACCGCGGCCTCGACGTCGCCGTCGACCCGCACCCTCGCGAGCAGGTCGTCGACGTCGGCGGCAGCGCGCGGCCGTGCAGCCAGCGCCGCGACCAGGTCGTCGCGCGTGAGGCGACCCTCCTCGAACGCCGCGAGGTAGAAGTCGGCCGGCAGTGTCGCGCGGGCCCCGATCGTCGCGGACAGGGTCGCGAGCGCCTCCTCGAAGGGCTGCTCGGCGAGTCCCAGGTAGGGGTTCACCGCGACGAAGTGGTCCAGCGGCCACAGCGGCGCGATGCGCTCACAGGCGGCCTCGAGCGTGCCGCGGGGCACCTCGGTGCGGACCGGTGTGGTCCGGGTGGTGACGGTGTCGGTGCCGGAACGGGGAGGGGTCATCGTCGTTCCTCTCTGGTTCGTGCGTGGTCAGTGGCGAGGACCGGCGGCGCGCGGGACACGGAGTCCGCCCACGAGCCGGTCGAGGAGGGCGTTGGCGTAGAGGCCGTTGCGGAGATGGACGGCCCAGGCACGGCGACGGGCGCTGGAGGGTCGTGCCGGCTCGAGGACCTGCAGGACGACCACCACCGCGAAGACCGCGAGGACGGCGGCCGCGAGCCCGAGCTGGACCGCACCGCGGCCGGCGAGGTCCGGGACCGTGCCGTACAGCAGCTCGTGCGCACCGGCCTCGAGGACGAAGAAGGCGACCGCGACGGCCAGGGCGAGGCCGGTCGCGCGGGCGGCACCGGCGATCGGGCCGTCACTGTCGAGCGCGGGCGCGACGAGCTGCGCGAGCGCCAGCACGAGCATCCCGCCGATCGCGAGCAGCACGGGGTCCCGCAGCTGCTCACCTCCCCAGAGCAGACCGAGCGACGCGTACACCGCCACGGCGACGGCCATGCTGCCGAGCACGCGCACCGGGCTGCCCAGTCGCTGCGGCAGGGTGACCCGACCGGCGCGTGCCTCGTCGATGGCGCTGCCCGACGACAGGAACGCGTGGGCCTTGTAGAACGAGTGGGCGACGAGGTGGAGCATCGCTGCGGGGTACGCCCCCAGCCCGCACAGCAGCAGCATGAAGCCCATGTGCGCGGCGCTGGAGTAGCCCAGCACGACCTTCACGGCAGGCTGGGTGAGCAGGACGACGGAGGCGAAGAGCGCCGTCGCGCCGCCACTCACGATCAGCGCCGTCGTGGCCACGTCCGCGCCGTCGACGACGAACGCGAACCGCGCCACCAGGAACGGCCCGGCGTTGAGGATGCCGGCGTGCAGCAGGGCGGACACCGGCGTCGGTGTCTCCATCACCTCGACCAGCCAGCCGTGCGTCGGGAACTGTGCCGACTTGAGCCCGGCGGCGAGGGCGAGCAGCAGCGCCGCGCCACCGGTGGCACCGAGTGCCCACCCTGCGGGCTCCGCCGCCCGGACCGCAGTGAAGAGCTCCTCGAGGTTGCCCGTGCCGAAGCGGGCGTGGAGCAGCACGACCGCACCCAGCAGCAGCGCGTCCCCGATCCGGGCGACGACGAACTTCTTGCGCGCTGCCACGACCGCACGGGGGCGCTCGGGATAGAAGACGAGCAGGCGGTGCAGGGCGAGGCTGGTCGCGATCCACGCGAGGGCGAACAGCGCGAGGTTGCCAGCGAGCACGAGCACCTCCACCGCGGCGATCGTCGCAGCGAGCCGCCCGAGGAAGGCCCCGTGGCGTGCGTCCCCGTCGAGGTACGTGGCGCTGTAGCGCACGATGACCGCCGCGAGCACCGCGATCATCGCCAACATGACGGTGCTGAGCGCATCGAGGCGGACCGACAGACCGAGGCCCGCGACGCCGAGCGTCGGGCTCTCGACGAGGCCGTTGCCGGCGGCGGTGGCACCGGCGGTGACCGCCACGACCATGCCGAGCACGGACGCGACAGCGCCGGCACGCTGGACGAGTCGTGGCCGCAGGCCTGGCTGTCGCAGGGCGAGCAGCGCGACCAGCACGAACGCGGCCGGGGCGAGCAGGACGGCGAACGCCGCGGGAGTGGTCATCGGGAGGGCTCCTGGAGGAGGCTGCCTGTGGCGACCGGTGCTCGGCACACGAAAAGGCCGACACGAGACGCGTGACGTCGTCGTGTCGGCCTACTGTCGCCGTGCCCGCTCGGGGAGCGTGCGTGGCGCTGGTCGCCTCGGTTGTCGGTGCCGGCGAGGTCGCCCGGTGCGGGGACCCTGCCACCTCGGTCGGCGAGACGACGATAACCGAACGCGCCAACGTACGCAAGGAAGAACCGGAACCGATGTTCCGGTGTCAGTCCTCCGGGAGCAGGACCTCATCGAGGCCGAACACGAACACGCGCTCACCGCTGCGGGCGCTGATGTCCGCGTGCATCGACGTCACGCGGCAGCCGGTCTCCTCCGCCACGATGGCGGTGAGGTCGTCGGCGCAGCTCTCGACGAGCCGTGACCGCATCTGCTTGATCATCTCGACGCCACCGGGCTCGGTGCTCAGCTGGAGCTCCGCCGGGCTGAGGATGCCCTTCAGCCGGACCAGGACCATGTCCTCGACGATGAAGGTGCGCGCCTCACGGGGTCCGCGACCGAGGTAGTCACGCTCGAACTGCGTGATCGCCTTCGTGATGGCGGCCTCGAGCTGGCCCCGGGTTCGCTCGGTCATGGGTCAGCCGTGCTGCGGCAGACGATCGACGGCGGCCGACGTCGGCTCGTCGCTGCCCTCCGGACGCGGGAGCCGGACCACGAAACAGGCACCTGGGTCAGCGTCGCGGTACGCGATGCTCCCGCCCATCGCCCGGACGAGCTCGCGCACGATCCACATGCCGAGGCCGACCGAGCCCTCGCCGGCCCCGGCGAAGGCCGCGAACAGGTCGACGCCCTGTGGCACCCCGGGGCCGTGGTCACGGATGCAGAGCTCCACCTCGTCCCCGACGACCTCCGCGGTGACCTCGATCGGGTCGGAGCCGTACTTCGCCGCGTTGTCGAGGAGGTTGTAGACCACCTGCTCGAGCCGGGTCGGGTCGGCCCAGACGGTCAGGCCGTCCACGTCCACCGTGGGAGCGGCCCGGTCCCCGAGGACCTCACCGATGCGCTCGAGCAGGTCCTCCAGCACGACCTCACGGGGCGAGGTCGTCAGCGTGCCCGCCTCGACCCGGGCGAGGTCGAGCAGGTCGGACGCGATGAACAGCGCCCGGTCCGCCTGCCGCCGTCCGGCGGCGAGCAGCCGGTCGCGTTGGTCCTCGTCGATGCGGTCACCCGCCATCTGGAGGGTGTCGACCGCCGAGCGGGCGCCGGCGATCGGCGCCCGGACGTCGTGCGCCAGCATCGAGATCAACCGCGACCGGGAGTCGTTGGCCTGGCGCGCCGAACGGAGCGCGAGCATCGTCTCGTGCCGCTGCTTGACGAGGTCACGGACCAGCAGCCCCACGATGAACGCCACGATGCCGATCAGACCCATCCGGAACGTCACCGACTCGAACTCGAACGGGTCGCCGTACCGCGTCGCGAAGACCTCGCGACCGGCGTAGAGCGCAGCCACCGCGCCCCACGTCCACATCGCCCCGGGGAGGCCGAAGAGCACCGCGCCCTCGATCGGGAGCAGGAAGAGGATGGCGAAGATCACCGAGACGGCGTCGAAGGCGTAGACCCACGTGAGGCCCGACACCACGAGCACGTCGGTGACGAGCAGCGACAGGGCCAGTCGGCGCAGCTGCGCAGAGTCCATGTCGCGTCGCCGCAGCACCTCGAACGCGACGTTCGACAGGGCCATGAGCCCGACGATGCCGAGCGCCACCTCCCGGACCCCGTCGGGGTACGGGAAGGTCCGGTACGCCAGCACCTGGAACAGCCCGAACACGGCGCCGATCCAGCGTGCGAGCACGATCGTGCCCACGCGCTGTCGCGCGATCTCGTCCTCGGCGTCCCTGATCGTCCCCATTGAGCACGCAGCGTGCCATGCCGACCACGGTTCTGCGCGGGAACCAGCCCCGGGAGCGCGACCGGACGTCGCCGGTAGCGTCCGCCGCGACAGGAGGGACCACCGTGGCCGACATCGGGATCCTTGGCGGTTCGGGTTTCTACGAGCTGCTCGACGACGCGACCGAGCACACCGTCGACACGCCGTGGGGGCCGCCGTCCGACGTCGTGGTGACCGGCACGTACGGCGGGCGGGACGTGGCGTTCCTCGCACGGCACGGTCGGGACCACTCGATCCCGCCGCACCGGATCAACTACCGGGCCAACGTCTGGGCGTTGCGCGAGCTCGGCGTCACCCGCGTGGTCGCCCCGTGCGCCGTCGGCGCGCTGCGCCCGGAGCTCGACCTCGGCACGTTCGTGGTGCTGGACCAGTTCGTCGACCGGACCCGCTCGCGCGAGCAGACGTTCTTCGACGGTCCCGACGTCCAGCACGTCGCCATGGCCGACCCGTACTGCCCGGAGCTGCGCCGCGTGACCACCGACACGCTGCGCGCCGGAGCGCACCCCCACGAGGAACGCGGGACGATCGTGGTGATCGAGGGGCCGCGCTTCTCCACCCGGGCGGAGTCGCGCTGGTACGCCGCCCAGGGCTGGGACGTCATCGGCATGACCCAGGTGCCGGAGATCCCGCTGCTCCGCGAGGCCCAGGTCTGCGCCGCGGGGATCGCGATGGTCACCGACCACGACGCCGGCGTGGAGGGCGGTGACGACGCCGTGACCCACGACGCCGTCCTCGAGGTCATGGCCGCCAACGTCGACCGACTCCGCGACGTGCTGCACGACCTCGTCGCGGCGGTGCCGTCGGAGCCCGGTTGCGACTGCGGCGCCGGCCTCCGGGCCGAGTGACGTCCACAGGTCCGCCGCGGGCCGACGCCCCGGCGCGCACGCGGACGGGCACGGTGTCGCCGTGCGCCTCCCCCTCGACCTCGACGGTCCCGCCCCGGCCTGGCCGCGTCCCCTCGACGCGGCCCTGGAGTGGTGGGCCGGCGCGCCGACCCGTCTGCGGGTCCTGCTGCGCGGTCTGGTCGCCGCCGTGCTGGTGCTGGCCGCGACGGGCGGGCTGGTGGACGGCCGCTGGGGACCACCGCAGCCGGTCCTCGTCACCGACCGCGCCCTGGTCCCGGGCGCGCCGGTCGGTCCCGCGGACGTCCGCGTCGCCGAGCGCCCCCGCGACCTCGTCCCGGCGGGTGCCCTGACCGCGCCGGACCTGCTGCCAGCCGACGC